>NZ_DATDBG010000033.1:0-21226 GCF_036524955.1 Streptomyces sp.
CGGTGGCCTTACGCGTCGCCCGGCGGCGGGTACGCGCGGGCGCGGCCTCGTCCGCGGCACCGGGGTCGGCGACGGAAGCGCCGTCCGTAGCCGAGCCGGAGGCGTTCACGGGCTCGGTCGCGGCGGTCTTCCGGGTGGCGCGGCGTCGGGGCGGGGCGGGCGCGTCCTGTGCCGTGGCGTCGCCGCCCGTCGTCGTACCGTCGGCGCCCACCGGCGGACCCGCGGGGCGGGAGGCGGCGCGGCGACGGCGGGGGGGTGCGGCCGCTTCGTCGGCGGTGGCAGAAGTCTCCGGGTCGGCACCCGGCACAGTGGGATCGGTCTCGGGCATTCGGGCATTGCTCCCGTCATGCTCCCGGGCGCCGCGTCCGGTTCGGGGCCGGCGGTCCGCTTGGGTATCGGAGCCGGGCCGCCGAGGGCGCGTGCGCCGCACGGGAGCTGTTGTGTCGCTCGTCGGCCCGGGTCGAGGGCCGACGAAAGTCTCATGTGGTCAGCGGCGCCGGACCCGGGTGGCTCCCTGGTGCGTCGGCGACGCGTCGACGCCGTACCTACACGGAACCGGCCGGTACCGCCACGGCGTCGCGATCGGGCGCGAGCGGGTCGGCGACCGAACCGGACTCCTCGTCGAGCGGCCCCTGCGCCAGCCTGGTCACCGCTGCGGGGACCGGCGGCGCGAGGTCGGCCGTCGCATGGAGGCCGGACAGTACGTCGTCGGGCCGTACGACAGGTGTCAGGTGCCGCACAACCAGCCGCAGTATCGCACAGGCGTGGTCCCGCGGCCTATCGGCACCCTCTTCGGTGGCATCCGCGTCCATGACGTCGAGCCGCGTGACGGCGGCCCGGCAGTCGAAGACACGGACACCGTTCTTGGTGTCGCGCTGTACTTCCACGCTGTCCGCGGCGAGGAACACGGCCACCGCCCGCCGCGCCTCGTCCGGCGTGACGCCGTCGAGCCGCAACTGCCAGACCGACGCCTCAAGGCGCTCGGCCAGCCCGGAGGTGCGGGCCTCGACCGCCTCGGTGATGTCGAGTCCGGCGGGCAGCGACTCGTCCAGCAGCAGCCGCAGCTTCTCCGGATCGCGCTCCTGGGCGAGCGCGATCTCCAAGTACTCCGCCTCGCTGCCGACGCCGGTGGGTGCGGCGCCCGCGTACGACACCTTCGGGTGCGGGGTGAACCCCGCCGAGTACGCCATCGGCACCTCGGCGCGGCGCAGCGCCCGCTCGAAGGCGCGCTGGAAGTCGCGGTGGCTGGTGAAACGAAGGCGTCCGCGCTTGGTGTACCGCAGGCGGATGCGCTGCACCGCGGGTGCGGGCGGCGGGCCTTCGGGCTGTCGCTTGCCCAGTGTCGTTCAGTCCCTCGTCGTGCGTTCAGTCCGTATGTGTGCGGTACGTCGTCCGTACCGCACACATACAAGGTTACGCCGCGCAGACCCCGACCCACACCGGCCCGGCACCGCCCTGTGGACAACTACGGTTTGCCCAGGTCGACGGGGGGTGGTTCCACGTCGCGCTGCGGGGTCCCGAACAGTGCCACGCGGACGGTCCGGCGCGCGTCGGCCACCGCCTGCCGGACCGGGCGCAGGACCTCGCGCCGGACCCACCGCCCGGCCGCCCGTACCGCACGCAGCGCAGGGGCACCGGTCCGCCGCCGCACCCAGGCGACCGGAATCGCGATCAGTACCCGGAAGAGCCAGGCCAGGCCGCGTCCGACGGCCCGCGAGAGATACGCGGTGACCCGCCACGCCTGGGCGACGGCCGCCCCGATCTCCCGGGCGACCGGCACGACCACCCGCTGCCAGAGAAAGACAAACGGCACCGCCACAAGCACCCGGAAGAGCCAGGCCAGCGCGAGCCCGGCGCCCCGCACCATCCACCACAGGCCGCGCCCGGCGGGCACCAGTACGTACCGCCACAGCGCCACGGCCGGCCACACCAGCACGTACCGCACGAGGAACGCCGCCGCGAGCCCGACCGCCGTGATCACCGGCAGGAGTACCAGGCGCCACAGCCAGGCCGCGGGCGTGGCGACGAGGACGCGACCGAGCCAGGCCGTGACCGCCGCCAGCCCCAGCAGGCACCAGCGCGCCGCCCGGCCGGCCGGCGCCAGCACGTACCGGTACAGAGCGAGGACCGGGAGGACCAGCAGCCATCGCACGGCCGTCCGCGCCGTCCGCACCAGGCTGCGACCCAGCGGCGTGAGGACGTGGCGCCACAGCCACGCCGCGGGCCTGACCAGCAGAATGTCGACCAACCAGCCGGCGGCCCGGCCCAGCGCGCGCAGCGGCGGACGCAGCACGTAGCGCCACAGCCACCCCTGCGACGCCCGCGCCGCGTCCCACAGCAGCCGCAGCGGCAGGATCACGATCACCGCGACGACCCGCACGGAGATCCGTATCGCCACGGCCAGGCAGCCGTCAGGCCGCGCGGACGTCCCCCGGAGGTCCTGGTACGACATGGCCCGAACCTAGCGGATCCCGGTCGGCGCCCAGTAGCGCAGTGTCCCACCGCACTCGTCCTCGCACCGGCCCCCGCACGCCTCGATCACCTTGCGGGAGGCGGTGTTGGTGGTGTCGCAGGTGATCAGCGCGGGTCGACGAGTCGCGGCATCGGCTCAGCCTGCCGGGCGCGGCCCCGGCACGGTCAAGGGTTTTCGCCCGGTGCCGGGCCACCCCGACCAACAGGAGCAACGTTGCACTGGGCACACGGAGTTGAGTCATCGCCGAAACACGCGCCTTGCAGGATGACGTCCTGAAATAGAGTTTCCGCTATGCGGAATTCGGGATCAGGGAGTCACATGTCCACCACCGCTCAGGCCCCACCGGCCGGCTTCAGACCGGCCGCGCTGCTCCGGTCGCCGTTCTTCCATGTGGTCCTCGCGCTGGTGCTCGGGGCCGTCGTCGGCGAGGTATGGCCCGCGTCCGCGGAGACATTCCAGCAGGTCGCCAACGGGTTCCTGAAGCTGATCAAGATGGTGATCTCCCCGCTCGTCTTCTGCGTGGTGGTGACCGGAATCGCCAAGGCCGGCGATCTGAAGGCCGTCGGACGGATCGGCCTGAAGGCGCTGATCCGGTTCGAGGCGGTGACCACCGCCGCGCTGGTGTTCGGTCTCCTGGTGGGCAACCTGGTCCAGCCGGGAGCCGGGTTCGCGGGCGGGCACCCCGTGCTCGACGAGGGAGCGGTGGACGCGAAGACCGCCGACAACCACCTGCCCGGCGTCACCGGATTCTTCCTGGACATCATCCCGACCAGTGCCGTCGGCGCCTTCGCCGAGAACAAACTCCTCCAGGTGCTGCTGCTGGCCGTCCTGTGCGGGGCCGCGATCGTACACGTGGGCCGCGAGCGGGCACCGCTGGTGCTCAATCTGGTGGACCAGGCCGCCGAGGTCATCTTCAAGATCGTCGGCTATGTCATGAAGCTGGCACCGGTCGCCGCCTTCGCCTCGGCCGCGTACCTCATCGGCCAGTACGGTCTGCAGGCGCTGTCCTCGTACGGCAAGCTGATCGCCGCCTGCTACGGGAGCGCGCTGCTCTTCGTCCTGGTCCTGGCGGTGCTGCTGAAGGTCCTCACCGGGCTGAGCCTGTGGCGCTTTCTTGTATACGCCCGCGCGGAGTTCACCCTCGCGGTGGCCACCGCGTCCAGTGAGTCGGTGCTGCCGCGCATCATGCAGAAGCTGCGCGGCGCGGGGTGCCCGGAGTCGACCACCGGCCTGGTACTGCCGACCGGATACTCCTTCAACCTCGACGGCGCGTCCATCTACCTGTCCATCGCCCTGCTGTTCATGGCACAGGCCGTCGGCGTCGACCTGACGCTCGGCCAGCAGGCCGTCGCCGTCCTGGTGCTGGTGCTCACCTCCAAGGGAATGGCCGGCATCCCCGGCTCCGCGTTCCTGGCGCTCTCGGCCACCGTGACGGCGCTGCACGTGGTCCCGGTGGGCGCCGTCGCCCTCCTGCTCGCCGCCGACCGGCTGATGGACACCATGCGCGTGGTCACCAACCTGCTCGGCAACTGCGTCGCCACCTTCGTGGTCGCCCGCTGGGAAGGCGTCCTGGACGCCGACGCCGCCCGCGCCGCCTTCCTCGGCAAGACCCCGGCCGCCGACCCCGCGGTGGACGCCGCGGGCACCCCGGCCGAACCCGAAACCGCGTTGACGTCCTGAAAGGCAGCACGGCGGGAACCGCGGTTCGGATGCCGAACCGCGGTTCCCGCCGTGCCTACGCGCCCCGCTGCGCGCCCGCGTTGGTGACCATGAGCGGCAGCAGCTTCTTGCCCGTCGGGCCGATCTGGATACTCGTGTCCAGCTGAGGGCACACCCCGCAGTCGAAGCACGGGGTCCAGCGGCAGTCCTCGACCTCGGTCTCGTCGAGGGCGTCCTGCCAGTCCTCCCAGAGCCAGTCCTTGTCGAGGCCGGAGTCGAGGTGGTCCCAGGGCAGGACCTCCTCGACGGTGCGTTCGCGGGTGGTGTACCAGTCGAGGTCCACGCCCCGCTCGGGGAGGGCGGCGGCGCAGGCGCGCATCCAGCGGTCGTAGGAGAAGTGCTCGCGCCAGCCGTCGAAGCGGCCACCGGACTCGTAGACCGCGCGGATCACGGAGGCGACCCGGCGGTCGCCGCGGGAGAGCAGGCCCTCGATGATTCCGGGTTTGCCGTCGTGGTAGCGGAAGCCGATGTTGCGCCCGTACTTCCGGTCGCCGCGGATGGCGTCGCGCAGCTTCTCCAGGCGGGCGTCGGTCTCCTCGACGCCGAGTTGGGGGGCCCACTGGAAGGGGGTGTGCGGCTTGGGGACGAAGCCGCCGATGGAGACGGTACAGCGGATGTCGTTCTGCCCGGTGACCTCGCGGCCCTTCTGGATGACCTTCTTCGCCATGTCGGCGATCTGCAGGACGTCCTCGTCGGTCTCGGTGGGCAGGCCGCACATGAAGTAGAGCTTCACCTGGCGCCAGCCGTTGCCGTACGCGGTGGCGACGGTACGGATCAGGTCCTCTTCGGAGACCATCTTGTTGATGACCTTGCGGATACGCTCGGAGCCGCCTTCGGGTGCGAAGGTGAGGCCGGAGCGGCGGCCGTTGCGGGTCAGTTCGTCGGCGAGGTCGATGTTGAAGGCGTCCACGCGGGTGGAGGGCAGGGAGAGGCCGATCTTGTCGTCCTCGTAGCGGTCGGCGAGACCCCTGGCGATGTCGGCGATCTCGCTGTGGTCGGCGGAGGAGAGCGAGAGCAGGCCGACCTCCTCGAAGCCGGTGGCCTTCAGGCCCGCGTCGACCATCTCGCCGATGCCGGTGATGGACCGCTCGCGGACCGGGCGGGTGATCATGCCGGCCTGGCAGAAGCGGCAGCCGCGGGTGCAGCCGCGGAAGATCTCGACGGACATCCGCTCGTGGACGGTCTCGGCGAGCGGGACGAGCGGCTGCTTGGGGTACGGCCACTCGTCGAGGTCCATCACGGTGTGCTTGGAGACCCGCCACGGCACGCCGGAGCGGTTGGGCACGACCCGGGAGATGCGGCCGTCGGGCAGGTACTCGACATCGTAGAAGCGCGGTACGTACACCCCGCCGGTCCTGGCCAGGCGCAGCAGGATCTCGTCCCGCCCGCCGGGCCGGCCCTCGGCCTTCCAGGCGCGGACGACCTCGGTGATCTCCAGTACGGCCTGCTCGCCGTCGCCGATGACGGCGGCGTCGATGAAGTCGGCGATCGGCTCGGGGTTGAAGGCCGCGTGGCCGCCGGCCAGCACGATCGGGTCGTCCAGGGTGCGGTCGGCGCTGTTCAGGGGGATGCCGGCGAGGTCGAGGGCGGCCAGCATGTTGGTGTATCCGAGCTCGGTGGAGAAGCTCAGGCCGAAGACGTCGAAGGCGCGCACCGGCCGGTGGGCGTCGACGGTGAACTGCGGCACGCCGTGCTCGCGCATCAGCGCCTCGAGGTCCGGCCAGACGCTGTACGTCCGCTCGGCGAGTACGCCCTGGCGTTCGTTGAGCACCTCGTAGAGGATCATGACGCCCTGGTTGGGCAGGCCCACCTCGTACGCGTCCGGGTACATCAGCGCCCACCGCACGTCGGCGCTGTCCCAGTCCTTGACGGTGGAGTTCAGCTCTCCGCCCACGTACTGGATCGGCTTCTGTACGTGCGGGAGCAGCGCTTCCAGGCGGGGAAAGACCGACTCGACAGGCATCTCGGCGACTCTCAGTGGGCTGGCGGGGACACCCCGGCGGAATCGGCCGGGGGGAGGATGGCCCTCAAGGTTACCCGAGGCGGAAGGCGCCCCCTCTTCAGACCGTTCCGCCCGCGCACGGGCGGGGGTCCTCACACCGTGCGGTCCGCCGCCCGCCAGACCTCCGGGAGCCGGGCCTCCACCGCCGTGGCCAGCTCTCGCTCCCGGCGGGACATCGCCTTGTACGGTGCCGGGTTCTCGCCCGCCGCGCGGGCCTGGTGGCGCAGGTCCGCCAGGACGCGGCGGCACATCACACTGTCCTGGTGTTCGCCGAGGAGCTGCTGCACTGACTTCATGCGGGTGGTGTGGTCGGTGGCGGAGGCGCCGAGTACCGATTCGGCCGCCTCGCTGGAGTAGCGGGCGCGTTTGGCGTCCTTGCGGGCCTCGTGGAGGGCGGTGTCGCGGTCGTCGCCGGGCGGAAGGCGGAGGGCGGCCTCGATCCGGCGGCGCAGCCTGGCGTGGTCGCGTCGTACGGTCGCCGCGGCGGCCCGGCCGGCGCCGACGTCGGCGGCGGGGCGGAACGGGGGCGCGGTCAGCAGCGATTCGAGGGTGTAGAGCAGCCCGAAGTAGCGGGGCCCGTCGAGTTCGCGGACGACGACGGCGTGCACACCGGAGTGGCCCGCGGGGGGCGTCACCCGGCGGCGCACCTTCGGGTTGACCAGGGCCGGGTCGAGTTCGGCTAGCCGTCGCGCGAGGCGTTCGGCCAGCACCTCGCGGTCGCGTTCGAGGCCGAGGACGCCGGCCAGCCAGCGCAGTTCGCCGCCGAGCGGGTCGGTGGCGGTGCGGTCCAGCTCGCGGCGGAAGCTCTTCAGCGCGCTGCGGGCGCGGCGGGTGGCGACCCGCATCCGGTGGACGGCGTCCTCCTCGGCGCGGCGCACCGCGGGGTCGAGGGTGAGGAGGGCGGTGAGCTGGGCGTGCAGGTACGCGGTGGCGACCTGGCCGGCGGTCCGCGCGGGGTCGGCCGGTCGCGGCAGCGGGACGAGCCGGTCGCCGAGGGCGCGGGCGAGCTTGGAGGGGGAGGCGGAGCGGCGCAGTCCCGACGCCGTGAGACGTTCCTCCACGGCGTCCAGCAGCCGGGCCTTCCCGTCCCGCAGTTCCACCTCGACCTCGGTCCACGCCGTGTCCGGTCCGCCCGGCGCCGAGGCGGCCACCTCGTCGTACGCGATCTCGGCCAGGGTCCGTCCGGCCTTGTCCCGCAGCAGCGCCGGCCGCCGGGTGGTCCGCAGCCGTACGACGGGGGCGAGCGGGCGGCCCCGTACCACCGCGGCGACCTCGGACAGCAGCTCCGGCGGCGGCTGGTCCGCGGCAGAACCCAGCGGGGCGTGCACCTCGGTGCGGGTGTCGGCCTCGGCGGTGGGCAGTTTGAGGTGCCAGCCCGCGTCGTCGCCGCCCGTGCGGCGGCGCAGCGTCCTGCGGTGGGCGGCGAGGGCGAGGTCCGGGGTGTCGTAGTAGACGGCGTCCAGCCGTACCGGCTCGGGGGTGGCCACCGAGGAGACGCCGGGCAGGCCGGTCAGCCCGTCCGGTCCGAGGCTGGGGCCGTCACCCGCGGTCTCGTACTTCCGTTCGGTCTCCCGGACCCGTTCGCCCATGCTGGGACGGTAATCCGCCATCCGGCGGGAGGCAAGGCGCGCGCTCAACGGCTGCCACCTCGGAGGGCTGACGCACAAGCTCCCGGAGTGGGCGGCCGAGGAACGAGGCCACCCGCGCAGGGAGTGAGCAGGAAAGACCGACCAGTGCGAGACCCCCGGCACCCCCCGGGCCCCCGGACCCGGACGTGCCGGACCGGCCCTACGCCGACATCGGCCGCTGCATCCGTACCGACTGCAACAGCCCTATGGCGACGCAGTTGGCGAACATCGACGAACCGCCGTACGACACGAAGGGCAACGGGATGCCCGCCACCGGCATGATCCCCAGCGTCATCCCGATGTTCTCGAACGACTGGAAGGCGAACCACGCCACGATGCCGGCCGCCACGATCGTGCCGTACAGGTCCGTGGCGTTGCGGGCGATCGCGCAGGCGCGCCACAGGATGATGCCGAGCAGGGAGATGATGAAAGCGGCGCCGACGAAGCCCAGTTCCTCCCCCGCGACCGAGAAGACGAAGTCGGTCTGCTGCTCGGGCACGAACTGCCCGGTGGTCTGGCCGCCGTGGAAGAGTCCCTTGCCGAGCAGTCCGCCCGAGCCGATGGCGATGCGGGCCTGGCTGGTGTTGTAGCCGACGCCGGAGGGGTCGAGGGCGGGGTTGGCGAAGGCGGCGAAGCGGTCGATCTGGTACTGGTCGAGGACGCCGAGCTGCCACACCAGCAGCGCTCCGGCGATGCCCGCGGCGATCAGGCCGAACACCCAGCGGTTGGACGCGCCGGAGGCGAGCAGGACGCCGAGCACGATCGCGCCGAGCACCATGACCGAGCCGAGGTCCGGCATCAGCATGATGATCACGACCGGCACCGCGGCCAGGCCCAGGGACTGCAGCACCGTGCGGTGGTCGGGGTGCACCTTGTCGCCCGCGTCCACCCGGGCGGAGAGCACCATCGCCATGCCGATGATGATGGCGATCTTCACGAACTCCGACGGCTGCACCGAGAAGCCGCCGCCGATCACGATCCACGCGTGCGAGCCGTTGACGGTGGAGCCCAGCGGGCTGAGCACGGCCAGGACGCCGAGGATGGAGAAGGCGTAGAAGAACGGCACCACCCCGCGCATCCGGCGGTGTCCTATGGCCATGGCGCCCGCGGCGAGGCCGAAACCGATGCCGGCGTTCATCATGTGGCGGATCAGGAAGTAGTACTGGTCGCCGTGGGTGAGGTTCGTGCGGTTACGGGTCGCCGAGTACACCAGCAGCGTGCCGATCCCGCACAGCGCCAGCGTCGCGAAGAGCAGCAGCCAGTCCATCCGGCGCACGATCGAGTCCCGCGCGAAGAGCTTGCCCAGCGCGGAGCGCTCGGGGGTGAACCGGCGGATCGAGTAGCTGTGCGCGCTCATGCCCGGGACTTCCTGCCGTGGAGCGGTCGCTCGGTCCTGGTGGGGGCGAGCGCGGCCGGTACGGCCGGGCCGTCGCCCGCGGTGCGGGGCGCGACCGGGACGGCGACCGGGCCGGACGGATACATGCCGGGGTACGAAGCCCGGACCACCACACCGTCCGCGGTGATCTTCGGCAGCTTGGTGACCGGCGTGGGCATCAGGCCCTTGCTCGGGTCGATCTGGGAGCTGTCCTTGGTGATGCCGTACATCGCCTCGTAGATCCGCCGGATCGCGGTACCGGAGGCGCCGGAACCGGTACCGGCCTGCGAGATCGTCATCACGACCGTGTAGTCCTTGGTGTACGTGGTCAGCCACGACGTCGTCTGCTTGCCGGCGACCTCCGCGGTACCGGTCTTGGCGTGCAGGGTGATCTTGTCCTGCGGCCAGCCGCCGAACTTCCAGGCGGCCGTACCGTGGGTGACGACGCCCGCGAGGGCCGTGTTGATGTACTTCAGGGTCTGCTGGGAGTCCGGCAGCCTGCCGGCCACCTTGGGCTTGATCGGGGTGACGGTCTTCCCGTCGGGGCTCACCACGGCCTTCGCCAGCGACGGCTCGAAGAGGGTGCCGCCGTTGGCCAGCGCTGCGTAGACGCGGGCCATCTGGATCGGGGTGACCAGCGTGTCGCCCTGCCCGATCGCGTAGTTGACCGAGTCACCGGCGCGCAGCACGTAGCCGTCGGTGCAGTTCTCCCGGGCGATCTGGGCGGCGTAGTCGGTCCGTTTGGTCTTCGCCACCTTGCACCAGTAGTCCTTGTTGGCGTCGTAGAAGCTGCGCTTCCACTGACGGTCCGGAATCCGGCCGGTGACCTCACCGGGCAGGTCGATGCCGGTCTTGGCGTTGAGGCCGAACTGGTGGGCGGTCTTGAAGAACCAGTCCTTGGCGTGCTTGGGGTTGGTGCCGCCGTCCTTCTGCCACTGGTCGTACGCGAGGCCGTAGAAGACGGTGTCACAGGAGACCTCGAGGGCGCGCTGGAGCGAGATGGAGCCGAAGGACTCGCCTTCGAAGTTCTTGAAGACCCGGTTGCCGATGGTCATCGACGGGCTGCACTGATAGGAGCCGTCGATGGAGTAGCCGGCGTTGACCGCGGCGGAGGTGGAGATCACCTTGAAGGTGGAGCCGGGCGCCGACTGGCCCTGGACGGCCCGGTTCAGCAGCGGGTAGTTGGACTTGGCGTCGGTGAGCGCCTTGTAGTCCTTGGCGGAGATGCCGCCGACCCACGCGTTGGGGTCGTAGGTGGGGGCGCTGGCCATGGCGATGACATGGCCGGTGCGGTTGTCCATCACGACGGCCGCGCCGGAGTCCGCCTTGTAGTTCTCCCGGGTGATCTTGTCGTAGGTCTTGCGGGCCTCCGACATGGCCGTCGCGAGTTCCTTCTCGGCGACGAATTGGACGCGTGCGTCGATGCTGGTGACCAGGTTGGCGCCGGGCTGCGCCGGGGTGTCGCCCGCCTTGCCGATGACCCGGCCGAGGTTGTCCACCTCGTAACGGGTCACGCCGGCCTTGCCGCGCAGTTGCGCGTCGTAGGTGCTCTCCAGGCCCGAGCGGCCGATCTGGTCGGAGCGCAGCAGCGGGTTGTCGGTCTTCTCCGACGCGGCCACCTCCTCGTCGGTGACCGGCGACAGATAGCCGAGCACCTGCGCGGTGTTGGCCTTGTACGGGGCCGCGTACCGGCGTACGGCGGTGGGTTCGGCGGTGATGCCGGGGAAGTCCTCGCGCCGCTCCATGATCTGCAGGGCCTGCTGCGTGGTGGCCTCGTCGGTGATCGGGATCGGCTGGTACGGGGAGCCGTTCCAGCAGGGGCGCGGGGTGTGGGCGTCGCACAGCCGCACCTTGTCGAGCACGTCCTTCGCCGTCATGCCGAGCACGCCGGCCAGCCGGGTCAGTACGGCCTTGCCGTCGTCGGTCTGCTTGAGCAGGTCGGTGCGGCTGGCGGAGACCACGAGCTTGGTCTCGTTGTCGGCGAGCGGCACCCCGCGGTCGTCGAGGATCGCGCCGCGCACGGCGGGCGTGACGACCTGCTGGATGTGGTTGCTGGCGGCCTTCTGCTCGTACTCGGCGCCGTTGCGGACCTGCAGGTACCACAGGCGTCCGCCGAGGGTGAGCAGCAGCGACACGACGAGGACCTGGAGGATGACCAGGCGGATGGTGACCCGGGAGGTACGGCCGGTCTCGGGGATGTTGCTCACCGCTGCCCTCCGTTCGCTTCTCCGCCCGCACGGCACACACATGCCCGCACCACACCCACCAGCGGCCCGGCGGCCGCGCGCACGTCGCTCACCGGCGCACCCCTCCGCGGACCATCGAGGTGGAGCGGACCGTCTTGCCCGCGCGGCCGAACAGGTTGCGCTGCGGGGCGATGCCGGTTCTGGTGCGGACGCGGCCGCCGAAGCCGCCGGCCGAGTCCTCGGCGAGCGGGTCGTGGTCGAAGCGGCGGGCCAGCGCCATCACCAACGGGACGACGAAGGGCGCCAGCAGCAGGTCGTAGACGGTGGCGGTGAAGACCAGTTTGCCCAGGCCCACATGGGCGCCGGCGGTGTCGCCGACCAGGCTGCCGACGCCCGCGTAGAGCAGCGTCGTGCCGACGGCGGCGACGACCACGACCGTCATGGGGGCCGCGGCGGTGCGCAGTTGGCCGGACTCGGGTTTGACCAGGCCCGCCGCGTAGCCGATGACGCACAGGACGAGCGCGTAGCGGCCCACCGCGTGGTCGGCGGGCGGCGCGACGTCGGCGAGCAGCCCGGCGCCGAAGCCGACCAGACTGCCCCCGACATGGCCGTAGGTCATGGCCAGGCCGAGCACGGTGAGCAGCAGCAGGTCGGGCACCGCGCCGGGCAGGTGCAGCCGGGCCAGCACGCTGACCTGGGCGACCATGGCGATGACCACCAGGGCGGTGGAGAGCACGATCCGGTTCAGGCGCATGGTTCAGTTCCCGCTGGTGTTCGTCGGGGTGGCAGCGGGCGAGGCGCTGCCGCCGGGCGTCGGTGACGGCTGGTCCGGCTCGGTCGAGGGGGTGGGTTCCACGGCGGCGGACTCCATGGGTGTGGGCTCCATGGGCGTGGCCGTGGTTCCGCTCATGGGTGTGGGCCCGTTGCCTGGCGTGGCCCCGCTCTTGGGCGTGGCCGTGGCCTTCGGCTTGGGCTTCGGCGGGACGGCCGGCCGCGTCGGCAGGACGCTGTCGCGCGGGTCGGTACGCGGACCCACCACGACGACGCCGACGATGTCGAGCCGGGTGAAGCCGACGAACGGCTGCACCAGGATGGCCTTGGTGAGGTTGCCCCCGGAAGGCTCCATGCCGATGACCCGTCCGACCGGGACACCGGGCACGAACGGCTTGCCGGCCTGCGAGCCGAAGGTGACCAGCCGGTCGCCCTTGCGCACGTCGGCCTTGCCGTTCAGCAACTGGACCCGCATCGGCCGGTCGCCCTGGCCGGTGGCGAAGCCCAGTTCCATGGAACCTTCCATGCGGGTGCCGACGGTGAAGTCCGGGTCGTTGGCGAGCAGTACGGTCGAGGTGGCCGGTCCGACAGTGGTGACCCGGCCGACCAGGCCGTCGCCGTTGATGACGGTCATGTCGCGGGAGATGCCGTCGCGGCTGCCGGCGTCGATGGTGACCGTCCACGAGAAGCCCTGGGCCGCTCCTATGGCGATGATCTGCGCGCCCTTGATGGCGTACTGCCCGGCGCCCGCGGTCTTCAGCAGCCGGTCCAGTTCGGCGGCCCGCTGACGGGTGATGTCCTTGCTGCCGAGCTGCTGCTTCAACGCCTCGTTCTCACGCTGGAGGCGACTGATGGTGCTGCTGCGGTCGCCGGATTCCCGTACCGCCTCTATGGCGTTGCCCACCGGGTCGACAGCGCCCGCCACCGCGTTCTCGACCGGCCCGAAGACGGACTGGGCCGCGGTCCGCGACCGGTCGAGCGGTGAGTCCTCACCGCCCCGGATGTCCACGGTGATCAGCGCGAACGCGACCACCACCAGCAGCACCAGCAGAAGCCGGCTCTCTCGTGTGTCCCTCACGGGCGCCAGTCCGTGCCTTCCTCATCGGACCCGCCGCCAGCTGGGGGCGCCGCGGCCGGTCGGAGCTAGTGTGCTGTGATCCGGCGGCAGGGCCGGATCGGCGGGCGGCCGGCTCAGCCGCCGGAGCGGACCGGCCTGGCCGGCCCGGTCATCTGCGCGGCGCGGCGTCGAGGACCTGTTGGAGCGCCTCGAACTCCTCGACGCACTTGCCGGCGCCGAGCGCCACGCAGTCCAGCGGCGCCTCGGCGATGTGGATGGGCATGCCGGTCTCGTGCCGCAGCCGTTCGTCCAGGCCGCGCAGCAGCGCGCCGCCGCCGGCCAGCACGATGCCGCGGTCCATGATGTCGCCGGACAGCTCCGGCGGGCACTTGTCCAGGGTGGTCTTGACCGCGTCCACGATCGCGTTGACCGGTTCCTCGATGGCCTTGCGGACCTCGGTGGCGGAGATGACCACCGTCTTGGGGAGCCCGCTGACCAGGTCCCGGCCGCGGATCTCGGTGTGCTCGTCCTTGTCCAGACCCGGGTCGAAGGCGGAGCCGATGGTCAGCTTGATCTGCTCGGCGGTGCGCTCGCCCAGCAGCAGGCTGTACTCCTTCTTGATGTGCTGGATGATCGCGTTGTCCAGCTCGTCGCCCGCGACGCGGATGGACTGCGCGGTGACGATGCCGCCGAGGCTGATCACGGCCACCTCGGTGGTGCCACCGCCGATGTCCACCACCATGTTGCCGGTGGCCTCGTGGACCGGGAGCGAGGCGCCGATCGCCGCGGCCATCGGTTCCTCGATGATGTGCACGGTACGGGCGCCGGCCTGGGTGGACGCCTCGATCACGGCCCGGCGCTCGACTCCGGTGATACCGGAGGGCACGCAGATCACCACGCGCGGCCGGGCCAGATAGCGGCGCTTGTGGATCTTGAGGATGAAGTACCGCAGCATGCGCTCGGTGATCTCGAAGTCGGCGATGACACCGTCCTTCAGCGGCCGGACCGCGACGATGTTGCCGGGGGTCCTGCCGATCATCTTCTTCGCCTCGGAGCCGACCGCGAGGATGCCGCCCGTATTGGTGTTGACCGCCACGACCGACGGCTCGTTGAGGACGATCCCGCGACCCCTGACGTACACCAGCGTGTTGGCGGTCCCGAGGTCGACAGCCATGTCACGGCCGATGAACGACATGTTGTTCGCCATGTGGATACGTCTGGCCTTCCCGAGCTTGAGCGGAGATTCCATCGTAGTCGCGCCCGGCCGGACGCAGGGTCGGGGGTTCCGTCGTCATTGTCATCAGAACACACAGCGGACCTCTGTAATGGTGACGCCGTGTCGGGGTGATTGGTTCCCGATCGTTCCCCGCATATGCCCTGGAGAGGCGGGGTTTTAGGCCAGACCGGGGAAGAAGATCTTGATCTCGCGTTCGGCGGACTGCTCGGAGTCCGAGGCGTGGATCAGGTTCTCTCGCACGATCGTCCCGAAGTCCCCCCGAATGGACCCCGGTGCCGCGGCAATCGGGTCGGTGGGACCGGCCAGCGCCCGTACGCCCTCGACCACCCGCTCGCCCTCGACCACCAGCGCGACCACCGGGCCGGACGCCATGAACTCCATCAGCGGCTCGTAGAAGGGCCGTCCGACGTGCTCGGCGTAGTGCTGCTCCAGCGTGGCGCGGTCCAGGCTCCGCAGTTCCAGCGCGCTGATCGTCCAGCCTGCCTTGCGCTCGATACGGCCGAGGAGTTCGCCGACCAGACCGCGGCGGACGGCGTCCGGCTTGAGAAGGACAAGGGTGCGCTGGGACACGGGACGGCTCCTGGTGGGGTGCTGGTACGGGGTGCGGTGCGGGTGTGCGGGCGCGCACAGTCCGTATGACGATCTGACGCGCCGCTGAGCCTACAAGGCGGGTACCCGGCGGCAGTCAGGCGGCCGGTGCCGGGCGCCGGGCGCGGATCTCGTCGACCTTGCGGCCGTAGTGGACGGAGGCCCACCACAGGGCGGCGAAGACCACGCCGAGGAAGAACATGGTACCGACGACGAACCCGCTGACGATCAGACCGGCCTGGAGCGCCCAGCCCAGCGCGAGCGCCCCCGGCCGGCTCAGCACGCCGCACAGCAGAAGGCACACGGCCATCGCGACGCCGCACACCGTCCACACCGTTCCCATCGACAGGTCGGGGTGCTTCATCGCGACCAGCCCGGCGAAACCGATGACGAAGAACTCGCTGATCAGCGTGGACGAACACAGCGTCCGCATGGCCAGGACTCCTTTACTTGGCTTTCCCTTGCGGCCCCAGCAGCAGCCGGGCCTCTCCGACGGTGATGACCGAACCGGTGACCAGCACTCCGGCCCCGGAGAACTCGCCCTCGTCCTCGGCGAGCGTGATGGCCGCCTCCAACGCGTCGTCAAGGCGCGGCTCGACCTGCACCCGGTCCTCCCCGAACACCTCGACGGCGAGCGCGGCCAGCGCGTCCACGTCCATGGCGCGCTGGGTGGAGTTGCGGGTCACCACGACCTCCGCGAAGACCGGTTCGAACGCCTCCAGCAGGCCGCGCACGTCCTTGTCGCCGCTGGGCCCGACCACGCCCACCAGGTGGGTGAAGCCGAACACCTCGCCGACCGCGGCGGCGGTGGCCTGCGCGCCGGCCGGGTTGTGCGCGGCGTCCAGCACCACGGTGGGACTGCGGCGGACGACTTCGAGCCGGCCCGGCGAGGTGACCGCGGCGAACGCCTCGCGCACGGTCTCCAGGTCCAGCGTGCGGTGGTGCATGCTGCCGATGCCGAAGAACGCCTCGACGGCGGCGAGCGCCACGGCCGCGTTGTGCGCCTGGTGTTCGCCGTGCAGCGGCAGGAAGACCTGCTCGTACTCGCCGCCGAGCCCGCGCAGCGTGAGCATCTGCCCGCCGACGGCGACCTCGCGGCGCACGACGCCGAACTCCAGGCCCTCCCTGGCCACCGTGGCGTCGACCTCCACGGCCCGCTTGAGCAGCACCTTGGCGGCGTCGGTGGGCTGCTGGGCGAGGACCGCGGTCGCGGCTGTCTTGATGATCCCGGCCTTCTCCACCGCGATCTCACCGGGCGTGCCGCCCAGCCGATCGGTGTGGTCGAGGGCGACCGGGGTGACCACGGCGACGGCCGCGTCCACCACGTTGGTGGCGTCCCATCCGCCGCCCATGCCGACCTCCACGACCGCGACGTCGACGGGCGCGTCGGCGAAGGCCGCGTACGCCATCCCGGTGAGCACCTCGAAGAAGGACAACCGGTGCGGCCGGGACTCGTCCACCATGCCGATGTACGGCTGGAGGTCGCGGTAGGTCTCGATGAAGCGCTCGGCGGAGATCGGAGTGCCGTCCAGGCTGATCCGCTCGGTGACGGACTGCACGTGGGGACTGGTGTAGCGGCCGGTGCGCAGCTCGAAGGCGAGCAGCAGCCGCTCGATCATGCGGGCGGTGCTGGTCTTGCCGTTGGTGCCGGTGATGTGGATCGCCGGGTAGCTGCGCTGCGGCTCGCCGATGATGTCCATCAGCGCGGTCATCCGGTCCAGCGAGGGGTCCAGTTTCGTCTCCGGCCAGCGCCCGAGCAGTTCCTCCTCCACGGCACGCAGCTCCTGGTCGACCGCCGGGTCGGCCGGCCGCCCCGGCACGTCGTCCTCCGGCGCGGGCGGTGTGACCTGGGCGCGCAGTGTACGGCTGCCCGCCTCGATGACGGCCATGTCGGCCTCGCGGATCTCATTCGCTTCCGGGGGCCCGTCGTCGCCGTCGAAGGGGTCGCCGCCAGGGGGGTGCTCGCTCACGGCGTCCAGTCTACGGAGCCGAGGCGGGTGGCACGTCCACGGGCCCGCTGGGCGACGCTGCCGAGCCCCGCCCGGGGCACCGGCCCGCACCGGGAGGCGGAGATCAGCGCGCTTCCGCAGGGGGCTCCACGCGCGGATACGGCGACGGGCCCGGACCGAGCGGCCCAGGCCCGTGCGCGCCGGCTGCGTAGCCGGTCACCCCTGCGGCAGCGCCTCGAGCTGCGCGCCGATCCGGGTGATGTCCTGCTCCGCCGTGGTCAGCCGGGCCCGGATCTTGGCGACCACCGGCTCGGGGGCCTTGGCGAGGAACGCCTCGTTGCCGAGCTTCGCCTCGGCCTGCGCCTTCTCCTTCTCGGCCAGGCCCAGGTCCTTGGTGAGCCGCTTGCGCTCGGCCGCCACGTCGATCGTGCCCGACAGGTCCAGCGCCACGGTGACGCCGGCCACCGGCAGGGTCGCGGTGGCGTGGAAGCCGTCGCCCGCGGCTTGCAGCCGCAGCAGCTGCCGGATCGCGTCCTCGTGCGGAGCGAGCACGGTACCGTCCAGGGTGAGCAGCGCCGGGACTTTCTGGCCGGGCTGGAGCCCCTGGTCCGAGCGGAACCTGCGCACCTCGGTGACCACCCGCTGCACCTCGGCGATCTCCGCCTCGGCCGCCGTGTCCCGGAAGCCGCTGTACTGCGGCCACGGGGCGATCACCACCGACTCGCGCCCGGTGAGCGTGGTCCACAGCGTCTCGGTGACGAAGGGCACGATCGGGTGCAGCAGCCGCAGCACCACGTCCAGCACCTCGCCGAGCACCCGGCGCGAAACCCGCGCACCCTCGCCGCCCTTGAGGAAGGTGGTCTTGGACAGCTCGACGTACCAGTCGAACACCTCGTCCCACGCGAAGTGGTACAGCGCGTCGCTGAGCTTCGCGAACTGGTAGTCGTCGTAGTACGCGTCGGCCTCGGCGACCACCGCGTTCAGCCGCGACAGTATCCACCGGTCCGCGGCGGACAGTTCCCCGGCCGCGGGCAGCGGTCCCTCGACGGTGGCGCCGTTCATCAGCGCGAACCGGGTCGCGTTCCAGATCTTGTTGGCGAAGTTGCGGGACGCCTGGACCCAGTCCTCGCCGATCGGAACGTCGATGCCCGGGTTCGCGCCGCGCGCGAGCGTGAAGCGCAGCGCGTCGGAGCCGTACTTGTCCATCCAGTCCAGCGGGTTCACGGCGTTGCCGAAGGACTTGGACATCTTCTTGCCGTGCTCGTCACGGACCATGCCGTGGAAGGCGATGGTGTGGAACGGCACAGCGCCGTCCATGGCGTACAGGCCGAACATCATCATCCGGGCGACCCAGAAGAACATCAGGTCGTAGCCGGTGACCATGGCCGAGTTCGGGTAGAACTTCGCCAGGTCCTGGGTCTGCTCGGGCCAGCCGAGGGTGGAAAACGGCCACAGGCCGGAGGAGAACCAGGTGTCCAGGACGTCGGTGTCCTGGCTCCAGCCCTGGCCGGTGGGCGGCTGCTCGTCGGGGCCGACGCAGACCATCTCACCGTTCGGGCCGTGCCAGACGGGAATGCGGTGGCCCCACCAGAGCTGGCGCGAGATGCACCAGTCGTTGAGGTTGTCCACCCAGTCGAAGTACCGCTGCGAGAAGTCGGCCGGGTGAATGGCGACCCTTCCTTCACGGACCGCGTCGCCGGCGGCTTTGGCAAGCGTCTCGACCTTGACCCACCACTGCAGCGACAGCCGCGGCTCCAGCGTCGTACCGCAGCGCGAGCAGTGCCCGACCGAGTGGATGTACGGCCGCTTCTCGGCGACGATCCGGCCCTCGGCGCGCAGCGCGGCCACGATCGTCGAGCGAGCCTCGAAACGGTCGAGGCCCTGGAAGGGGCCGTGCGCCATGATCACGCCACGCTCGTCCAGCACCTCGACCGATTCGAGCCCGTGCCGCTGCCCGATGGCGAAGTCGTTGGGGTCGTGCGCCGGGGTGACCTTGACCGCGCCGGTGCCGAACCCGGGGTCGACGTGGGTGTCGGCGACGACCGGGATCGTACGGTCGGTGAGCGGCAGCTTGATCCGCTTGCCGACCAGGTGCGCGTACCGCTCGTCGTCGGGGTGGACGGCGACCGCGGTGTCACCGAGCATCGTCTCGGCGCGGGTGGTCGCGACGACCACCGTCTCGTCGCCCTCGCCGTAGGTGATCGAGACCAGCTCGCCGTCGTCGTCCTGGTACTCCACCTCGATGTCGGAGATGGCGGTCAGACAGCGCGGGCACCAGTTGATGATCCGCTCGGCGCGGTAGATCAGCCCGTCGTCGTAGAGCTTCTTGAAGATGGTCTGAACGGCACGCGACAGACCCTCGTCCATGGTGAACCGGTCACGGCTCCAGGCGACACCGTTGCCCAGGCGCCGCATCTGCCCGGCGATCTGCCCGCCGGACTCCGCCTTCCATCGCCAGACCCGCTCGACGAACGCCTCACGGCCGAGGTCGTGCCGCGACTTCCCCTCTTTGGCCAGCTCCCGCTCGACCACGTTCTGCGTCGCGATCCCGGCGTGGTCCATGCCCGGCTGCCACAGCGTCTCGTACCCCTGCATCCGCTTGCGGCGGGTGAGGGCGTCGATCAGCGTGTGCTCGAAGGCATGGCCGAGGTGCAGGCTGCCCGTGACGTTCGGCGGCGGGATGACGATGGTGTACGGCGGTTTCTCGCTCTTGGCGTCCACCTCGAAGTACCCGCGCTCCACCCAGCGCTCGTACAGCGCCCCCTCTACCTCGGCCGGCGCGTACTGGGTCGGCAGTTCGGGGGTGCTGTTGGGCCCGCGTCCGGGGCTCTGCTGAGAGTTGTCGGTCACGGCAGGGATTCTACGGGGGCGGCCCAGGCTGTTACGAATCGGTTGCACCCCTGCGGCAGGCAACCCGCACCTCATCCGCGAGGAAGGTCATCGACACCGCCTTCGGCACGATCACCGAGAAGGAGAGCGACGACGAGGGCAAGGCCGAACTGGTCGGCAGCCGCCAGGAGTTCACGCCGGAGGGACTCAACGCGATCCTGAAGTGCCAGAAGGTGAAGTTCACGCCGGCCGGCTCCAGCACGCTGAAGACCTTCACCATCCCGGTGTGCGTCTGGATGCGACTACAGCACGGTCGGCGTGGTGTCCGTCTCCGACGCGAGCTCGATGCTGACCGGCCAGGGCGGCTCCCTGGACGAGACCGCGAACGTCGCCGCCAAGGCGCACCACGACACGCTGGTCGAGATCACCCAGTAACGGCGCTCGGACACCTGCGATACGGAAAGGGGCGCCCCGGTTCCTCTCCGGGGCGCCCCTTTCCGTGTGTCCGCGGGCGTGGTTACGCGCTCTTCTGCTCGCCCTTGCCCACGATGCGCGGCTCGCGCGGGACCAGGGTCGGGTTCACGTTGGAGTGCACGACGTCCGCGGTGATGACGACGCGGGCCACGTCCTTGCGGGACGGCACCTCGTACATCACCGACATCAGCACCTCTTCCATGATCGCGCGCAGGCCGCGGGCGCCGGTCTGGCGCAGGATCGCCTGGTCGGCGATGGCCTCCAGCGCGCCACGCTCGAACTCCAGCTCCACGCCGTCGAGTTCGAAGAGCCGCTGGTACTGCTTGACCAGCGCGTTGCGCGGCTCGACCAGAATCTGCAGCAGCGCCTCGCGGTCGAGGTTGTGCACGCTGGTGATCACCGGGAGCCGGCCGATGAACTCGGGGATCATGCCGAACTTGACCAGGTCCTCCGGCATGATCTCCTGGAACTGGTCGGCCGCCTGGATCTCCCGCTTGGAGCGGATGGTGGCGCCGAAGCCGATGCCCTTGGCGCCCGCCCGGGCCTCGATGATCTTCTCCAGGCCGGAGAAGGCGCCGCCCACGATGAAGAGCACGTTGGTGGTGTCGATCTGGATGAACTCCTGGTGCGGGTGCTTGCGCCCGCCCTGCGGCGGCACCGAGGCCACGGTGCCCTCGAGGATCTTGAGCAGCGCCTGCTGGACGCCTTCACCCGACACGTCCCGCGTGATCGAAGGGTTCTCGCTCTTACGGGCGATCTTGTCGATCTCGTCGATGTAGACGATGCCGGTCTCGGCGCGTTTGACATCGAAGTCGGCGGCCTGGATGAGCTTGAGGAGGATGTTCTCGACGTCCTCACCGACGTAGCCGGCTTCCGTGAGCGCCGTTGCGTCGGCGACCGCGAACGGGACGTTGAGCATGCGCGCCAGCGTCTGCGCG
>NZ_DATDBG010000034.1:0-23722 GCF_036524955.1 Streptomyces sp.
GCATGCCGGCGCGACAGTTCGCGCTCCTCCAAATAGGACTCATAACCACCGCCGTACTGGCGCACCTGCTGTTGGGCCAGGTCCAGTTCGACCACCCGGGTGACCGTACGGGCGAGAAACTCGCGGTCGTGACTGACCAGCACGGTGGCCGCGGACAGGCCGGTGACAAAACGTTCGAGCCGGTCCAGGCCGGCCAGATCGAGGTCGTTGGTCGGCTCGTCCAGCAGGAAGACGTCGTAGCGGCTGAGCAGCAACGAGGCGAGCCCGGCGCGGGCCGCCTGGCCGCCGGAGAGGGCGTACATCTCCTGATCGAGGCCGATGCCGAGACCGAGCGAGGCGGCGGCCTCCTCCGCGCGCTCGTCCAGGTCGGCGCCGCCGAGCGCGAGCCAGCGCTCCAGGCCGGTCGCGTACGCGTCGTCGGCGCCCGGCGCCCCTTCCACCAGCGCCTGGGTGGCGGCGTCCAGCGCCGCCTGCGCGGCGGCGACGCCGGTGCGGCGGGCCAGGAACTCCCGTACGGTCTCTCCGCCGGGCCGCCGCTCGGGCTCCTGCGGCAGGTGGCCGACGGTCGCGGTGGCCGGGCTGAGCCGCAGCGTGCCCTGCTCCGGCGCGGCCAGGCCGGCGAGCATGCGCAGCAGCGTGGACTTGCCCGCGCCGTTGGCGCCGACGAGGCCGATCACGTCGCCGGGGGCGACGACCAGATCGAGACCGGAGAACAGGAGGCGGTCGCCGTGTCCCGCGGCGAGATCCTTGGCAACGAGGGTGGCACTCATCTCGGGCCGGATTCTAGCGGGTGCGGCCGGGTGACGGCCAAGCGATATCACTGCGTGGCCAGGGGCTCACGGACAGCGGTCAGTGCGGCAGCAGGGCGCGGGGCGAGAGAGCCAGCAGTCCGACGGCGGCGCAGGTGACGGCCAGGGCGGGCGGGGTGCCGGTGGCCGGTGCGAGGAGGGCGCCGGGCAGGACGAGCCGTTCGTAGAAGTGCACTTCGGTGGCGCGGCTGAGGCGGGCGGCGACGCCGGGGGTCCGCGGCGCGACCAGGACCAGGCAGATGGCGGCGAGCACGAGTGCCACGGCCGCCGGCGCGTACGTGGCGGGCGCCGTGTGCCGGGTGGCCAGACAGACCGCGGCCAGGGTGTAGCCGGCGGTCGCGACGAGTGCCAGGGTGGCGACCGTACGGGCGTGGCCGTGGCGGACCGGATGGGTGCGGCGACCGGCCGCGCGGTCGGCGTCGAGGTCGCCGAGGGCCAGCAGCAGATTGCTGAAGGTGCCCTGCAGACCGAGGACGACGGCGACCGGCCAGACGTCGGACGGCGGCCACCGGGCGGTGAAGCAGGCCCCCGCGAGCACGGTGCAGCTCCACCCGGACACCCCGTTGAGCAGGTCCCCCCACAGTCCGTGGTCCTTGCCCCGGTGGCCGTAGGCGTACTGGGCCAGCACGGCGACGGCCAGGAAGATCAGCGCGAGCCTGTTCACGGCGCAGGTGACGGCCACGGTGACCACCCCGGCCAGCAGGGCGGAGCGCTTCGCGGCGGCTTCGGTCAGCCGGCCGGAGGGGATGGGGCGGTGGGGCTTGCCGATGACGTCGTCGTGGCGGGTCAGGTAGTCGGCGGCGTAGAGCGTACTGACGCAGCCCGCCGTCCCGGTGACGGTGGCCAGCAGCACGCGGGACAGGCCGGTGGTGGAGTCGGGGGCGGGTACGGCGAGCAGGGCACCCACGGTGGAGGCCAGGGCCACGGCCAGCAGATCGTAGGGGCGCAGCGTCTCCAGGTGTGCGGAGCGGCGCGGGACACGGATCGGCGGCCCCGCCTCCGGGTACGGGTCGCTCACCGGACCTCCTCGGCTGCCGCGGTGACCGGCACGGCCCTCGCAGCACGTGTCATCACCTTCAACGAGCCACCCGGGAACGCGTCACGCCCTCCCGCCACGGAGGCGGAACCGCGGGACGAGCGCCCCGCAGGGGCGCGGGGAACGGCGCGACCCGCCGCCGCACCGCCGCGGCCGACCCCGGACCGAAGCCTGCCGGAAATCGTCCGGCCGGTGCGCGGGGCCGCCGCGCCGGTGGCGGCCGAGCAGGCTTTCCCGGCGCCCCTGCGGGGCACGCCCCGCCCCGTACCGCGCCCCGCAGGGGCCCTCCGGGAGCCCGTGATCAGGTCGCCTTTACGGCGGCCTTAACCTACGGTCGCGTAGGTTACGGATCCGTAGGTGTATTCTGTCTACTTCCCGTCTCCTGGAGCCCTCGTGACCGTTACCTCGCCCCACCCCGACCGCACGGACGTCTGGAGCGACACGACGCTGCTGTACGCCCTCGAAGAAGTCGTGGAGCGCGAGCTGAACCGGCATCTCGGGGTCGCCAAGGAGTGGATGCCGCACGAGTACGTGCCGTGGTCCGACGGCCGGAACTTCGACGGCGTACTGGGCGGCGAGGCCTGGGCGCCCGAGCAGTCCAAGGTGACCGAGGTCGGCCGGATCTCGCTGGTGGTCAACCTGCTCACCGAGGACAACCTGCCCAGCTACCACCACGAGATCGCCACCATCTTCGGCCGCGACGGCGCCTGGGGAACCTGGGTGCACCGCTGGACCGCCGAGGAGGGCAGGCACGCGATCGTGATGCGCGACTACCTGCTGACCAGCCGGGCCGTGGACCCCGTCGAGCTGGAGCGCTTCCGCATGCAGCACATGTCGGAGGGGTTCGAGCACGACCACCGGCACAGCATGCTGCACTCGGTGGCGTACGTCGCCTTCCAGGAGCTGGCCACGCGCGTCTCGCACCGCAACACCGGGCGGCAGTCCGGCGACCCGGTGTGCGACCGGATGCTGGCCAGGATCGCCACCGACGAGAACCTGCACATGGTCTTCTACCGCAACCTGCTGGCGGCGGCCCTGGAGCTCGCGCCCGACCTGGCGATGAGCGCCATACGCGACGTCGTGGTGGGCTTCCGGATGCCGGGCCACGGCATGCCCGGCTTCGAGCGGGCGGCGGCCCGGATGGCGATCGGCGGCATCTACAACCTGCGGATACACCACGACGACGTACTCCAGCCGGTACTCCGGCATCTGAAGGTCCTGGAGGTGTCCGGACTCGGCCCGGAGGGCCTGCGCGCCCAGGAGGAACTGGGCCTGTTCATGGGCGGCCTGAACGACCAGGCAGTGCGGTTCGACGAGCGCCGCGCGGCCCTGCTCGCCCGCCGCGCCGCCCGGGACTGAGCGCACGCCGGGGGTGCGCCTCGACGGGGCGCGGGGAACCGCGCGACCGGCCACGGCGTTGCCACGGTTCCGCAGCGAGCCGAGACCCACCCGGACCGTTCGGGCCAGTGCGCGGGCAGCCATGCCGGGCTGGGTTGAGCGCGCGGTTCCCCGCGCCCCGCACGGGGCGCACCGCACCCCGCGGTTCCGGGAGCCGTGAAAAACCACGCGCGCACGCTTGCCCGTTTCCCGGCCCACTGTCACGCTCATGGCGCACGCACCACCTTCTGACCCGGCGTCAGCCAAGGAGTGCCCCATGCCGGATCCGCGATCCGTCCGCACCGTCCTGGACGATCTGCGCGCCGAGAGCGACGCGCTCGACGGCCTGGTGGCCGGCCTCGACCCGGCGCGGTGGGCACTCCCCACCCCCGCCGAGGGGTGGACCGTCGCCCACCAGATCGGCCACCTCGCCTGGACCGACCGCCGGGCGCTGCTCGCGGTCGAGGACCCCGACGGGTTCGCCCGCGGACTCGGCGACGCCCTGGCCCGCCTGGACGCCTACGTGGACGACGGCGCCCGCGCGTCGGCCGGCCTCGCGCCCGCCGCGCTGCTGGAGAACTGGCGCACCGGCCGCTCCCGGCTGTGGGCGGTCCTGACCGGCCTGCCGCCCGGTGTCCGCTTCCCCTGGTACGGCCCCCCGATGAGCACCGCCTCGATGGCGACCGGGCGGTTGATGGAGACCTGGGCGCACGGCGAGGACATCGCCGACACCCTCGGGGTGCGCCGCGCCCCCACGGCCCGTCTCCGGCACGTGGCCCGGATCGGCATCCGCGCCCGCGACTTCGCCTTCGGCCTGCACGGCCGCCCGGCGCCCGCCGAGGAGTTCCGGGTCGAACTCACCGCACCCGACGGCTCGTTGTGGACCTACGGACCGCCGGACGCGCGCCAGCGGGTGTACGGTCCCGCGCTCGACTTCTGCCTGCTGGCCGTCCAGCGCCGCCACCGCGACGACCTCGCCCTGCGGGCGGAAGGCCAGGACGCCGACGCGTGGCTGTCCATCGCCCAGGCGTTCGCGGGCCCGCCCGGCAAGGGACGCGCACCTTCGCCCGTGCCCGGACCCTCGGCGAGCCCGGGCAGGCGGGACAGCGGGCCGTCGGCGGGCAGGTCGAGCCGGGGGTAGCCCCGGCGGGACGGCCGGCACCGGTAGCCGTGCCGGGCGGCACACGCGCACGGGGCGGGGCCGGCCGGCGGTGGGCTGCGCCTGGGCCTTTCCCCCTGTACCGAGTCGGTCGCACGCCCGCCCCGCGCGCCGTGCCCCCTCCCCCGGCGTGGGCCGTACGCACGTCCGGCTCGGACCCGCCGCGTGCCGTTTTCCGCGGGGCAACACCACGCGGCCCGGTCGGCGGTTCGGGTGCCCCTCCGAGGGGCGTTTCGCGGGGGCACCCGGAGGGGCGGCGGGTTCGGGGTTTCCGGTGGGCGGGGTGGGGGGTGGATGCTGGAGGGAGGGAGAGGGAAGGGATGCACAGGACCGGTTACGAACCACGTCAGGCGCGCAGTCCGCTGCGGATACGGCTGGGGCTGGCGATCTGCGGAGTGGTGTGGGGCATCGCCGCCGCGATCGTCTTCGCGTTGGTCGACGCGACGGGCTGGGCCGCGGTGTGCGCGGCGATCGCGGTGCTGGCCGTCGTGGACGCGGCGATCGTGATCCATCACATCCGGCAGGGTCCGCACTACCAGCCGGGCCGCGGCGTACCCCCGTATCCCCCGGCCGAGCCGGACCGCGAACGGGACCGGAACAAGCGCTGAGCCCGTCCGCCACCGGGCAGCCCCGGACGGTTCAGGACAGCGGAAAGGCCCGTCGCCTGGGCGTCGGGCCTTTCCGTGAGTAGCGGGGACAGGATTTGAACCTGCGACCTCTGGGTTATGAGCCCAGCGAGCTACCGAGCTGCTCCACCCCGCGTCGGTGAACACCACCCTACGGGTTGTCCACGCCCACGCCAAATCCATAACAGCCCACGGCCGCGAGGGACGCCGCGGACCCTGGCTACGGCACCGCCACCGCCGGGCGGCGCAGCACCCGGCCAGGAGCACAACCCGTACGAGGCGGGCGGACGCCGACCGCGACCCGTCACCGACCCGTCACAAGCCGCCGTACCCGCGCTCACCCGGCCTCGCGGGGCCCAGGCACGTTGTGCGCCGCTGGTGCCCATCCGGGCTTCGACATGTCCGAGGCCCGGATGGGCACCAGCGGCGCGGTGGTGGTGACCACCGGGACGCAGAGGCGCGGGCAGAGCCGGCTGTGGGGCGGCTGATCGGCGGCAAGAGGTTTGGCGGAGCCCCACTCGCGCCAAGTAAGCGCCATGAGCACTGACGGATCTGCACCGCACGGCCCGGCCATCGCCCTGTCCGAGGAGGTCGCGGACGCGCTCGCCCGCCGCGTTCCGGTGGTGGCGCTGGAGTCGACGATCATCTCGCACGGCCTGCCCCGGCCCCGTAACCTCCAGGTCGCCGGGGAGCTGGAGGAGATCGTACGGGCGGGCGGGGCGGTACCGGCGACCGTGGCCGTACTCGACGGGGTGGCCCGGGTGGGCCTGGACAAGGACCAGGTGGAGCGGATCGCGCAGGACCCGTCCCTGCGCAAGCTGGGTTTCCGTGATCTGGCGCCGGCGCTGGTCTCGGGGGCGAGCGGGGCGACGACGGTGTCGGGGACGGCGTTCCTGGCCGCGCGGGCGGGCATCCGGGTGTTCGGCACCGGCGGGCTCGGCGGGGTGCACCGCGGCTGGGTGACCGTGCAGGACGAGTCGGCCGACCTCGGACTGCTCGCCCGTACCCGGATCACCGTGGTGTGCGCGGGCGTGAAGTCGATCCTCGATGTGCCGGCCACCCTCCAGCGGCTGGAAACCCTCGGCGTGGGCGTTCTCGGCTACGGCACCGACCGCTTCCCCGGCTTCTACCTCACCGATTCGGGTGAGCCGGTGGACTGGACGGTGCGCGGCCCCGAGGAGGTCGCCGCGGTGATGCGCGCACAGGACGCGCTGGGCGGGCACGAGTCGGCGCTGATCGTCGCCAATCCGGTGCCGCGCGAGCAGCAGCTCGACCCGGAGCTGCACGACCGCGTACTCGCGGAGGCGCTGACCGCGGCGGGCCGGGAGGGCGTGACCGGGCAGGCGATCACCCCGTTCCTGCTGGCCTACCTCACCGATCACACGGGCGGCGCGTCGTTGGAGGCGAACCTCGCGGCGGTCCGCGGCAACGTCGCCGTGGCCGCCGCGATCGCCACGCGGTGGGCGGAACGCCCCCGGGCATGAACGGCCCCACCGCCGCGCGCCTGTCCCTCCCCGGCGAACGCGCCCTCCTCGTCGTGGGTGATGTCGTCACGGACGTCGTCGCGCGGCACGCGGAGCCGCTCGCCGCGCACACCGACACCGCCGCCCTGATCGCGGTGCGGCCGGGCGGCGCGGGCGCCAACGTGGCGTGCTGGGCGGCCCGTTACGGAGCGCGGGTGCGGCTGCTGGCCCGGGTGGGCGCCGATTCCGCCGAGTGGCACCGCGGCGCGCTGCTCACCGCGGGCGTGACCCCCGTACTGCGGATCGACGACGAGCTGCCGACCGCCGTGGTGATCGCCCTGGTGGACGCCGCCGCGGAACGCACCCTGGTCACCGACAGCGGAGCCGCCCTCCGCCTCGGCCCGGCCGACTGGGACGACGCGCTGCTGGACGACGGCACCGGACATGTCCACCTCTCCGGCTATCTGTTCTTCTCCGCCCCCGGGCGTGAACTGGCCGCGCTGGTCACCAAGGCCGCGCACGCCCGTGACCTGCCGGTCAGCGTCGACCCGGCCTCCGCCGGCTTTCTGCGGCGGCTCGGCGTCGCCCGCTTCCTGGACAGCGTGTCGGGTACGGATCTGCTGCTGCCCAACGAGGCCGAGGCCGCCCTGCTCACCGGACGGCCCGAACCGGCGGACGCGGCGGCGGAGTTGAGCGCGCGCTGCGGTGGCGGCACGGTCGTGGTCACCCTCGGGGCGGCAGGTGCGGTGGCCGCGGAGCGCGGCCGTACGACCGCCCGCTGCCCGGGGGTTCCGGCGCGGGCCGTGGACACGACGGGCGCCGGCGACGCCTTCGCCGGCGGTCTGCTGGCCGCCCGCCTGTCCGGGGCGGACCTGCCCACCGCGCTGGCCGCGGGGTGCCGGGCGGGGGCGGAGGCGGTGGCCGCGGTGGGGGGCCGTCCGGAGAGCGGCTGAAGGGGGCCTCGACGGCTCGGCGCCGCCTGCCCGTAGTGGGCCGGCCGCCCGGTCGAACCCCGCGCCACCGACGTGTTGGTCAGATCTCGTCCCACGGCGTGGACTCGTACAACTCGGCGATCCGCGCGAGGAGTTGCGCGCTCGTGGGTACGGGCACACCGTCGATCTCCGCGACCACCGCTGTGCCGCGCGCGTTGGCGAGGAAGGCGCCGTCGTACGCGGTCACGTCCGCGAGTCGCAGCGGCCGGCGGGTCTGCGGGACGCCAGCATGGCCCAACTCCCGTTCCAGCACGCGCATGGTGACGCCCCGCAGGTACGGTGCCGCGTCCGGCCAGACCACCATGTCGCCCGCGACGAAACCGATGTTGGTGATCGCGCCTTCCGCGATCTCGCCGCCCGGGCCGACGAGCAGCGCCTCGTCGTATCCCTCGGCCGCCACCCGCCGCCCGTAGTACGCCTGTCCGAAGCCACCGACGTGCTTCAGGTGCGCGGCAGGCCGCTGGTACGGCACGGACTTCACCCGCTGGAGCCCGGCCGACATCGTCACGGGCGGCCGTACGCTCACCATCACGGCGACCGGCGCGCCCGGTCCCTCCACCGGCTGGAACACGTTGACCCGTACGGAGGCGTCCCCGCTGCCGCCACGGCCGAGCGCGTGCCGCACGTACCCGCGCACCCGCTCCGCGTCCAGCTCCGTCCCGAACAGCTCCCGGGTCGCCCCCTCCAGCCGCTCCGTATGAAAGCTCAGCCCGCGTACCCGCCCCCCACGCACCTGCATCGCCGTGAAGTGCCCGTACCCCCCGACCACCGGCCACAACGTCTCCACGGTCGCGGCCCGGCCATCGATCTCGATCACCGGCATGGTCGACTCCGTCATGCGCCCACCTTAATGACGCCGAGCACCGCCGCCGTGTGGGCCGTAGCGCGCGGTTGCGGGAGGAGGGGCATCGCGGGAATGGGAGGGTGGCGGTGCGCGTTTGTACGGCGAGGCTGGGGGTGCCGGCCGCGTCGCACGCCGAGCGGGGGCCGGCCGTCGTCTTCGCCCGCCGGGAAGAGCGCCGTACGACAGTCGAGGAGCGACATGACCGTCCAGACGCAGGAGATCGACCGGGCACGTTTCCGCCGGGAGTGGGAGGAGTGGCACGCCGAGCACGACCGGGTGCTGGGCGGCCCGCACGGGTTCCTGGCGATCACCGGCCTGCGCTGGCTCGACGGCACGCCCACCCGCTTCCCCGACGCGCCGGGCGCGTGGTCGACCACCGAGGAGGGCGTGGTGGTGGACCTGGACGAGGACGAGGAGCTGACGCTCGGCGGTGAGGTGGTACGCGGCCGGCACAGTTTCGGGATCATCGGCGAGCGGGCGAGCGTGTTCGCCGGCGCCGGGGACGCGATGATCGAGATCGCCAAGCGCGGCGGACAGGACGTCGTGCGGCCCCGCCACCCGGACAACCCGCTGCGGGCCGGCTTCTCCGGCACCCCGGCGTACACACCCGACCCGCGCTGGGCCCGCACCGGCCGATTCGTGCCGTTCGACGCGCCGCGGCCGGTGACCGTGGGGGCGGTCGCCGAAGGACTCCAGCACGTCTACGACGCCCCGGGGCAGGTCGAGTTCGAACTCGACGGCGCCACGTACCGGCTGACCGCGTTCAACGGCGCGGCGCCCGGCAGCCTGTTCGTGCTGTTCACCGACGCCACGTCGGGGGTGACGACGTACGCGGCCAACCGCTCGGTCTCCGTCGCCGCGCCGGACGCCCGGGGGACGGTGGTCATCGACTTCAACCGCTCGGTGAACCTGCCGTGCGCCTACACCGACCTGGCCACCTGCCCGCTGCCGCCGGCCGAGAACAGGCTCACCGTCGCGATCGAGGCGGGCGACCGGATTCCGCACGAGCGCGGTGGCGGCGCATAGCCCGCCCACCCGCGAACGGCCGGGCCGTCGGCCGGCCCGGCCCCGGCCCCGGCCCCGGCCCCGAATCAGCGGATCGCCGTACCCCGTGCGGCCGACGCCCGGGCCGCACCCGCGCCCTTGCCGCCCGCCCGCAGCGGCCAGAGCCCCGGTGCGTGCGTACGGGTCGGGGGTCGCATCCGGGTGCTGCCGGGGCAGCCAGTCCGGATGAGCGGTACTCCCCTCCGCGATTACCATGGGCGACGGTCAAGAGCCTGTCCAGCAACCTGTCCGCCGACGACGCCCAGTACGTCGCCCTGGCCGAAACCCTGAAGGTGCCGCTGTCACCAGCGACGCCGGAATCGACAAGAGCGGCGCCGCGTACTGCGAGATCGAGACGTTCGATGCGTCTGTCTGACCAGCGGGTTGCCGCACATGGCCCGCCTCCCGCCATACAGCGCGGGCATCCCCTGCGTGTCGAGGGGCTGATGTCGCCGCACCGCGTGCTCCCTCACGTGGACCGAGCGGGTACGCGCCGGGAACCCGGACGGGTACCTCGGCTCCGAGGAGGGCATCGGTGACCAAGCCCGTGGGAGCGCGACCGTGGCTGACCGCTGCCCGTCCGGGGGACTCGGTACCTGCCCCTCTCTCGGTCCGGGCCTGCCCGATGCCGCGGGTCTGGCCGCCGTTCCCGAGCTCACCGCTGTCACGTCGGCAGTCGACGGCGACGCGGCGGCCGGTTTGGGGGCGCTGCCAGGGAGACAGTTGCGTGGAGATCGACGTCACCGAACAGGCCGTGCATGTACGGGACTCCAAGGACAAGGACGGCCCGCACCTCACCATCGGGTGCGACGCGTGGGCGCGGTTCGTACGGTTCGCCGCGCACGGCTGAGCCCTTTCTCGGACCCAGCCGTCCGACGGCGCCGATGTGGGGGACGACGTCATGCAGCGTGCGCCCGGCAACACGCCGGCGCCGGCAGGCCGATCACCCGCACCGGGCCGGCCGGTGAGGCGAGGCGAGGCGAGGGGAGAGTGTGGCCGACGTCAGGAGCTCGTGAGGATGACGAGTTGCTGGGTCGCGCGGGTCATCGCGACATAGCGGTCGACGGCTCCTTCGATGCCCTTGCCGAACGTCTCCGGGTCGATGAGGACGACCAGATCGAACTCGAGCCCCTTCGACAGTTCCGGCGTCAGCGACCGGACGCGGGACGTCGCCCGGAACGTGGGATCGCCGATGACGCAGGCGATTCCGTCGGCATGTGCGGCGAGCCAGGTGTCGAGGACCGAGCCCAGATCCGCAACGGATCCGTGTACGACGGGGATGCCGCTGCTGCGGATGGAGGTCGGCACATTGGCGTCCGGGAGGACAGCGCGGATGACCAGCTCGGCTTCCGCCATGACCTCTTCCGGCGTGCGGTAGTTGATGCTCAGGGAGGCCACGGTGATCCGGTCGAGCCCGACCCGCTCGAGCCGTTCCTGCCAGGACTCCGTGAACCCGTGCCTGGCCTGGGCGCGGTCACCGACGATGGTGAGGCTCCGGGACGGGCAGCGCAGCAGCAGCATCTGCCACTCGGCGTCGGTCAGTTCCTGAGCCTCGTCCACGATGATGTGCGCGAACGGGCCGGTGAGAGGTTCCGGTTCGGTGCCGGGCCGTGCGCTCTCGTCGATCAGGGTGTCCTGCAGGTCCTGTCCGCGCAGCATCGTCACCGCACCTTCACCATCGTCGTCGGCGGCCAGCAGGTTGTCGATGACGTCGGCCCTGCGCGCACGTTCGGCCGCGACAGAGGCGTCGTGCCGACGCTTGCGTACTGACACCTCCGGGTCGCCGAGCCGCTGCCGTGCCGCGTCCAGGAGCGGCAGGTCGGACACCGTCCAGGCCTGGGCGTCCTCGCGCTGCAGCTTGCGAACGTCATCGGGGCCGAGCCAGGGAGCGCACGTGCGCAGGTAGGCGGGCACCGACCACAGATCTCCGACGAGGTCACTCGCTTCGAGCATCGGCCACGCACGGTTGAGGGTCCTGATCAGCTCTCGGTCCTGCAGCAGCGACCTCCTCAGCAGGTCGGGCGGGGCGTCGCTGTCGTCCTTGTCCATCAGGATCCTGAGCAGCTCCTCCCGGATCTGGTCGCGCGCCTCGTTGTGCGGAGTACCCGGTTCCACCGCCTCGAACGCCGCCGCCCAATCGTCGGCGCTCAGCCAGATGTCGGACCAGTGGCTCGAGACCGTCATCCCCTCGGTGGGCGGCTCCTCGTAGATGCCGACGGCCGGCTCGATCGCCTTCACCAGGTCCGCGGACGACTTCAGAAGGGCCACGCCCGGGTCGGTCTCGATCGCTGCTCCGGCTCCCTCGGTGACGAGGTCGCGCAGGGTGCAGGTCTGCACGCCCTCCTCGCCGAGACTGGGCAGGACATCGGCGACGTAGGCCAGGTAGGGCTGGTGCGGACCGACGAACAGCACGCCGCCCCGACGGTGACCGAGGCGAGGGTCGGAGTAGAGGAGGTGGGCGGCGCGGTGCAGAGCGACGACGGTCTTGCCCGTACCCGGACCGCCGTCGACGACGAGAGCGCCGCGGGATCCCGCCCGGATGACGGCGTCCTGGTCGGCCTGGATGGTGGCGAGCACGTCGCGCATCCGAGCCGACCGGTTGCCGCCCAGGCTGGCGATGAACGCGGACTGGTCGTCGAGCGCGGCGTGCCCCTCGAGCCCGTCGGCGGTGAACACCTCGTCCCAGTAGTCGCTGATCCGGCCGCGGGTCCAGCGGTACCTGCGGCGGCTCAGCAGACCCATCGGGTTGGCGTGGGTGGCTCCGAAGAACGGCTCGGCTGCGGGGGAGCGCCAGTCGAGCAGCAGCCGACGCCCCGCGCTGTCGGTGAGGCCGAGTCGTCCGATGTGCACGGGCTCGGGGTTGTCCGTACGGACGATGTGTCCCAGGCACAGGTCCAGACCGAAGCGACGCAAGGTGCGCAGGCGACCGGTCAGGCGGTGGATCTCCGTGTCCCGGTCCATCGCCTCCCGGCCGACGCCGCCGGGCGCCATGCGCTCGGCATCGAGGCGGTCGGACAGCTCGGCGATCGACTGCTCGAGGCACTCCGAGATGGCCGCGAAGTGCTGCTCGTCGCCGGCGATCAGTGCCGGGTCGGCCTTCGGGGAGAGGCGGTCGGGAAGGTCGAACGCGCTGGTGGTCAGGGGGTTCACGTCAGCGGCTCCGGTCCGAGGTCACTGCCGCGAGGGCCGGCGGCGCGCACACCCGCATCCCGGTGCCGGGTGTGCGCACCCGCGGTGCGCGTCCCACCGCCGACTCGACGTCACCGCACGACCCATCAACCGACAACAACCCACGCACGTCGCGAATCTCCCATTTCTGCAGGTTCTGACCTCGGCCCGCGATTCTGCCCCACGGCCGGGGCCTTGCCGCAAGCCCCCCGGTGCGCTATAGGTTGAAAGTGGCAAGGGGTGGAGTGTTGCTCTGTGCCTTCTTCGTCCGCTCTGGACGGACAATCCCTCCGCGCATCGGCGATGTGCCCTGCAGCTCGTCGGCCCAGGAGGATCTCGCACGGGCCCTCGTGCCGCCGCGGCACGAGGTCACATGGTCGGACACGCCACAGTCCGGAAACGCAAAAGAACCCCACCGAAGTGGGGTTCTTTTGCGTTTCCGCTGGTGTCCGAGGGGGGACTTGAACCCCCACGCCCGATAAAGGGCACTAGCACCTCAAGCTAGCGCGTCTGCCATTCCGCCACCCGGACCGGGTGTGCCGCCGCGACCTGCGAGGTCGTGGTGACAGGAACCACGATACCAAGGAATGGGAGTGCTTCTCACCTGCGATTCCGGCCGCCGGGCGGGGGCGGTACAGGAGCCGGCCCCCGCAACGGAAGAGGGAAAGTCGCAGGTCAGGCCCTAGTCCGCGATGCCGAAGGCCTGCTTGACGGTGGTGGGGTCGGTGAGGGCGTGGAGCATGAAGTGGGCGACGTCGGCGCGGGAGACGGTGCCGCCGTTCTTGAGGTTCTGGTCGGGGGCCGTGCGGTAGCGCGCGGTGAGGGGTGCGTCGGTGAGGCGGGGCGGGCGGACGACGGTCCAGTCGAGGCCGCTTTCGCGCAGAACGTCCTCCATCACCGCGAGATCGGCGAAGTGCGTGCCGAGGATGAGCTTGGTGAGGGGGGTGCCGAGGTGGCGGGTGAGGAACCCCTCGCCCGGGTCGTGCCGCGGCGGGTGGGGGCGGCCCGGGGACGGGGTGGTGGAGACCGGGGCCGCGCTGACCACGACGATGCGGCGGGCGCGGGTGGCCTGCATCGCCTCCACCACGGCGCGGGTGCCGGGCGCGGTGATCCCGCGGCCGCCCGGCCCGTTCGGACCGAAGGCGGACAGGACGCCGTCGGCGCCGTCGACCGCCGCACGCAGCGCCGCCGGGTCCGGGGCGGTGAGATCGGCGGTGACGGCGCGGACGTCCCGGGTGAGCCTGGCCGGGTTCCGCACGACGGCCGTCACCTCGTGGCCCGCGCCGACCGCCTGGCCGAGCAGGTGCCGGCCGATCCCGCCGGTCGCGGCGAAGATCGTGAGCTTCATGGGCGCTCCCTGTGGGTCCTGTGAGTCCAGTGGTCCCTGTGGTGCCGGTGGGCGTACGGGTTCGCCGGCCGATCACGGATCGGGAGCGTGATTGTACGGTCGCGGTTCGTACGGTCGTACGGTCGCGGTTCGTACGGCTCCGGGTGGTACGGCCCCCGGTCGCCCGAACCGCGGGCCGCCGTTGCCCCGACCGCTCAACGCGCGGGACCGCCGCCGGATTTCCGGGCCCACCGATGACCGGAGCGCGCCCAGAAGCGAACGGAGGAGCAAAGGAACGAACCGCTGGGTCAGGAGCGCGGCCGGGCGGCGATCGCCCGGTGGTGCCGTACCACCTCGTCGATGATGAAGTTCAGGAACTTCTCCGCGAACGCCGGGTCGAGCCTGGCCTCCACGGCGAGCCGCCGCAGCCGGGCGATCTGGTCGGCCTCGCGGGCCGGGTCGGCGGCCGGCAGGTGGTGCACGGCCTTGAGCTCACCGACCTGTTGGGTGCACTTGAAACGCTCGGCCAGCAGGTGGACGAGTGCCGCGTCCAGGTTGTCGATGCTGCCGCGCAGCGCCCGCAGCCGCTCCTGTGCCTGCTCGTCGCCCACCAGGGTGTGTGAGGCGGTCGGCTGCTCGTTCATCTCGGTCTGCCATCCTGATCGATCCGTGGTGCCGGGCATCGCGGGCCCGGCACGATCGCCGGGCAGGCCCTCGGTCGGCTTCACCCTATGACACCCTGCACACTGGGCCCGGTGCGACGCCGGGGATGGCGGGTAGCGCGCACGACGACGGTGGGCACTGCGACGAGACCGGGGCTGATGAGCATGGGACGGGTCACCGAGCGGCGCCGCGTACTGCGGATCAGGGACGGTGCGGCCGAGCACCGGGCGGACACGCTGGTCGCCGAGGAGCCGCTGGAGATCCGGCTGAACGGCCGCCCGCTGGCGATCACCATGCGCACCCCGGGTGACGACTTCGCGCTGGCCACCGGTTTCCTGGTGAGCGAGGGCGTGCTGGCCGCCGCGGCCGAGGTGGCCTCCGTGGTGTACTGCGGGGGTGCGACGGCGGACGGCGCGAACACGTACAACGTCGTCGACGTGACGCTCGCGCCGGGCGTGCCGGTGCCGGACATCGCCCTGGAGCGCAATGTCTACACGTCGTCCTCGTGCGGGCTGTGCGGCAAGGCGAGTCTGGACGCGGTGCGGACCGCGACCCGGCTGCCGATCGCCGACACCGGCCGGCCGCGCGTCACCCCTGAACTGCTGGCCGCGCTGCCGGAGCGGCTGCGGGCGGCGCAGGCGGTCTTCGAGCGCACCGGCGGGCTGCACGCGGCGGCGCTGTTCTCGGCGGACGGGGAACTGCTGGACGTCCGCGAGGACGTCGGGCGGCACAACGCCGTGGACAAGCTGGTCGGGCGCGCGCTGCGGGAGGGCGCGCTGCCGCTGACCGGGCGGATCCTGCTGGTGTCGGGGCGGGCCTCGTTCGAGCTGGCGCAGAAGGCGGTGATGGCGGGGATTCCGGTGCTGGCCGCGGTGTCCGCGCCGTCCTCGCTCGCCGTGGACCTGGCCGCGGAGTCCGGGCTCACCCTGATCGGCTTCCTGCGGGGCGGTTCCATGAACGTGTACGCGGGCGAGCAGCGGATCGCCCTCGCGCCCGCACCCGCCCGCTGAGCCGCCGTCACCCGGCAACGCACGGGGGCCGGCGAGGTGGATCGGGTGTGGCCGGACGGGGCGGATTCGGTGGAGATCCACCGGGGCCGCCGCACCTTCCCGGACAGCCGGGGCGTGCGGCGCCCCTCGGTACGCACGGGAGCGCCTGCCCGCCTGCGGAAATGTCCGAAAACGTCGGCTGCCGCGGCCTCCCGCCGGCCACGGGGGATCGGGTACGTTACGGGCCCGCACCGAGCGGCCCGAGGAGCACACCCGTTGCAGGAGTTCACCGTCCCCCCGCTGGCCACCGCGTCCCGGGCCGGCGGCTTGGCAGACGCCGTGTTCGGCAACGCTCAGCAGAGCCCGGACCTGGCGGTGCTCGGCCGCCCCGACGGGCGGGGCGGCTGGCTCGACGTGACGGCGGCCGAGTTCCGCGACGAGGTGCTGGCTGTGGCGAAGGGGCTGCTGGCGCAGGGCATACGGTTCGGCGACCGCGTCGCGATCATGTCCCGCACCCGCTACGAGTGGACGCTGTTCGACTTCGCGCTGTGGACGATCGGCGCCCAGCCGGTACCGGTGTACCCGACGTCCTCAACGACGGGAAGGCCACCGCCGAGGTGCTGCGGGACGGCCGGCTGGCCACCGGTGACATCGGCTCCCTCGACGAGGACGGCTATCTGACGATCACCGGCCGCAAGAAGGAGATCCTGGTCACCAGCGGCGGCAAGAGCGTGTCGCCGGCTGCCCTGGAGGAGCGGGTCCGGGCGCATCCGCTGGTGTCGCAGTGCGTCGTCGTCGGCGACAACCGCCCTTTCGTGGCGGCGCTGATCACCCTCGACCCGGAGGCCGTCACGCACTGGCTGCTCGTTCGCGGCAAACCGCACACGATGATCGCGGCGGAGCTGGCACGTGACCCCGATCTGGAAGCGGAGATCCGGCGGGCGGTGGTCGCCGCCAACACCCTGGTCTCGCAGGCCGAGTCGATCCGCGCCTTCCGGGTCCTGGCCGCCCAGTTCTCCGAGGTGGAGGGCACGCTCACGCCGTCGCTGAAGCTCAGGCGGCGGGCGGTCGAGACGGTGTACGCGCGGGAGATCGAGGCGTTGTACGGGGCGTGAGTCCCGCTGGGTCCCGGTCCGCCCTCCGTCCGCGGGTCGGCCCTGGGCCCCCGCACAGGTCCGCCCGGCGTTCCTCGACCGTCCCCGGACGAGGGCGTACACCGGCTCCCCGGTCCGCTGCCCCCGTCCAGCCGGACCGTACACACCGCGAGGACTGCCGGCCGCCCTCCCGGGCCACGACAGCGCGGGTGCGCGCGCATCGGGAGCCCCGGGGCGCGCGGGGACGCGTATACGGAAAACGCGCAGACTCCGGAGCGCCGCCACCGGTGGCCGCGCCCGCGCTGACGGAACGCCCAACTCCCGCCGGGCTCCCCGCATATGCGGGTCGCATGATCGGTGAGCGAACGGCCGTGTCCGCAGAAAGAGCCGCGAGCGGAGCGACGGGCGCCGTACCGGCACGGATGACACAACCGCACGATCACCCGCACATTCGCGCACCCGCGCGCCCAAGTGAGTACGCGGGTCTCCGCCGGACGCCGGACCGCCCTCCCGAAACCGGACGCGGCTGGCGGGTTCGGACAAAAAGGCACACTGCCCGAACGCGGGCGGGCCGCGTGGAGCCACCTGTAACACGCCTGCGTTCACGTAACCGCGACGCAAGGTGCTGGGTGAACCCCCGTTCACCTGGGGGCTCTAGCATCTCCATATGCTGGACTACGACGTCGAGGTGGCGCGCTACGACGCCACGCGCGGGGGCGTGCCAAGGGCACAGTCCGCGGCCCGGGCGATTCTCGCGCTGGTGCCCGACCGGGCGCGCACCCTGCTGGATGTGGGGTGCGGGACCGGTCTCGTCACCGAGCGCCTGGTCCGGCCGGGACTGCGGGTATTCGGTCTTGACGCGGCGCCGGGCATGCTGCGGGCGGCGTCCGAGCGGATGGGTCCGGCCCTGGTGCTGGGCGACTGCAGGCAGCTGCCGTTCGCCGACGCGTCGCTGGACGCGGTGAGCGCGGTGTGGCTGCTGCATCTGCTGCCGAACGCGGCGACCGTGGTCGCGGAGTGCGCGCGGGTACTGAGACCCGGCGGGCTCTTCGTGACGACGGTGGACAAGGACACCTGCCACGACATGCACAGCGACGTGGACGAGCTGCTGGCGCCGTACCGGGTGCACAGGGCGTACGACCGTGCGTCGCGGATCATGGCGGTGGCCTCGGAGCACCGGCTGCGCCGGGCGGGCGAGGCCCGCTTCACCGGGCACGGCCAGGGCCGGTCGCCGGCCCGGATCGCGGTCGAGGTGACCCGCGGCTACTTCTCGTCGGCGCTCGCCATGGACGAGGAGCAGTCCGCCGCTCTGGTGCGGCGGCTGGAACTGCTGCCGGACCCCGAGGTGCCGCGCGCCGATCCGGTGTACCGGCTGCTGGCGCTGCGCAAGGAGGGTTAGTTCCGCGTCAGCCACGTCGCCGGAGTCTGCCCCGTCGCGACGCCCGGCACGGCACCTCGCGGCGTTGCCGCACCGACCGAGCAGGCCCACTGCGGAGCCGGTCCGGCGCCCTGCGACGCACCGCACCGCACGCCGCTCGTCGACGGGCACTCGCTGACCGACGCGGCACAGGGTCCGCGCGGCGGAACCCGGCGGACCGGCCCTCGCATCCCGCGGGGGTGCGTGCGGTCACGCCGGACCGAGCCGTGGTGCCACTTCGCGAGCGCGGCCGGTCGCGCGGTGAGCCACCGCGAGGCGGCCCGGTGGGTCGTCCCGCGCACGGCCGACGCCCGCGGGCCTCGTCCTGGGCGGCCGTGAACGGTCGCTTCAGCCGAGGGCTGACGAACGCGGGATCGTCAGCCCCTGGTTGACGATGGAGGGGGCGGGCGCGGGCGTGCTGAGCCAGGTTTTGAACACGCCGTGCAGGACTGCCGCGCCGACCAGCGGGCCGTCCGGCAGCGGGAGGTCGGCCGGGTGGAGCAGGAAGGGGCGCGACTGGGGGCCGCCGAGGCCGCCGTGGGAGCCGGCTTGTTCCTCGAAGGCGTGCACCGTGCCGGTGCGGGGGTCACAGGCGGAGTTGATCATCAGATCGGCGGTGTGCGGGAAGGCGTCGGCGCGCAGCACCGCCGCCGCGGCGGTCTCGCCACCGAACGGGGCCAGCGGATCGTCGCCCTTGATCCGGCCGGTGGCCAGCTCGCGTTCGCCGCGCGGACCGAGCGCCAGCGGGCCACGCTCCGCGCTGCGCACCAGGACGAACCCGATGCCGGGATGCGAGGTGAGCGTGGTGAGCAGAACGGGACAGCGGCGGTCCAGTTCCTCCCGGGTGGCCCGGCCCTCGATGTCGGGGAAGGTGACCAGGCCGAGGTTGCCCGAGGCGAGCACGATCGGCTCGGACGGCGGCCCGGCGCACTCGGCCTCCTCCGCCGTGCGCCCGCGCTCCGGGCGGCGCAGGGCGGTACGGGCCGCCGTCCGCGCCTCGGCGCCGCCCTTGCGCCGGGACGGCCGCCCGCTCTCGGCCAGGCCGCAGCCGGTCCGCACCAGTTCACGCAGGTGGACCCCGTACGCGCCCTCGAAGGTCTCCCCGGTGCTCTGCCCGTGGTCGGACAGCAGCACGATCCGGTACGGGCGCGGCGCGTAGCGCGCCGCGTCGGCGATCAAGCACACCGAACGGTCCAGCCGCGTCAGCACCTTGCGGGCGTCCCTGCTGTACGGGCCCGAATGGTGGGCCACCTCGTCGTAGGCGACCAGGTCCGCGTAGACCGCGGAACGCCCGGCCAGCACGTCGCCGACGACCGCGGCCACCGCCACGTCCCGCTCCACCACGGTGGCGAACGCCCGCACCAGCGGATACAGCCCGCCGCGTCCGATCCGCGGCCGGTCCCGGCGCAGCCGGGCCGCGCGGGACTCCAGGATCTCCCGGCCCACCTCTGCGGTGAACGACCAGGCGGTGCGAACCGCGTTGGCCGGGTCGGAGAAGTACGCGAAGTATCCGGAGCGGGGCCGGTTGAACGTGCCCCGGCGCGCGGCGACCGACATCACCAGCGCGGACTGTTCGGCGCCGCCGGTGAACAGGTTGCCGCGGCTGGCGCCGTCCTCGGCGAGCAGGCCGCACGATCCCGTACGGGCCACCGCCCGGCGTTCCAGCTCGGCCGCGCTGGAGGGCCGGTTGCACACCATGACCTGGCCGGTGTCCTTCTCGAACCAGCGGAAGGCGGGCACGTCGTGGTTGCTGCCGTGCAGGATCGCGAGCTGGCTGGCGCCGGTCTGGCTGCTCCAGTCGGTATGCCACGGGGTGAGCCGGTGGGTGTTGCCCAGCCAGCTCGCGACGGTCGGCATGGCGGGCTGCACACCGGCCAGCGCTTCGCGCAGCACGTCATGGCCGACACCGTCGAGTTGGAGGAAGACGGTGCCGGGCGTGGCCGGCGACGGCGGGTCGTCGAGCCGGGGTCGGCGGCGGCCCGCGAGCCGGGCCAGCCGGCGGCCGTACGCGGCGTCGTCCCGCACCGCGAGCGCCGTACTTGTGGCGGACGACGCGGCGGACATCACCGCGGCGATCACCACGGCCGTGGCGGGCGTGACCTCGCCGCGGCCGTCGGGGGTGAAGCGCAGCGCGATCAGCAGCAGCGAGCCGTTGAGGAAGAACACCAGAACGCCCAGCACAAGCGCGGGCACCAGCAGCAACGCCCTGACCAGCACCGGCCATACGAGCGCGCTCAGCACGCCGAACGCGCCGGCGCCGATCGCCGCGGTCACCGCGATCTGGGTCGGGCTGTCGCCGCTGCTCGCCTCGATCCGGAAGTCGGGCAGGATCCAGGCGAGGAAGGCGAGAGTGGCGGAGGCCACCGCCCACACCGCGAGCACGCGTCCGACGGCCCGCAGCGCGCTTCGGCCCGCGGCCCGACTCCGACTCACTCCCGGCGCAGGCACCCCTCCACCCTGCCATACCCGCAGGTCTGGTCCGCTGGAGTGTCCCGGGGCCTGACGGTGTATCGGGCCGGACCGGCCCCCGCCCCGACCCCGGCGCGAGCCCGCCCTCGTCCGGCCCGGTCCGGCCGATCTGGTCCTATCCGGCCGATCTGGTCCTGTCCGGCCTGATCCGGCTGATCCGGCTGATCCGGCTTGATCCGTAGGACAGGCCCCGGTGGGCATACGCTCGGGAACGGATGGCGGCACGCAGGTGACGAGCCGGGGAAGGGACGGTCGCGGTGGCGGTGGAGATCACGTGGTGGGGTCATGCCACGGTGACCGTGCGGGACTCCGGGGTCCGGGTGCTGACCGACCCGCTGTTCGTACGGCGCCTGGCGCACCTGCGCCGGCGGCGGGGCGCGGTGCCGCCACCGGCCGCGGCCCGGGCGGACGTGGTGCTCGTGTCGCACCTGCACGCCGACCATCTGCACGTCCGTTCGCTGGACCGGCTGGCCGACGGCACGACGGTGCTGCTGCCGCGTGGCGCGCTGACCGCGGTGCCGGGGCTGCGGCGGGTACGGGCCCGGCTGCGGCTGGTCGAGATCACAGCCGGGGAGACGCTGGAGTTCGGCGAGGTGACGGTACGGGCGGTGCCGGCCGTGCACGACGGGCGGCGGCTGCCCTACGGACGGCAGCGGGTGGCGGCGCTCGGCTACGTGGTCGCGGGCGAGGCGCGGACGTACTTCGCGGGCGACACCGGGCTGTTCGACGCGATGGCCGAGGCGGTCGGGCCGTGCGACATCGCGCTGCTGCCGGTGGGCGGCTGGGGGCCGTTCCTCGGGCACGGCCATCTCGACGCGGCCCGCGCGGCCCGCGCGCTGGCCGACCTCGCCCCCCGGGCCGCGGTGCCGGTGCACTACGGCACGTACTGGCCGATCGCGATGGACGCCGTCCGGCCGCACGAATTCCACACGCCGGGCGAGGAGTTCGTACGGCTCGCCGCCCGGCTCGCGCCGCGGGTGACGGTGCACCGACTGGACCACGGCGAGAGCGTGCTGGTCGCGGGCGCGGGGCGGGAGAGCGCGGGGTGATCGGCCTCCTCGCGTCCGCCGCGACGAACCCACCGCCCTCGGACAGCACCCAGCAGGTCATCGGCTACCCCACGCTGTTCCTGCTGGTCGTGCTCGGCTCGCTGGTGCCCGTGGTGCCGACCGGCGCGCTGGTGTCCGGCGCGGCGGTGGTCGCCTTCCACCAGGCGGAACCGGTCGCCCTGGCCGTCGTCTTCGGCGTCGCGGCCTTCGCGGCCTTCCTCGGGGACGTCGCCCTGTACTGGCTGGGCCTGCGCGGGGTGCACTCCCGGAACGCGTCCCGCCTGCTGCGGCGGCTCCGTCGCCGGGTGGACGAGAGCACGCTGGCCGGCGCGCAGCGGCGCCTGGACCAGCACGGAGCGGCGGTCCTCGTGCTGTCCCGGCTGATCCCGGCGGGCCGCCTGCCCGTCATGGTGGCGTGTCTGCTGGCGGAGATGCCGATGCGCAGGTTCGTACGGGGTGACGTGCCGGCCTGCCTGGCGTGGGCGGCGGCGTACCAGGTGATCGGGATACTCGGCGGGTCACTCTTCCCCGAGCCGTGGCAGGGCGTCGTCCTCGCAGTGGCCCTGACGTTCGCCATCGCCGCGGCGCCGGCGGTACTGCGGCGGATACGGCGGGGGGCTCGGCTGCGCAGTGATCCGTAGGGGCGGGCGCGGCGTGGTCGGACTTCCTGCTCACTCCCTCCACGGGTGGCCTCGTCCCTCAGCCGCCCACACCGGGAGCCCGGGCGTCAGCCCCACGCCGTTCCCGGTCGGACTTCCTCCTCACTCCCTCCACGGGTGGCCTCGTCCCTCAGCCGCCCACTCCGGGAGCCCGGGCGTCAGCCCTCCGCGCGTTGCGCCTCAGCCGGTGAGCACCCGCGACGCCCCGACCGGCAGGTCCCACAGCGCGTCCCGGGGCAGCCGGGCGGCTTCCCACGCGGACAGCAGCCGGGTGAGCGGTTCGAGCGGGGGCTCGCTGGACAGCAGGAACGTCGCCCAGTGCATCGGGGCCATCGCCGCCGCGCCCACGTCCAGGAAGGCCCGCACCGCTTCCTCCGGGTCGGTGTGCACCGCGCGGAGCATCCACCGCGGGGAGTAGGCCCCGATGGGCAGGAGGGCCAGGTCGATCCCGGGGTGGGCGCGGGCGATCTCGCGGAAGCAGGGGCCGTAGCCGGTGTCGCCGGCGAAGTACACACGGTGACCGGATACGGCGCCGGTCCCCTCCGCGCCGGTCAGTACCCAGCCGCCCCACAGCGAGCGGCCGGCGTCCGTGAGGGTGCGGCGGCTCCAGTGATGGGCGGGTACGAAGTCGAACCGCACACCGCAGAACTCAGCCGCTTCCCACCAGTCCAGTTCGGTCACCCGGGTGAAGCCGCGGCGGCGGAACCACACGCCGAGTCCGGCCGGCACGAACAGCGCGGTGCCTCGCGGCAGCCGTTTGACCGTGGGAGCGTCCAGGTGGTCGTAGTGGTTGTGGCTGATCACCACCGCGTCGACCGCCGGCAGCGCGGTCCAGGGCACACCCACGGGCGTGACCCGGGCCCGCGTGGCGGGTATCCGCCGGGACCACACGGGATCGGTGAGTACGGTCAGCCCGCCCACCCGGATCACCCAGCTCGCGTGCCCCGCCCACGTCACACTCAGCGCCCCGGGTCCCACGTCCGGCACCGCCCCGGGCTCCACCGGCAGCGCGGCGACCTGCTTGAGGGTGTGCGCGGGCGGTCGCACCGCACACTCCCGCACCACGCGGAACACATCCCGCCCCGCGACCACCCCACCCCCCAACCGATCCCCGAACGACCTCGGCCATTCCCGCACCTCACCGAGAGGCCGCGGCGCCCCCAGCGTCCCCGGGGCGACGAACGCCCCTACGGCGGGAGCCGCGTCGGTGGGGACCGGTTCGGCCGAGGAAACCGGCGCGACCTGCGGAAACGGTTCGGCCGAGGGATGCTGCCTCGCCGCCGCGGGCTCACCGTCCGCCACCAGCCGCTCCCGAGCCCGCACCCCCGAAAAACCGCCCCCGACCGACGGACACTCCCCCACCACCGCGGACTCACCGCCCGCCAGCAACCGCTCCGCCACCAACCGCTCCCCCGCCGACCGAGCCCGAGCCCCCGAAAAACCGGCCCCGGCCGACGGATGCTCCCCCACCATCGCCGGCTCAGCGTCCGCAACGAGGCGGCGGACGGCCGGCCGGCCGGTCGCCGCCGGGGGGCGA
>NZ_DATDBG010000035.1:0-25293 GCF_036524955.1 Streptomyces sp.
GATCTCCGGCGGGGGCGGTGGCGGTGGCGGTGGCGGTGGCGGTGGCGGTGGCCGGCGTGGCGGCGGAGGCGGCCGGGACGCTCGCGCTCACCGTCCCGTCGGCGGTCTCGGCGGTCTCGGCGGTCTCGGCGCTTGCCGCGGCGCGCGCCGCCTCCGGCTCCTCGCCGCGGATGAGGGCGGCGGCCACGGCCGGTTCCCGCTCGGAGCGCAGGGCGCCGGTGAACTCGGCGTCCATCAGCCGCCGGGCCAGGCTTGCCAGGATCGTCAGGTGATCGTCGTCGGCCCCGGCCGGTGCGGCGATCAGGAAGATCAGGTCGGCGGGCCCGTCGGCCGCGCCGAAGTCGATGCCCTGGCCGCTGCGGCCGAAGGCGAGCGTCGGTGCGGTGACGTGCTCACTGCGGCAGTGCGGGATGCCGATGCCGCCGTCCAGACCGGTCGGCATCTGCTCCTCGCGGGCCCGCACGTCGGCCAGGAAGCCGTCGAGGTCGGTGACGCGGCCCAGGGCGACCATGCGCTCGGCGAGGGAGCGGGCGGCTGCTTCCTTCGTATCGGCGGACAGGTCGAGATCGACCAGCTCCGCGGTGATCAACTCGCTCATTTCACGGCTCCTTCGCTCGCGAGGCGCCGCGTGGAAGGCGGCGTGAGGTCGTGGGGGGTGGGGACCCGGCGGCTCGGGCCGGTCCGGTCCGCGGCCGGGCGGAGGGCGCTGCGCGTGGTCATGGCTGCGGCTCCGTCAGCGCGCGGTCCGATGGGATGTCCGTGGTCGTGGTGACGGCGGACAGGTCGAGGTCGGCCGGGCTGGGCATCACGCTGCCCGGTAGCTGGACGGCCGCCGCGCCGTGGGCGACCGCCGCGGCGAGCGCCACCGGACCCGTACCGCCGGCGGCGAGGAAACCCGCGAGTGACGCGTCACCCGCGCCGACGTTGCTGCGGACCACGGCGACCTTCGCGCTGCCGAAGTACGTGCCCGAGCCGTCCACCAGGAGCTGTCCGTCCGCGCCCAGACTGGCCAGCACGGCGCGGGCCCCGCGGTCGCGCAGCTCCTCCGCCGCCTTGACCGCGTCGCCGACCGTCACCAGCGGACGGCCGACCGCCTCGGCCAACTCCTCGGCGTTGGGCTTGACCACGTCGGGCCGTTCGGGCAGCACCGCGGTCAGTGCCGCACCGGAGGTGTCCAGCGCGATACGGGCGCCCGACCGGTGGATACGCGCCACCAGCTCGGCGTACCACTCGGGGGGCAGGCCGCGCGGCAGGCTGCCGCAGCAGGCGATCCAGTCGGCGCCGACGGACTTGGTGCGTACCGCCTCCAGCAGCGCCTCCGCCTCGCCCTCGGTGATCTCGGGGCCGGCCGCGTTGACCTTGGTGAGGGTGCCGTCCGGCTCCAGGAGGGTGATGTTGACCCGGGTGTTGCCGGCGACCGGCACCCCGGCGGCCTCGATGCCGTGCTCGCCGAGCAGCCGGGCGAGCAGTGCGCCCTCCGGTCCGCCCAGCGGTACGACGGCGACGGTCCGCTGCCCGGCGGCGGCGACCGCCCGCGACACGTTGACGCCCTTGCCGCCCGGGTCGACCCGGTCGGAGACGGCCCGCAGTACGGCACCGCGGTCCAGCCAGGGCAACTCGTACGTACGGTCCAGGCTGGGGTTGGGGGTAATGGTGAGGATCACGCGCGCACCACCTTCGTGCCCTGCTGTTCGATGGCGAGGGCGTCGTCGGGACTGAGCCCCGTGTCTGTGATGAGCAGGTCCACCTGGGAGAGGTCACCGAAGCGCGCGAAGTGCTCCTCGTCGAACTTGGCGGAGTCGGCGAGGAGCACGACCCGGCGGGCGGCCGAGACGGCGGCGCGTTTGACCGCGGCCTCGGCCAGGTCGGGCGTGGTCAGGCCCTCGGTGATCGAGAAGCCGTTGGTGGCGATGAAGACGACGTCGGCCTTGATCTCGCTGTACGCGCGCAGTGCCCAGGCGTCGACGGCGGCGCGGGTGCGGTGCCGTACCCGGCCGCCGACCAGGTGGAGGTCGATGCCCGGGTGGTCGGCGAGGCGGGCGGCGATGGGCAGCGAGTGGGTGACGACCGTGAGGGTGGTTTCCACCGGCATCACGTTGGCGAGGCGGGCGGCGGTGGTGCCCGCGTCGAGGATCACGCTGCCCTCGGTCGGCAGCTCGGCGAGCGCGGCCTGCGCGATACGGTCCTTCTCCTCGGTGGCGACGGAGTCCCGCGCGGCGAGGTCGGGCTCGAAGTCGAGCCGCCCCGCCGGGAGTGCGCCCCCATGGACGCGGCGGAGCATGCCGGCTCGGTCGAGGGCCTTCAGGTCACGCCGCACGGTCTCGGCGGTGACCTGGAACTCCTCGGCGAGGGACAGCACGTCGACCCGACCGCTCTCGCGTGCGAGGCGGAGGATCTCCTGCTGGCGCTCCGATGCGTACATGTTGGTTTGCTTCCGTTCAATGCCTGAGTATGTGGTTTTGCCGCCGAAGTTACCTCAATGATGCGGGGAAGTAAACATATTCGGGCAGGAAAGCGGATGGTAACGCTACGGAATGGGCGCGGGGCGGTCCGTAGGCGATCCGGGGGTGTCGGTGTGGGCTGGTTCCGTCAGTGGTCATGACAGGCGGGCGGGGGTATCGGGGCTGGGCTGGGGTTTCGGGTTCGGCCGGGCGGGGGTGGGCGGGGTGCGGCAGAGGCGCGGTCGGGGGGCGGGTCCGCCGCGGGCCGGGCGCCGGAGCCGCCGGTCCTCCGTGCGGCGGCCTCTCGCAACCCCGACCGTGCGTCGGCATGACGTCTGCCCCGTCGGCCGACGGTCAGGCGCGGTAGGCCCGTTGATCACGAACCGTCCCCGGTCCGGGTGAGGGGGCACGACCTTCCGCGCGCGGAAAGAGGTGTGCAAGGGGCCGTCGCGTCACACCCTCGCCCGTCACCTGTTGCGCTCCCCGGTGACACCGTCCGGGGCGGCGGTCACGCCGCGGCTCGGGGCCGGCCGCGGCGGGTGGGGAATCTCGCCGATCCCGAGTGCGGGGCCCTCTCCGCTGCTGAGGGCCACCGCCGGACCGGTACCGGTGCCCGGCGGGACCGGCAGCCCGGTCGCCCCGGCTGAGGACGGCCCTCTTTACCTGATCGACACGGAGCGCGTCGTCCGTAACGTGAACAAGCCCCGCTCTCCGCACGGCCCGTCAACGGCCCGGCAGCACGACGGCTCCCGCTCCCACGGGGGGCCGCCTGGCGTTCCCCGTCCGCGCGGCGGGGGTACCGTTCTGCCCCACCCCGCGCGTCGCTGACGCGCTCGCTCATGTAAGGAGCAGCAGCGCCGACCAGTGGGCCGCGTCGCGAGGATGGCTGGAGCTGCTGCTCAGCGCCAGCACGGCGCCTGCACTGCCGGTGAGCAGTCCCAGGTCGCTGGAGTGGGCGTCGGTGGCGGCGAGTTGGGCGATCGTGGCCTCGTGGGCCTTGCGTTCGAGGGTTGCCTTGCTGTGGGCGGCGGCGGTCAGCATGACTCCGGCGGTGCCGTGGCAGATGCCGGCGCTGTTGGTGTCCCAGTGCCGGACCGGGCGGCGGGCGACGACCTCGAGGGCGGCATGGCCCCATCCGGTGACGGTGCGGTCGCGCGTCGCTGTTCCGGCGTGAATCAGGGCGTTGGCGATGCCGGTGTTGCCGTAGCACCAGGCGTCCCGGCGGCCTGAGGCGACCGAGACGGGGGTGTCGGGCCGGCCGAGGGCGGTGCCGGGGATGTGTGCAGGCCACGTGCCCTCGCCGGTACGCCATGTGTGGAGCCAGGTGGCGCTTGCGTGGACGGCGTCGGATTGTCCGGGCACGCTGACGCTCTGGTGGGCTGCGATGGCCAGGAGCGCCAGGGGGCCGGCGATCCCGTGGGCTAGGCCGGTCGTCGCCGCTCCGGACTCGGGGATGGCTGTGGGCGGGTGGTGTTCGCCCTGGGGCAGCCACCAGCCCGGGTAGGGCTCGGTTGGCCGGTTGATCATGTCGGTGAGCGTGGTCAGGGCGGCCTTCAGGCCGGGGTCAGCCGCTTCGCGATGACCGGTGTCGGCCGCCGCAAGGAGGATGCGGCCGATCCCGGCGAGCCCGCGCATGCTGTCGTAGACCGCCCACGGGGTTCCCGGGCGTCCTTGGCGGATGCGCTCGACCTGATGGCGGGCAAGGCCGCAGGCGCGGGCGGAAAGCCAGGCGGCAGCCCGGTCGACTTCGCTGTCGCGGCGATGCCCGGCGGGCATGTAGCCGTTCCCGAGGATCAGGGAGGCGGCCAAGGCTCCGGGGCCGCGGTAGATGCCGTCCGGGGCCGTGCCCTTGGCCAGACGGCCGGCGGCGTCCCAGTGCCGGGACGCGGTACGGGCGAGCGCTGCGTCCTGACCGGCGAGGACGGCCAGGGCCAGGGCCGTGCCGGCGAGGCCGTCGTGGAGGGTCGCGGCGCGGGTGGGCCCGAGCGCCTGGGCGAGCTGATCGGGGTCGGCGACAGCGCGGACCGCCCGGTCGATGAGGTCGAGCCGCTGCCCGCTGTTCATCGGCGGTGGAGGAGGTCGACGGCCAGGGACCGGGCGATACATTCGGCGCCGGCGTCAAGGCCAAGCAGCCGGTTGCAGTGCATGTGGATCACATCCGAGGCCACGGCGGCGGACACGTCCGGGGCCAGGGCAGCGGCCAGGCCGCCCAGGGCGTCACGATGAGCCCGATCGCTCGTGGCGAGCAGCTCCGCCTGGGATGGCTTGCCCGTCAGCCCACGGGCCTCGTCCCGTCGTCGGCGTTCGGGCGCGGTCAGCGCCGCGCCCCGTGCCGCCTGGTGGGCCATGGCGGGGGAGAGGTTGGTGGCGATGGTCTGGATGGTCCGGGCGGCCAGGACCAGCCGCCCGATCTCATCGAGGTGCAGAGCCTCCAGGGCGCGGGCGCTGTCGACGGCGAAGACCTGCTCGGCGTACTCGATGGCGCTGGTGCCTCCGTAGCGCTGGGTCTCGCGCAGGTACGGCTCCACGTGCAGGAGCCCGTCGCTCAGCTGCTGGTCGGCCAGTTGCGCCGCCCAGTCGGCGAGGGCGTCAAGGGCCTCGGAGTGACTCGCCGCGGTGGTGGTGCGGGCGCGCACCCGCAGGTGGGGCCCGAGCGTCGTGGTGCGGTAGCGCAGCCAGTAGCTCAGGCGCGCGCCGTGCAGCGGCGGCACCTGGGCCAAGGCGGCGTCTTGGTGACTTGCGGGGACGGCCAGTGCGATGGACAACCAGCCGTCCCGTGTTGTCATCAGGTCGCTGCGCCTCGGACGGGCGCCGGTGCGCGGATGCAGCTCCACCGGCTTCGGGCGCGGGGACCGGCGGTCAAGGGACACGACGAGTTCGAGGAGGTGCCGGCCGTCGGGCCCTTCCACAGGGGCGTGGGACGGGGCGTAGCCGATGGCCTCGGCGAGGGTGCGAGTGCCGGCGGCGACGCTGCGGCGCAGGATCTCACGGTGATCGGGATCGGCAAGGTCGATGAGCAGGTGCCGGTCGGACTCCTCGGCAAGGACGCTGTCGGGCACCTGAGGGCGGGCGCCGGCGATCCATGCCCCAAGCTGGGTGGTCCAGCTCTCGCGGCGTCCCGCGGCCCGGATCAGGGTGTCGGGCAGGGTCCAGCGCTGCGGGGCGAGCACGGTGCCGCGGAAGGTGACGCGCGGCGTGTAGGAGGCGTACGGCAGCGCCTGCGTCCAGGTGAACGGGTGCCAGGGCCGTTCACCGGCGTGACCGAGCAGGTGCAGCAGCTGCGCGGCCGGAGGCAGCAGGTCGCGGGTGATGCGACTGAGCAGCACCGGCCGTACTGGCGCGGCCAGTTGCCGGGACCACAGGATCAGGCCGGTCCCGGTGGAGGCGATGGCGAGGTCGGCCGGGTGGAGGTCGCCGTCGCGGGCGGGCACGCCGACCGGTATGCGATGAGGGAGCGTGCCGCTGTCGCCGGTGAGGGCAGCGGTGCGAGCCGTCAGCGGCCGGCACACGATCTCGGCCACCACAGCCGGTCCGGGAGCTTGTGGTGTGGGGGCCAGCAGAAGGCCAGGCAGGAGGTGGCCCACGCGGCAGGCGGCCGAGCCGGCGTCCTGGGCAGCGTGAGGTCCGACCACCAGCGTGCACGTGCCGTCCGTCTGGCTGACCAGGCGCACGTGGATCTCCGCGGTGGCTGGCGGTACCGGGCCTTCGGAGGCGAGAAGTTGACGAAGGTCGTCGTCGGACAGGGCGATCTCCTGCAGACCGTGGACCAGGGCGTCGGTGTGCAGCGCGGCCAGGTGGCGGGCGCGGCCGTCGTCGAGGGCGCTCCCGACGCCGATGGCATCCTCGGGGGCCGGAGGGCCGACGCCCACCACGGGATCGGCCGCTTCCAGGAGCGGCACAAGCCGCGTACGCCCGTACAGGTCCGTGAAGCGGCGTGTCCACTCCTGCAACGGGCCCGTGCGGTGGCCGATCCGCCACAGCAGCGAGGCGGTCTCAGCGGCACGGACGCCGACGCTGGCGGGAAGCTGCACCCTGCTGTCCAAGGCGGTGTCGACGGTCAACGGCTTGTCCACGAAGTGGATCTCGTCGGCGATCGCCCGCGCGCGCTGAAGGATCTCAAGACGGCGACGGTTTCCCGGCGGCAGGTGGTCGGCCTCCCGCAGCAGGTTCCGCAGTTCTGTCAGCTGGCCATGCGCGGGGTGGTGACGGTCCAGGCGCCGGAGGAGGTGCCCCAGCGGATCGGCGCGCAGGTCCTCGGGCAACAGGTCGGTCAGCAGCAACCCCGTGCGAACGAGCTGGGTTAAGGCCCCACGGGCCCTCGCCTGGCCGGCGTCCGGATAGCGCTGGTGAATCTTGGTGAGCAGTTCCTGGACACTGACGGGATCAGAGCAGGTGGCCAGCAGCCAGTCCGACAAGTCGGTCGCAGCGACTGAACCGAGCACAGCGTCGCCTTCCGGGCCAGGGTGAGCAGCCTCCCACCGCCGGCCCCTGCGCACGGCGAGGTTGTTGGAGCACACGGTCAGCCGGCCGAGGGCCGCCTCCAGGTGGCGGTCGGCGACTGCCAAGAGCCAGTGGGGGGCTGGCACCGTCAGTGTGTGGTAACGCTCACCCCATCTGATCGGGCCGGGGTCTGTCTCGTCGAACATCGCGACGCCGGCTGCGCACCACACGCCGCTGGGGGTCGTACGGGTCGAGGCGCGCAGCGCGTAGGCGGCTCGGGCAGAGTCTGTGCGCGGCGTGGGGCCGGCGCCATCCAGTGAGCGGGAGGCCAGAAAGACGCCCTCGGCCAGCAGACCGGGGGAAGGGGCGCCGGCGACGGGAGTGAGAGGGACGCGGGCCATCGCCACCGATCGGGCGGTGAATACGCTGCGCATGGCGGGCCTTCCGGAGACAGCTGGTGCCGGGCGTGCCGACTGGCACAGCCCGGCACCGGCAGGAGTACGCGGGACGTCAGGCGGGAATCAGGCAGCCCGTCGTGGGGCCCTGCGGCGGGGACTCGCCGCAGCCGTCACCGGTGGTGTCACCATCGGTGTCGGACAGGCGAATCGCGGTCATGCTGTGCTGCTGAGGGTCGAGCGAGAAGGCGTCGTCCATGAGATTCCTCCCTCCAAGGGGTCGCTGGGTGGGCCCGGCCGTCGGGTGACGTCCGGGAGCTGAGGGCGGCTCGTTCAGCGGGGCCAGGTCAGCACCAACTGGGGGGCGCCACGGCCCAGGACCCGCGCGGTGGTCGACGGCGAAGGCGCCTGGTCGCGGTACAGCATCAGGGACGGCCCCTGCCCGCCCCGCTGTTGCTGGTCCCAGGCGCGGAGCTGATCGGTGACCTGCTCGGCGAGCTCGGTGTCCGGGCCGTGCCAGGCCACGCCGTACTCGAAGCGCGTGCCGGAGTCGTCAACGGCCCGCATCGCGACGTAGGCCAGCGTGGTGCCGGTCCACGTCGCAGAACTTCCCCCGGAAAGCGGCACCACGTCGCCGCCGCTGGGGGCTGTGTCACCGAGCAGTCGGCCGTACCGGTCCAGGATGGTGGCCAGCCACAGATCGACCAGAGGGCGGGTGCGTTCGGTGACACCTACCGTCACCCCGCTCCACATCTCGCGTCGGCCATGCAGCGCGGCATCGGTGAGCGCCGAAGCCTCGGGCAGGGGGCTGTCGTGCACCCGCAGCCGAACCCCGTCGCCCACCTGGAAGGTCGCACCGGTGTCCTGGGCCGAGCCTTCTCCGCGCATCCTGACGAAGCCGCACTGCTCCCAACCGCCGCCGCGCCAGTGGCCGTTCTCGGCCGTGAACGTCAGCAGCCGGCCCATGCCGCGCACGCGCAAGGGGACCACCAGGCTTCCCCCGGGCGCGAGTTGGTCGAGCCAGGCCCGCTCGATCCGGGACGCCTGGACGGTCACCATGATCCCGTCGTACGGGGCATCGTCCCCATAGCCGTCACGGCCGTCCCCCTGGACAACATGCACGTCCCGCCAGGAAGTGTCGGCCAGCGCACTAACGGCGCGGTTGACGACATCAGGGTCGATGTCCACGCTGGTGACGTGCCCGCCGGTACCGACGAGATGCCGCAGCAGCGCGGCGTTCCATCCGCCCGATCCGATCTCCAGCACGCGGTCGCCTTCATGTGGCGCCAGCCGCTCCAGCATGCCGGCGACCAGCCAGGGCGCGGATACGGAGCTGAGCGCCGTGCCGTCGATGTCCCGCTTGGTGAACACGACCTCGTTGGCGTACGCCTGCGCAGCGAGCTCGGGCGGGACGAAGTGGCCCCGGGGGACGGCTTCGAGAGCGCCGGCGACGCGGTCGGTGCGCACCCATCCAGAAGTACGCAGCTCCTCGACCAGCGCTGTGTTCCGCTCGCCGTGGGGTGGTGAGGTCGCATCGCCGACTCTGGAATGCCGGGTTGTAGTCATGCGGTCACCCTATCGATCGAGACGGGTCGCAAAGCCGTGTGAACTGCGCTGATGCAACGAGGCGTTGGTGCCGTTGACTGTCGCCGACGGCTCGGGGGACGCGATCTGCTCCGCACCGTAGAGCGGCTCGCCCTGCACAAGCCAGGGAGTTGCAGGAACTTGCAGATTGACCCCAGTCATACGCTCCGTGAGGATGGCGTCACTGCAAGTTTTGGCAAGGTCCTATCGAGGAGGCGGGCGTGAAACTAACCTTCGTGGCCAAAGACCCCGAGTCAGAGCCCAGCGGCTCTCCGACCCTCTACCGCACCGACCAAGGATCCTGGGTGGTGCAGGGCTGGGTGGTCACTGATCCTGAGGCGCTCGCCGCGATGGGCATCCCGGAGGGCGAGACATGCGTGGAGATCCCCGACCGGATGATCCCCTTCTTCCAGCAGACCCCGTGATGAGACCAGCAACCCACGACGAGCTCAACGACCTGTGCAGGGGCATCACGACGTCGTTCGTGCACCTGGAGACCAGGGATTCCTACGGCACCGAGACTGAACTGCCACACATGGCCAAGTGGCGCCGTGGCGAGGTCGATGACTTCGCTTGGCTCGGCTGGTGGCTGGAGATGCTGCGCGGACACCGCGCCGCCGGCCGCACGTGCCGCCGGGCCCGGATCGTGTCCGAGCCGGTCAGCGACTACCAGCGGTGGACCATGAGCCACGCCGAGGTGTTCATCGACTCCGGCGAGGACATCCGGTACGTCCCGCGCCCCAGCCTGGCGACCGTCCCACTGCCCGGAAGCGGCGACTTCTATGTCTTCGACGACGAGATCGCCCTGTTCCTGCACTACGCCGGGAACGGCACGAACGCGTCGTTCGAGATCACCGAGGACGCCCAGACGGTGCGTGCCTGCAAGCAGGCATTCGAAAGCGTCTGGCAACTGGCGACACCGTCCCGTGACTACAGACCCCAGTAGCCCTGTCGCCCAGGCGCGCAGAGAACTCGGCTCCCGGCTGCGTCAGCTCCGCAAGTCCGCGGGCCTGACGCAGCAGGCCGTGGCCGACGCCACCGGCCAGCATGTCACCAGGGTCAGCCGGATCGAGAACGGCGGGCAAGCACCCACCGAGCGTCAGGTCGCCGACTGGTGCGCTGTCTGCCGCGCCGACGCCCAGATTCCCGAACTCATCGCGACCACCCAAGCCGCCGAGACCGCCTACCTGGAGTGGTCGCGGCAGTCCCGTGCCGGCATGCGGCGCCTCGGTGACCTGCACTCCATCCCCACCTACCAGCGCACCACGACCTTCCGCATCCACGAACCAATCGTGCTTCCCGGCATCTTCCAGACCGAGACCTACATCCGGCAGATGCTCGCCTTCTGGTACGCCTTCCTCGACGCTCCCAACGACGCCGACGCGACCGTGGCCATGAAGGCCGAACGCACAGCCGTCGCACTCAACCCGGCCAAACGCATCCTGGCCGTCCTGGGCGAACAAGCCCTTCGTACCCGCCGCGGCACCCCTTCCGACCACTCCGACCAGCTCACCCACCTGCTCTCGCTCATGCGCCTGCCGTTCGTGTCCGTGGGCGTCATCCCCGCTGACGTCGAGCGCCGGGCGATCGGAACCATCGGCTTCTGGATCTTCGACGACAACGCCGTCGCCCTGGAGACACCCACCGCGGCGATCAAGGTCACCAGGCCACAGGAAGTTGCGCTCTACGCGTCGATGTTCGACCAGCTGCAATCCGAGGCGGTCTACGGCCACGAAGCACGCCAACTGGTCGGCAAAATCCTCGCGAGCCTTTAAGGCGTGAAGCGATGGTGCTCTTGGTGCGGTGCGGGCAGGTTACTGCCGGGGCACAGGTTCCTGGTCTGCCTGACCCGAGTGGACTTTCCCTCTCGAAAACGGATGGGTCGTCCGGCCCCGCCGCACGGCCGGACTGTCGGCGCCGCACCGTCGCAGGTAGCGGGAGCCCCTCGCTCAGAGACGATCCGCGGCGACGAGGCGGCGACTGCCCGCGGCGTAGGTACAGCGTCGCAGTCGCCGAACCAGTCGTCGAGGACGAGATTGCCGTGAAGCGTGTCCGTCCCCCTGACCGTGTCAGGGCCTGGTGGCGATGATCGCCTCGGTGCGGATCACCTCGGCTAACTGCCCGGAGGGGGCGAAGGAGAGCAGCGCTGCGCCGCAGGTCCTGCTCGAAGGGGTCCTTCTTCGCGCCGAGCTGGGCGGGGCTGGAGTAGGAGAGGCTGAAAGTCCAGCCGATGACCTCGTCCACGGTGCGGGTCAGGGTGTGGTCCCAGCGCGCGGTGTCGACCTGGGAGAACGGGGAGCGGGCGAGGACGTCCTGGCGGCGCTCCTTGGGGTGGGAGTACGTGCCGGAGCCGGCGCGGCGCTCGGGGCCGAGGTAGCGGGTGCGGACCTCGTCGACGACCTGCCGCCAGGGGGCGGGCTCGAGGTCGCCGGGGGCGCTTCCGGAGGCGAGGACTGTCCGGATGCGGGTGACCTCCCGCGTGCACACGTACGAGATCCCCGGGGCCTCCCGCCTGCATTGGGAACACGCGATTGTGTGACTCGGGCAGGACGCGCCGTTCGTGGCGTGAGAGGGGTCAGCGCAGGCGGCGGAAGGCGGCGCGCAGGCGGCGGCCGTCGGCGAGGCGTTGTTCGTAGGTGGCGCCGGCGAAGAGGAGCAGGAGGCCGGCGGCGGCGAGGGGGGCCCAGCGGGGGAGGAGGCCGAGAGACTGGGCGATGGCGGGGGCGAGTTCGTGGAGGGCGTCCGCCACGAGGACGCCGCCGCCGGTCAGCAGCGGGGCCTGGAGGCGGTGGCGGGCGCCCAGCAGGGTCACCGCGAGGGCGGCGAGGCCGAGCAGGAGCGGCCGGAGCCAGTGCGTGTCGCCCCACGCGGCACCGAGGCTGGGCAGCAGCGTGACGGCGAGTCCGCCACCGTACGCCGCCCACGAGCCGGTTTCGGGGGCCCGGCGGCGACGCAGGTGGCCCATGAGCAGTACGGCGGCGGAGACGGTCACCGTGTAGGGCTCGGGCTCGGCCACCCCGGCCAGCCCCAGGCGCACCCAGGAGGAAGCGGTCAGCAGGGCCGCCCCGGTGAGGACCCCGGCCCGGCGGCGCTCGGCCCGCAGCGCCGCACCCAGCGCCGCGACGCCCGCGATGGCCAGGGCGATGCTGAGGGCGTTGGGGTGCGTCACGGTCATCAGCAGGGCGGCGGCGGTCACGGCGTGACCGGCCCACTCCAAGGCGGGCACGCGGTGTCGGGGCTGCTCGGTGGCGGGCACGCGGTGGCTGGAACCCTCGGTGGGCATCCCGTACGGCGGTTGCCCGATGGCGACTCCGGGGTCGGGCTGGCCGGCGGCGGGCCTTACGTATGAGGACTGCCCGGCCGGGCCCGCGTGCGGGGGTCGGTCGGTGGTGGTCTCCGGGGTGGTGGCGGTCTCTCCGTAGGAGGGCTGCCCGGTGGTGACCCCGAGTCGGGGCTGCTCGGTGGCGGGCACCGCGTATGCGGCGTATTCGGCCTCCTTGGCGGCGGCTCCGCGCAGCACCGCGGCGACCGGCACCGTCGCCACTCCGACGCCGAGCACCCCGAACGCCGCCAGATGCGGCGGCAGCCCCGCAGCCGTACCCGCCCGCGCCGCCTCGACGCCCAGCGCGAGCACCGCGAACGCCCCGGCGCCCGCGCCGACCCGCCCGTACGAGGAGGTGCGCAGCCCTGCGGCGAGCCCCGCCGCCAGACCCGCGGTGGCGCCCCACACCGTGAGGGCCGCGCCGGTCTCCGGCAGTGACCACACCAGTGCGAGGGTCCCGGACGCGACCAGGGTGCAGAGTCGCGCGGTGGCACTCCCCGTGCCGGGGCACCGCACCAGACGAACGGCGGCGGCGAACCCGGGGAGCCACGCGGCGGCCAGGGCGGCGGCGTACGGCAACCCGGCGGCCACCGGCGCGAGCGCGATCGCGGTGACGGCGGCGAGCACGGCGCCGCAACGGAGCACCAGTCGGGCCTCGGCGGGTGGAGTCGGGGCGGTCCCGGCTGTGGGAGTCGGCGCGGTGCGGCGTCGTGCGTCGGCGGGGGTGTGCGGACCGGTCTCCTGGGCCGGCGAGGCGACGCGTCGGGCCTCGGCGGGTGCGTCGGCGTGCGGTGTGGCGGGTTCGGTGCCGGAAACGGATTCCGACTCGGGTACCGGCGCGGGTGCCGGGGTTCGGCCGAGGAGTACGGCGGCGGCGCCCAGGGCGGCCGCGGCCACGGCGGCGAGGGTGGGCACGACCGGTTCGACCTCCCACCCTCCCGGGAACGGCACTCCGACGGCGTCCCCGCTGGTCAGGAAGTGGCGAAGGGGTTCCGCGAGCGCCCTCAGCAGCGCCGGGAGCACGTCCAGTACGGCCCCGGCCAGGACCAGCGCGCCCGCAGCGGCGAGCCCGGCCCACAGGGGGTGAGGGCGGGGGCCCGGCGGAACCGCGACGGGGGGTCGGGTGGGTCCCGCGGCGGCTCCCCTCGCGGTCGCGGAAGCGGGCGAGCCGTCACTGCGGGGGGCGGCGGGATGGGGGGCGGTCGGGGACGGGGTCGCTCCGTCCGCGGCCGAGGCGGCGGCGGTCGGCGGCACCGCGGGTCCAACCGCCGGGTGGCTGGTGGAGAAGGTGGCGGGCTCCTCGGTGGCGGGGGCTGCGGGCGGGCCGCTGGTCCGGGTGCGGCTGGAGGACGGTGCGGGCTCACGGGGGTCAGGGGGGACGGCCCGGGCGTCGGACGACGGCGCGGCCGGGTCTGCGGTTGCCGGAGATGGGGCGGGGCCTCCAGACGGGGTGCTGGTGGAGGACGCGGCGGCGTCAACCGACGGAGAACCGCTTGACGTTGCCGCGGGTCCCCCCGCGTCAGGCCGCTTGCCCGGACCGCCGCCCGAGGCCGGCACCAGGGCGTCGGCACCAGGGCGCGCCGCCCGGACCCCCGCGCCGCGGCCCGTCGATGCGGTGGTGAGGAGGGCGGCCGGGACGGCGTAGGCGAGTACGACCCAGGAGGTGGGGAGGGCGAGGCGCGCGGTGGCGGCGGTCGCGGCGGTGAGGGCGAGACCGGCCAGCACGGCGGAGCCGAGGCGGGGACCGTACGGCAGCAGGTCGCGGGGGCGGGCGGCGGCCAGGCCGAGGAGGGCGAGCAGGACGAGCGGTGCGCAGGCCCGTAGCACGGGGCCGTAGGCGGTGGCGTTGAGCGCGGCGGTGGCGGCGAGGCCCCCGCCGAGCAAGGCCCAGCCGGCCGCGGCCGTGCGTCCGACCAGGGCGAGTGCGGCGGCCGGGCGCTCACCGGCGCGCCGGGCGAGCGGCGCGCGCAGCGCGGTCACCGCGGCGAGGTCGAAGGCGGCGCTGAGCACCAGGGAGGTCGCCCACCCCGTGAGGCCGACGCCGGCGGCGGCCGCCGTGAGAGGGGCGGTGCACTGGAGGACCAGCAGTCCGGCGGTCGGCATGACGGCGGACCGGGTGCCCCAGGCGTAGGCGGCGGAGCCCGCGGCGGCGAGCGCGGTGGCCGCGGCCCAGTACGCGCCGGTCTCCGCCCGGTCGAGCCCCGCGAGTCCGGTGGCGCGGGCGGCGTAACAGTCGAGCAGCACCAGGGCGAGGCCGATGGCGGAGGCGGTCTCGGCGGTGGCGGTGAGGCGACGGCGGCGCAACAACGGGTGCGCGGCCAGCGCGAGGACGGTGAGCGCGGCGAGGACGGCGGTGCGACCGCCGATGCCGAGACGACCCCAGTTGACGAGCGTGAACACCAGCCCGGCGACGGTGATCAGCAACCCGCCGAGGACCAGCAGCACGTTCTGGACGGACGGCGGAGGCACGTCCGTCCGCGGCGTCCCGGCCCACCCGTACGGCGCGGCGGCCTCCCGCGGCGTCCCGGGCCACCCGTACGACGCGGCGCCCTGCCGAGGGGCCGGCGCGGATCGGCGCGCGCGCAGTCCGGCGAGCAGCACCGCCCGTCGGCCCTCCAACTGGGCGAGGGCCGCATGCACACGCCAGAGCTCGGCCGCCTCCGGCCCGATCAGAGGCAGTCGGCACACGGGACAGGCGGCGGCACCCGCGGGATCGAGGGGCCAGGCGCAGTCGGGGCAGCGGGGCAGGCGGACATCCATGACTGCGAGTCTGCGAGCGGGTGCCGCCCGCCACATGAGTACGGATACTCAAAACGCCCACCAGGAGCGCCGGCACGACCCGCCACCGCACGCGTCCGCCCGTATCCGGTGACGGCTCGTCGGCCAGCCCTTCGGGGCCCCGGGGCGGACGGGACGTCGCAGGGCCCGGCTGCGGGACGGGGGCGCTCACGGGTGTTCGCGGACGACCTCCGACGGGTCCTTGTCGTCGCGCAGACCCAGGAAGCGGGGGTGGCGGAGGAGGCCGTCGCGGGTCCATTCGGTGAAGGCGACCTGGGCGACGAGGGTGGGGGAGGTCCAGTGGGCGGTGGGTTCGCGGACCGGGTCGGCGAACGGGGAGTGGGGTTGTCCGAGGGCGTCGAGGCGGGCGTGGAGGGAGAGCAGGGTGGCCCGGTCGTAACCGGTGCCGACCTTGCCCGCGTAGCGCAGGCGCCGCTCGTCGTCGTAGTGGCCGAGCAGGAGCGCGCCGAAGCCGACGCGGCTGCCGGACGGTTCGGTGAAGCCGCCGATCACGAACTCCTGCTCCACGGCGCACTTGAGTTTGAGCCAGTCCCGGGTGCGGCGCTGGACGTAGCGGGCGTCGGCGCGTTTGGCGATCAGCCCCTCCCAGCCTCTGGCGCACGCCTCGTCCAGCACCGCGCGGTTGCGGTGGGTGGTGAAACGCAGCGGGTCGCGGAAGGTGAGGGCGTCGCGCAGCAGGCTCTTACGGGCGCGTAGCGGAAGGCCGGTGGTGTCCCAGCCGTCCAGGGCCAGCAGGTCGAAGAGGTAGTGGAGGACGGCGACCTTGCCGGCCCGTACCGCACGGGGGCCGGTCAGGCCCATCCGCTGCTGGAGCAGGGAGAAGTCGGTGCGGCCGTCGCGGAGGGCGACGATCTCGCCGTCCACCGTGAAGTCCGCGCACTCCTGGGAGCTCAGGGCCTCGACGACCTCGGGGTAGGTGGCGTCCATGACGTTTCCGGTGCGGGACAGCAGCCGTACGCCGTCCCGGTCGCGTACGGCCAGCGCCCGCAAGCCGTCCAGCTTGCGCTCGAACAGCCAGCGGCCCTCGGGGTCCTCGAAGGACCGCGGGTCGGTGAGAGTGGCGAGCATGGGCGGTACGGCCGCGGCCGCGCGGTCCTCGGGGACCGGCCGCAGGCGCGCCCGCAGTTCCTCGGGCAGCCCGGCGAGCGGGCCGGTCAGGGGAGGCGGACTCGGGGCGGGCGGCTCGCCCGGGGCCCGCGGTTCGCTCGGAACGGGCGGACCCTGGGCGGTGGGGTCGCTTGCGTCCGTCCGCCTGCCCTCGCGCCCCGGGTTGCCCGTGGCGGTCGCGTGCCCGCTTGCTCGGGTGCCCGCGCCGCCGCCCGCCCGCCCCCTCACGACGGACCCACCGCGTCCGACTCCACCTGCCGCAGCGTCCGCCCGCTGCGTACCGACCGCGCTCTGGCCGGGTTGGAGGGCGCGCCCGAGCGGCCGGCCGCCGCGTCGTCCCGCTTGACCAGCAGCCATGCCTCGCCGTCGCCCTCGTGGAAGCGGGTGAGGGCGTAACCGCCGTGCAGTTTCGCGCCGTCCAGCCAGAACGAGGCATGGCCCTCGCGCAGCGCCTCCGCGAACGGGATCTCGCGGCCCACCCGGTCCTTGCTGAGGTTGCGGTAGCCGCCCTCGTCCCAGACGATCACCGTGCCGCCGCCGTACTCGCCCGCCGCGATGACGCCCTCGAACTCCCGGTACTCCATGGGGTGGTCCTCGGTGGGCATCGCCAGCCGCTTGTCGTGCGGGTCGGCGGAGGGCCCCTTGGGGACCGCCCACGACTTCAGCGTGCCGTCCACCTCCAGCCGGAAGTCGAAGTGCATCGTGCGGGCGTCGTGGATCTGCACCACGAAGACCGGCTCGTCGCCGGGCCGCGCAGCGCCGCCCCGCGGCTCCCGGGTCCGGGAGAAGTCCCGCTTGCGCCGGTATTCGGTCAGGGAATCCCTCGCGCTCACGACCGCGCCTCCTTCGCAGCGACAGCCTCGTCCTTTCGGTCGGTCTTCCTGCTCGCTCCCCGCGCGGGTCGCCTCGTTCCTCGGCCGCCCGCTCCAGGAGCTCGGGCGTCAGCCCCCCCGGTTCGCGGACACACCCGGTGTCCCCGCCCTCGTCCCTCGGTTCTCCGCTCCGCCGTGCCAGCAAACGAAGCGCCTGCGTTCAGACCGGTCTGACCGCACCTCTGAGCAGGGACAACATCGCATCATTTGACTGTACTAGACAGATCTGTCTAACCTGCGGGAAAGAACTAGACAGACCTGTCTAGTCACTCGCCCGAGGGAAGCAGCCCATGAGCACCGCCACCGACGCCATCACCCGGTGGGCGACCGCCCACACCCCCGCCCACCGCCCGAGACGCGGCGCCCGGCCCCGTGCCCTCGGACCCACCGGCGGCCTCGTCCTGCTCTCCTCGATCGCCGTCACGCTGCTCGCCGCCTCCAGCGCCCTGACCCCGCTCTACGGCGTCTACCAGCGCGAGTGGGGCTTCTCGCCGATCACGACCACCGTCGTCTTCGGCGTCTACGCCCTCGCCGTACTGGCCGCGCTGCTGGTGTTCGGCACGGTCTCCGACTACGTCGGACGGCGGCCGGTCCTGGTCGCCGCGCTGGCCGCGCAGGCCGCCGCGATGGTGGTGTTCGCCACCGCGGGCAGCGTGAGCGCACTGCTCGCCGCGCGCGTCGTCCAGGGCGTGTCCACCGGAGCGGCCCTCGGCGCGATCGGCGCGGCCATGCTCGACATCGACCGGAGCAGGGGCGCCTTCGCCAACTCCTTCGCGCCCCCGATGGGCACGGCCGCCGGCGCCCTCGTCTCCGGCCTGATCGTGCAGTTCCTGCCGGCCCCCACACACCTGGTCTACCTGCTGCTGCTGGTCGTCTTCACCGTCCAGTTGCTCGGCGTGGCCGTGCTGCCCGAGACGGTCGGCCGCAAGCCGGGGGCGCTGGCCGGCATGATCCCCGAGGTCAGACTGCCCCGTGCCGCCCGCCGGCCGGTCGCGGTCGCCGCACCCGTGCTGTTCGCGGTCTGGGCGCTGGCCGGGTTCTACGGTTCGCTCGGCCCCGCCCTCACCCGCACCCTGGTCCACTCGGACTCCGTCGTCTACGGGGGCCTGAGCCTGTTCGCCCTCGCCGGAGCCGCCGGCCTGTCCGTCCTGGTGCTGCGCGAGGCGGCGACCCGTACGGTGCTGGTGCTCGGCGTCCTCGCCCTGATCGCCGGGGTCGCGGTCACGCTGGTGTCGATCGGCTCGGGAGCGGGCGGTACGGCGTCGGCGATCGGCTTCTTCGCGGGCAGCGCGCTGGCCGGCTTCGGCTTCGGCGGCGGCTTCCAGGGCGGGATACGGCTGGTGATCCCGCAGGCCGCGCCGCACGAGCGGGCCGGACTGCTGTCGCTGCTGTACGTCGTGTCCTATCTCGGCATGGGCGTGCCGTCGGTGCTCGGCGGAGTGCTGGTCGTGCACGGCGGCGGGCTGCTGGACACCGCGCGGGGGTACGGGACGGCGGTGATCGTACTGGCCGGCGCCGCGCTGGCCGGGCTGCTGCTCAGCGGCCGGGCCGCGGTGACCGAAGCGGTGGGGGACGGCGGACCGCGGGCCGTACCGGCCCACGGACCCGCGCCGGTACTGGCGGACGCCGCCGGGGCCGCACGGGCGGACGCGGCCGGCGCGGCCGATGCGGTAACGCATGCCGTACCCGGGTCCGTACGCGGGAGCTAGGATAGACAGATCTGTCTGAGAGGGTGATCTGGATGGTGACCAGGACCGCCGCAGCCAAGCCGTCCGCGCGGGAGCGCCTGCTCGACGCCGCCAACGAGTTGTTCTACCGCGAGGGTGTCCAGACGGTCGGCATCGACCGGATCATCGAGCACGCCGGGGTCGCCAAGGCGTCGCTCTACAACACGTTCGGCAACAAGGAAGGGCTGGTCTGCGCCTACCTGGAGTCCCGGCAGGCACGCACCACCGATCGCATCATGCGGGCGCTGACCCGGTTCCGTACCCCCCGCGAGCGGCTGCTCGGCGTGTTCGACGGGCAGGGCGAGCTCTTCACCGACCCGGAGTTCAACGGCTGCGCCTTCATCAGGGCCAGCGCGGAGACCGCGCACGACAGTTCCGTCGGGCACGCCGCCGACGCCTACCGGGCGTGGGTGCGCGGCCTGTTCACCCGGCTCGCCACCGAGGCCGGGGCCGCCGACCCGGAGAACCTGGCCCGCCGGTTGCACCTGCTCTACGACGGCGCCGCCGTCTCCGCCCGGATGGACCGCGACCCCTCCGCGTCCACCACGGCCCGCGCCGCCGCGGCGGCGCTGCTCGACACGGCACTGCCGGACACGGCGCTCGAAGCGCCCCGGGAGGACGTGGCGGCGCGGGGCACCGCGCCGCAGGCCGGAGCCGTTGCCGGGACCGTGCCCGAAACGGTATGAAACGGTCGCCTTCTTGTCGGTCCTACGGGTGGCCGTAAGGGTCCCATAAGTTCTACGCTGAGTGAGGATGTGGCACCTTCGGACTGGAGATCCGAAGGGCATCCGGCGGCAGAAGCGACTGTACTTGCGAAGGAGGTGGCTTCTATGGCCACCCATTCGACGGAAACGCACATTGATACTCACCCCGATCTCGTCTCCCTCCGGGAGCGTTACGCGGCGGTGTCGGCGAGTCCGATGGCCGGCCTCGTCGAGGGACTGTGCATGCTGACCGGTCTGTACCTGGCGATCTCGCCGTGGGTGGTGGGCTTCGACAACTTCGCCGGCCTCAGGGTGAGCAACCTGATCACCGGTCTCGCGCTGGCGGTCCTCGCGATGGGGTTCGGTTCCGTGCTTGAGCGCACCCACGGCCTGGGATGGGTGGCGTGTGCCATCGGCGTGTGGACGATCGTGGCACCGTGGTCGGTGTCGGGCTCCGCGGACATCACGAAGACGATCGTCAACAACTCGATCGTCGGTGGTGTGGCGTGCCTGCTGGGCCTGGCCACGATGGGGATGGGCCTGATGAAGAGGCGTACTCCCGGGCGCCGTTGAAGCGGTACCCGGCCATGACGGCCTGACTCTTCCCCGCGTGCGGGCGGCCCGGTCGAGGTCGCCCGCACCGCCGTGCCCGCTGGTCGGATCGTCGCCCGGCGAGAGGCCGGGCCGATGATATAGCTGGCGTCATGAGTGAATCCCCCACAGGTTCCCTGACCGCGACAACCGTCACGATCGCCGGTCATGACGGCGACGAGATCGAGGCCTACCTCGCGCGGCCGGCCGGCGACGGCAGCCGCGGCGGAGTCGTGGTCATCCACCACATGCCCGGGTACGACCGGGCCACCAAGGAGATCACGCGGCGCTTCGCCGAACTCGGCTACGACGCGCTCTGCCCCAACCTGTACTCCCGCGAGGCGCCCGGTGCCGCCCCCGACGACGCGGCGGCGGTCGCCCGGGCCAACGGCGGGGTGCCGGACGCGCGGCTGGTCGGCGACGTGGCGGGCGCCGCCGCGTACCTGCGCGCGCTGCCCACCGCCAACGGCCGGGTGGGCGTGATCGGTTACTGCTCCGGCGGCCGGCAGTCCGTACTCGCCGTGTGCCACCTCGACCTGGACGCGGCGGTGGACTGCTACGGCGCCTTCGTCACCGGCACGGTCCCCGAGGGCGTGCCGCTGAAGATCACCAACCTGGTCGACCAACTGCCGGGCCTGCGGGCGCCGCTGCTCGGGCTGTTCGGCGCGGAGGACACCCACCCGAGCCCGCGGCAGGTCGCCGAGCTCGGCCGGATCCTCACCGACCACGGCAAGGACTTCGAGTTCCACTCCTACGAGGACGCCGGGCACGGCTTCTTCGCGGTCAACCGCCCCAACTACAACGTGGCCGCCGCCAACGACGGCTGGGAGCGGATCGCCGCCTTCTTCGGCAAGCACCTGGGGAGCTGACCGTGTGCACGTACACCACCGTGAAGGACGCGATCGACGGCAGCGCGAAGGGGCCGGGAGGCGCGTGGTTCCACGTCACCGACCTGACGGTCTACTACGACCACCCGGTGCACGCGATGGCCGAACACACCCTCAACATCGATTTCACCGACCCGGCGAAGGGGCCTGCGGCGCGGGTCGCGCTGGAGCTGACCGCGGAGTCGGCGCGGCGGCTGGTGGCGGCGATCCAGGAGGCGCTGGGGGCGGTGCCGGCCGAGATGCTGGGGTGAGGCGGGCGGGGTGAGGCGGGGGCGGTGCCGGGGGGTTCGCGGACCGGCGTCCGCTCCGGTGCCGGACCCTCGGGGTACGCCCCTGCGGGGGCGCGGGTAACCGCGCGTACGCCCCCACCGCCCCGCACTCCGGGAACCACGGCATCCAGCTCTCCGGATCCCGGTGCGCTGCGGGGGGGTGCGGTGCCTGTTGTGGTGGTGCGCGGGGTTCCCCGCGGTCCTGCGGGGCGTCCGGCGCTCGGGGGGTGCGGAGTCGAGCCCGGGAGGTGCGGGTGCGCTGCCGGGTGCCGGGCCTGTTGTTGCTGGTCGTGGTTCCCGGCGTCCCTGCGGGGCACGTCGTGTTCGGGGGAACCACGGAGTCGGGTGGGGCGGGTGCGGGTGTACTGCGGGGCCCTGTTGTGGTTGTGCGGGTGCCCCGCGCCCCCGCGGGGCGCTTCGCGTTCGGGGGTGCTGGTTCGGGGTGCTGTCAGCGTCGTGTGGGTGCGGTGTCAGTGGTACGGGGCACAGTCTGTTCATGGGGTTAACGCAGAACACGACGAGTGCGGCGAGTGCGGTGGTTCCGCCGGCGGCCGAGCGGGCCGCGCCCGCCGACGGCACCCCGGGCGGTGCGGCGCCGTACGCGCCGGCCCGCGGGCCGGTGGCCGCGTTCGCACGATTCGTGCTGTGCGGCGGCGGGGTGAGCCTGCTGTCCAGCGGGGTGCTGCTGCTGGCCGCGGGCCGGGTGCCGTTCACCGCCGCGAACGCCGTGGTCACGGTGGCGTCCACCCTGCTCGCCACCGAACTCCACCACCGTTTCACCTTCGGCACGGGCGCCGGAAACGGGCGCGCGGGCTGGCGTATCCACGGCAAGTCCGCGCTCACCCTCGTCTTCGCCTACCTCTTCACCACAGCCGCCGTCCTCGTCCTCGGCGTTCTGCACCCGAACCCCTCCCCACTGCTCGCCCAGGCCGTCTACCTCGCCGCCTCCGCCCTGGCCGGCATCGGCCGCTTCCTCGCGCTGCGCCTGCTGGTGTTCGCCCGCCGCCCGACCCCGCAGGGTGCGCCGGCCCTGCACCGGGGGAAGGTCGCCGTCGCCGCGTAAGCAGCCGGCCGGCAGCACGGTCAAGTAGTCCCCGCTCCGAGCGATTCCGCCGCGATCGGGCGCCCTGACGGGTTCCCGGTGCGGCTGACGCAGGGACGTACCCAGCCGTTCGTACGGGCTCGCCCGGTGGTTCAGCAGGAGTCGTCGTCGTCCTGCGCGGCGGCGCAGTCCGCCGGCTCCTGTGCGCGCTCCTCGTCGCACTCCGCCCTGAGCCCCGCGCTGATCGCCCGGCCGATGTCGCGCAGTGCCGAGAGCTGCTCGGGTGTGAGAACGTCGAAGAGGTGCTCGCGGACCGTTGTGACGTGTCCGGGAGCGGCGGCGGCCAGTGCGGCGAACCCCTCGTCGGTCAGTTCGCACACCCATCCGCGGCGGTCGGCGTCGGCGGGTCTTCGTATCACCCACCCCGACCGTTCCAGCGCCGCCACCGCGTGCGACAGGCGGCTGCGCGAGGACAGCGACGCCTCGGCGAGTTCGCTCATCCGCCGGCATCGGCCCGGCGCCTCCGAGAGCCGCACCAGGATCTCGTAGTAGGCCATGGGCATGCCGGAATCCCGGCGCAACTGGCGGTCGATGTGAGCCGTGAACTCGACGTTCGCGGTCATGTACGCCCGCCAGATCTCCTGCTCGTCATCGGTCAGCCACCGCACCTCGTCCATGTCCTCCATTCTAGGATGGTTGAACATTCAATACAATGGAGTTATAGTGAGTGAGAGCTCAATCAGGCGCCACTGACCACCGCTCACCGAACCCTCCGAGGAGCCCGCCATGACCACGCAGACCGAAGTGATCCCCGGCTACGTCGCCGGTACCTGGACCATCGACAGCGTCCACTCGGACATCTCCTTCTACGTCCGCCACCTGGGTGTTTCCAAGGTTCGCGGCCACTTCGGCGAGTTCGAGGGGACGATCGTGACCGCCGAGGACCCGCTCCAGTCGTCGGTCACCGCGGTGATCAGGACCGCCTCGGTGGACACCGGCAACGAGACCCGTGACGCGCACGTCCGCAACGCGGACTTCCTGGACGTCGAGCAGTTCCCGGAGATGACCTTCACCTCGACCGCGATCCGCGCCGAGAGCGCGGCCGTGTTCCAGGTCGACGGCGAGCTGACCCTGCACGGCGTGACCAAGCCCGTCACCCTGGAACTGGAGCTCAACGGCTTCGGCACCGGTTTCGACGGCAACGCGCTCGCCGGCTTCTCGGCCGCGACCGAGATCAGCCGCAGTGACTTCGGTGTCACCGGCGGCGCGGCGGGTGCGGCGGTCGGCGACAAGATCCGGATCGCCCTGGAGATCGAGGCGGCGGCGGCCAAGGCCTGACGCCCGTGTCCTTCGCAGCCCTTTTTCCGGCCGCCCTCCGCGTACTGCGGACGGCGGCCGGCGGCGTTCCGCGCCACGGGTCCGGCCCCGACCGGGGCCCGGAAACGCGGCCGCCGCCGGGGGTGCGGCGGTGGCGGCCTGCACCCGGGTGTCCCGCGGTCGGACCACCGCCGTCGAGTACGTTCACGGCTTCGTGCGGGGGCTGCCGGAGGGAGCGCGGCTTCGTTCAGGACGGGCAGGGACATGGAGGTGGGGCGCTCCCATAATGGGTCCGAGGGGTGCGGTGCGGCACCTCGTGCCGACTACGGCCGTGTAGTCGGTCTACGGAACCGCAGACGAACGAGCGGGAAGGGGCGATTCATGGCGGAGCCCAACGCGGCTCGCCGCCCGCCGGGCGAGTTGGAGGCCAGCGTGCTCGCCGCGCTGTGGGCGGCCGACGGCCGTCCGCTCACCCCGGCGGACGTCCAGCGCGACCTCGGTACGCCCCTCGCGCGCACCACCGTCACCACGATCCTCGCCCGCCTCCACGAAAAGGGCACCGTCAGCCGCACCCGCGCCGGCCGCGGCTACGCCTACCTCCCCGCCCAGGACCCCCCGGGCCTCGCGGCCCGCCGCATGCGCACCGAACTCGACAAATCCGCCCGCGACGACCGCGGCACCGTGCTCGCCCGCTTTGTCTCCGAACTCAGCCCCGCCGACGAGGCCCTGCTCCGCGCTCTCCTGGCGGAAGGGGGTTCCTCCCCGGCCCCGGAGGGGTCTTCCCCGGCCCCGGAGGGGGGCCGCGCGGCGGAAGGGGGGTCTTCTCCGGCCCCGGGCGCTTCCGGATCGGGGACGGGTGGCCGCGAAGGCGGCACGGTGGGAGGTGCGGACGCGTGAACTACGCAGTCTGGGTGCCGCTGGTGCTGCCGTTGGTGGGTGCGCCGGCGGCACGGCGTCTCGCGGAGGGGCTGGCGCCGCGGGCGGCGGCGTGGCTGATCGCGGCGTCGGCGGTGGTGCTGGCGGGGTGCGGTGTTGCCGCGCTCGGGCTGCTCGCCGGGTCGGGTGCGCTGATGCTGCCGCCCGTCGCCGCGCTGGGGGACTTCGTACTGCCGGTGGTCGGCGACCAGGTGACCGTACCGGCCGCGTGCGTCGCCGCGGGGCTGCTCGCCGCGGTCGTGGTGGCCCTGGTACGCACCGTACGTCGCCACGTCGTGCTGGCCGCCCGCGCCCGGCGGGCCGCCGCGACGGCCGGGACCCAGGCCGGCGACCTGACGGTACTGCCCGACCCGGGCCCCGACGCCTACGCGCTGCCCGGCCGTCCCGGCCGGATCGTCGTCACCTCCGGGATGCTCCGCGCACTGGACCCTGCCGAACGCGAGGCGCTGCTCGCCCACGAGCGGGCCCACCTCGCCGGGCGCCACCACCTCTTCCTCACCGCCCTCGCCCTGGCCTGTGCGGCCCATCCCGCGCTGCGCGGCCTGCGCGGCCCCCTGTCCTACGCACTCGAACGCTGGGCCGACGAGTCCGCCGCAGCGGCAGTCGGCGACCGCAGGCTCGCCGCCCGCGCGATCGGCCGCGCCGCCCTCGCCGCCCGCCCGGCCCCCGTCACCGTCCGCCCCCACCCGGCCGCGCTGTCCGCCACCACCGGCCCCGTACCCCGCCGCGTCGCCGCCCTCCTCGCCGCCGCCCCGACCTCCTCCCTCCTCCGCGCCCGTGCCCCCCGCGCGATCGGCCGCGCCGCCCTCGCCGCCCGCCCGGCCCCCGTCACCGTCCGCCCCCACCCGGCCGCGCTGTCC
>NZ_DATDBG010000036.1:0-5424 GCF_036524955.1 Streptomyces sp.
GGATGAGCAACGACGACATCCTGACGGACTGACCTGACGGACTGAGAGGTAGAGGTAACTGTGACCGTCATGGATCTGCTGTCCTACGAGGACGCACTGGCGTCGTACGACCCGGTGATGGGCCTCGAGGTCCATGTGGAGCTGGGTACGAGGACCAAGATGTTCTGCGGCTGCTCCACCGAGCTCGGCGCCGAGCCCAACTCCCAGACCTGCCCCACCTGTCTGGGCCTGCCCGGCTCGCTGCCGGTGGTCAACGCGACCGCCGTGGAGTCCGCCGTCAAGATCGGCCTCGCGCTGAACTGCGAGATCGCCGCGTGGTGCCGGTTCGCCCGGAAGAACTACTTCTACCCGGACATGCCGAAGAACTTCCAGACCTCGCAGTACGACGAACCGATCGCCTTCAACGGCTACCTGGACGTCCAGCTGGAGGACGGCGAGGTCTTCCGCGTGCACATCGAGCGCGCCCACATGGAGGAGGACACCGGCAAGTCCACCCACGTCGGCGGCGCGACCGGCCGTATCCACGGCGCCTCGCACTCGCTGCTGGACTACAACCGGGCCGGCATCCCGCTGATCGAGATCGTCACCAAGCCGATCGAGGGCGCCGGGGCGCGGGCGCCGGAGGTGGCCAAGGCGTACGTCACCGAGTTGCGTGAGCTGATCCGGGCGCTGGGGGTGTCCGAGGCCCGGATGGAGATGGGCCAGATGCGCTGCGACGTGAACCTGTCGCTGCGGCCCCAGGGGGAGAAGAAGTTCGGCACCCGCAGCGAGACCAAGAACGTCAACTCGCTGCGCAGCGTGGAGCGCGCGGCCCGCTTCGAGATCCAGCGGCACGCCGCGGTGCTCAGCGGGGGCGGCATGATCGTGCAGGAGACCCGTCACTTCCACGAGGAGAACGGCACCACCACCGCCGGGCGGATCAAGGAGGAGGCCGAGGACTACCGGTACTTCCCCGAACCCGACCTGGTGCCGGTCGCCCCGGCACGCGACTGGGTCGAGGAGCTGCGCGCGACCCTGCCGGAGCTCCCCCGGGTGCGCCGGGCGCGTCTCAAGGAGGACTGGGGGATCTCCGACCACGAGATGCAGTCGGTGCTCAACGCGGGCGCGATCGACCCGATCGTGGCCACCATCGGCGCCGGCGCGGACGCCGCGGCCGCCCGCAAGTGGTGGATGGGCGAGCTGGCCCGCCGCGCCAACGAGGACGGCGTGGAACTGACCGCGCTGCCGATCACCCCGGCGCAGGTGGCCCGGGTCTCCGCGCTGGTCGCCGCGGGCGACCTCAACGACAAGCTGGCCCGGCAGGTCATCGAGGGCGTCCTCGCGGGCGAGGGCGAGCCGGACGCGGTGGTCGAGAAGCGCGGATTGAAGGTCGTCTCCGACGACAGCGCGCTCGGCGCGGCCGTGGACGAGGCGATCGCCGCCAACGCCGCGGTCGCCGACAAGATCCGCGGCGGCAACCTGGCCGCCTCCGGCGCGCTGATCGGCGCGGTCATGAAGCTCACCCGCGGCCAGGCGGACGCCAAGCGGGTACGCGAACTCGTACTGGAGAAGCTGGGCGTCCAGGGCTGAGGGCGCACCCGCACGCAGCGGCTGTGAGGACGGCACCCCGGCGGGGTGCCGTCCTCACGCGGTTCAGGGAGAGCGGACGAGCGTCGGTTCGGCCAGTACCCCGGTCCCGCAGTCCGACGTGTCGCCGACGCTCCACTCGATGCGCATCCGCAGCCCGCCCGACACATCGAACACCTTGGCGACCGGCTTGCCCAGGCTCACCTCGTCACGGAAGAGCTGGTTGCCGTCCACCGTGATGGTGAAGAGCACCGGGGCGTCGATGCCGTTGTCGTCCACGCCGAGCACCGTCCTGAACTGCGACCAGTTCCGGCTGAGGTTGTACTCGGCGTACCCGCCGTCGCAGTAGTGGGTGCGCAGCACGTCGTAGTACTGCTTCCCGTTGACCTCCGCGGTGCCGGTCTCCAGATAACTGCCGCCGTCCGCCGGCCGCTGGGTGGTCAGCGCCTGGGTCGCACCCGGACTCATGGTCGCCGGGTCGGGCGAGGCCGACGGGTCCGTGGTCTCCGGGCTCCCGGTGGTCGGCTGGTCGGTGGGCGTCGGCGCCGACGACGCCGACGACGCAGTCGGGCCCGGTGAGAGCTGCGTCGACGGGGCAGGGGTGGGGGACTTCGCGCCGGTCGCGGCCGGGTTCCCGTCGCCGCCCGACAGCGTCACCCCGGCGTACGCGCCGCCGCCGACCAGCAGCAGCGCGACCACGAGGGCGGCGATCACCTTCGGCTTGCGGCTGCGGCGCCTGCCACTGCCTTTGCCGCCGCTGCCTTTGCCCCTGGCGCCCTTGCCGCTGCCGCTGTCCTCGGGCGGCAGCCCGGCAGAGCCCAGCACGACGGTCGGCCGGGTGCCGGGTTCCGGCTCCGGCTCGGGGCGCGCCTGCGACACCTCGGCGGTCGGCGCCGGATCGGCGGGGGCGTCGGCGGCGGCCTGGTACGCGGCGGGTGCCTCGTGGGGCGCGGCCCCGTACGCCGGCGTTTCGGGTACGGCCGGCGTCTCCGGTACGGACGCGGCCACCGGTTCCGCCACGGGCGGGGCGTACGCCGGCGGGGGCGTGTAGGCCGGGACCGGGGGAGTCCGCGGCGCCGGAGGTACGACGGGGCCGGCCGGAGGAACCGGGTCCGCGGTGGTCGGTGCCACCAGGGACGCGGGGGCGTGCGCCGGCAGCGGAGGGGCGGCCGGGGGAGGCGTCACCGCCGGGAGGGGCGGCACCACGGGCGGCCGGGTGGTGGTGGAGATCACCGCCGGTCGCAGCTCCCGTACCCACGCGGCCAGTGAGTCCGGCCGGTCCGCCGGGTCGTTGGCGAAGATCGCGGCGATCCGCGCGGCCTTCTCCCGGTCCAGCGGCGCCAGTTCCGGCAGGTCCAGCAGGGACGCCCGCAGCGTCTCCGGCATGGTGGCCGGGGAGATGCCGCTGAGCAGGAAGTACGCGATCGCGCCGAACGCGTAGCGGTCGGTGGCCGGGCTCCGCTTGCCCTCGAAGACCTCGGGCGCCGCGAAACCGGGCGTGAACCACACCTCGGCGGTCTGATGGTCGGCGGTGAGCTTGCTCAGGCCGAAGTCGACCAGGGTCGCCTGGCCGTTGGCGTCGATCATGACATTGCCGGGGGAGAGGTCGCCGTGCACGACGGTACGTCCCGAGGGGGTGGCCGTACCGCTGTGCAGCCAGTCCAGCACGTCCGCCAACTGCTCCAGGCAGCGCACCGCCTCCCGCCGCTCGGCCGGGGTCTCCAGTGCGCGCTCGGCCCGCCAGTCACGCAGGTCCAGGCCCTCCACGTGGTTCATCACCAGGTAGAGCGCGCGCCCACCCGCGTCCGGGGTCGTACCCGCCGGATGCGCCGAGGGGCCCTCGAAGTGCTCGCGGATGCCGACCACGCCGAGCCGGTGCACGAAGCGCAGCAGCTCGGCCTGCTCGCGCCACTTCTCGCTGATCTTGGAGAACAGCTCCTGCGACAGCGTCTGCCGCGCGTCCAGCACTTTGACGACGACGGGCTCGGTCGCGCCGCTGAGCTCCAGCTCCGCGAGATAGAGGACCGCCTCGCCGCCGCGGCCGATCGACCGGAGCAGCCGGTAACGATCGGGCGCGTTGTCCGGGCCGATGTAGAGACCGGTGTCCACCACGTGCGCTTACTTCCCTCCCCTACGCCCCGGCCCGGTGACCTCGATCCACCGGCGTCCAGGGGGTGTTAGGTTCCCGCGACGATCCGACACCGGTCAAGCGGAGTTGCCTGCCCGTGACACTGGGAAGACCGGACCGTCGCCCTGATGGGGCGGCCGGTGTCCGCCGGGCGGACGTCTGAGGGGGCCTGCGCCACGGTCTGAGGTTCCCGGGCGGTACCTGAGCGGGTGCCGGGCGGTGGTCCGAGGACCCCGCCGGGCGTCACGTTCGGGAATGTGCCCGATGTGGCGGACCCCCTGGGAGACGAAGCTGGCGGCATCGGCCGAGCACGGCATCCGATGGCGAACCCTGACTGACGCGGCACCGGGTCTCCTGTCCGCCCGGAGCGGTCGGTCCGCCGGACCGGCTCACGAGCCCGCCCTGCGAAGACGTGCGCTCCGCAGGGCCGATTCCGCTTCGGCGCACGCCCGGTGCGCCGCCTTTCACCGCGTGGGTGTCCGCTGTCCACCGCGTCGCCCCCGGAGCCTCCCGGCTGCGTGTCTTCCCGCCCGTCCAGCCGGTGAAGGAGAGGGTGGGTGGGTGCGGCACGGCCCGGGTCAGGTCACCGTGAGGCGGAGGATGCGGTCGTCGGAGGGGTGCGGGAGGCCGCGGCCGTCCGTGTTGCTGGTGGAGAGCAGGAGGGTGTGGCCGTCGAGGGCGAGGACCGTGCGCAGGCGGCCGTACTTCGCGGGGAAGAAGGGCTGCGGGGGAGCCGCCGTCTTCGTACCGGCGAGGGGGATGCGCCAGAGGCGCTCGCCCTTGAGGGAGGCCATCCAGATGGAGCCCGCCGCGTAGGCGATCCCGCTGGGGGACGCCTCGTCCGTGGGCCACTGGGCGACGGGATCGATGAAGCCCGGCTCGTGCGCGATGCCCTCGACGTCCGGCCAGCCGTAGTTCCCGCCCGGCTCGATCAGGTTGAGCTCGTCCCACGTGCTCTGGCCGAACTCCGAGGCCCACAGCCGCCTCGCGGAGTCCCACGCGAGACCCTGGACGTTGCGGTGGCCGGTGGAGTAGACGAGTGAGCCCGGCACCGGATTGTCCTGCGGCGCCTGGCCGTCGGGCGTCATCCGCAGGATCTTCCCGCCGAGCGAGGACGTGTCCTGGGCGAGCCCGCTCTGCCCGGTCTCGCCGGTCCCGGCGTACAGCATGCCGTCGGGACCGAAGGCGATCCGCCCCCCGTTGTGGAACGTACCGCTGGGTATCCCGCGCAGGATCGTGTCGGGCGCGCCGAGTTGTTCGCCCTTCGGCCGCGAGGGGTCGTACAGCAGGCGCGCGATCCGGTTGTCCGACTCCGTCGTGAAGTACGCGTACACGAACTGGTCGGACCCGAACGCCGGGGAGATCGCCAGCCCCAGCAGCCCGCCTTCGCTTCCCTGCGGGTGGAAGACCCCGGGCACGGCGCCGACCGCCGCGGTCCTCCCGCTCGCCGCGTCGACCCGCGAGATCCGCCCCGTGTCGCGGGAGGCCACGAGCAGCGCGCCGTCCGGGAGTTGCGCCACGCCCCAGGGCGAGCCGAGCCGGCTCGCCACCGTCCCGGTGACCTCCGCCGTGCCCTTGGCCGGCGCCGCCGACGCCGTGGGACCCGCCGACGTGCTGGGCGCGGGCGAGGGCGGGGACGGCGGCGCGGACGCCGAGGCCGGAGCCGACGTCCGGCCCGGGGGCAGCAGCGGCGGCGCTCCGTCCCCGCCGCTGCACGCCCCCACCAGCAG
>NZ_DATDBG010000037.1:0-4754 GCF_036524955.1 Streptomyces sp.
CGGAGGGGCGGCGACGGCCGGCGGTCAGCGCCGCTTGCCGGAGGGGCGGCCCCGGCCGCGGTTGCCGCGGCTCGCGGGCTGGTTGCGGGCCGGGCGGGCGCCCGTGGACGACGCGGACGCCGGGCCCTGGGCACGCGGGCCGACCACGCCGGCCGCCGCCGGAGCGGCCGGTCCGTCCTCCTCGCCCCGGTCCGCGTCCTCGCCCTCCGTCTCGCCGCGGGCCGCCGCCTCCGCGGCCTTCGCCGTGTCGGCCGCTCGCCGGGCCTGCACCCGCTTGCGCAGCGCCTTCATCTGCGGCTCGCGCTCCTTGAGGTCCGCGACGAGCGGGGTCGCGATGAAGATGGAGGAGTACGCGCCGGCGGTGAGGCCGACGAACAGCGCGAGCGCGATGTCGTTGAGCATGCCCGCGCCGAGGATGCCGCCGCCGATGAACAGCAGCGCGCCGACCGGCAGCAGCGCGACGACCGTGGTGTTGATCGACCGGACCAGCGTGCCGTTGAGGCTGCGGTTGGCCAGTTCGCTGTACGTGTGGCGGTTCTGCTTGGTGATGTCCTTGGTGGCTTCCTTGAGACCGTCGAAGACGACGACGGTGTCGTAGAGGGAGTAACCGAGGATGGTGAGCAGACCGATCACGGTGCCCGGGGTGACCTCGAAGCCCACGATGGCGTACACGCCCGTGGTGATCGTGAGGTCGTGCAGCAGGGCGACCAGCGCGGCCACAGCCATGCGCCACTCGAAGGCGATGGCGAGGTAGGCGACCACCAGGACCAGGAAGATGATCAGACCTTCCAGGGCCTTCTGGGAGATCTCCTTGCCCCAGCTCGGGCCGACGATCTCCGCGTCGATCTTCGACGAGGTCATCCCGAGGTCCTTGGCGATCTCCTGCTGGACCTGCTTGGAGGTGTCGGTGGAGATCTCGCTGATCTGGATGCGCAGGTTGCCGTTGCCCAGCTTCTGGATGGTGGCGTTGTGACCGCCGGTGTGACCGGAGATCCTGTCCTGCGCGTCGGAGACCGAGATCGAGGTCTTGGGGGTGGTGAAGACCGCACCGCCGGAGAACTCGATGCCCTGCTTGAGGCCGTTCACCGCGAGCCCGACGATCGCGGCGACCGTGATCAGGATCGAGAGCCCGTACCAGTACTTGCGCCGGCCGACGAAGTCGTAACTGATCTCGCCCCGGTGCAGCCGGTGACCGAGATTGCCGAGTTTGGACATCAGGCTTCCTTCGTCTCGGTGCTGGACGGGCGGCGGACACGGCGCAGCGGGGCCTGGACCCCGAGGCTCTTCGGGTCGAGGCCGGACCACTTGCTGCCGCGGGCGAAGAACGGCCGACGGGCGAGGATCGTCATCAGCGGCTTGGTGAACAGGAACACCACGGCGACATCGAGCAGGGTGGTCAGGCCGAGCGTGAAGGCGAAGCCCTGGACCTTGCCGACGGACACCACGAACAGCACCGCGGCGGCGAGGAAGGAGACGAAGTCCGACACCAGGATGGTGCGCCGGGCGCGCGGCCAGCCGCGGGCCACGGCCGGTTGCAGGGACCGGCCTTCGCGCAGCTCGTCCCTTATGCGTTCGAAGAACACGATGAACGAGTCGGCGGTGATACCGATGGCCACGATGGCTCCGCAGACCGCCGGCAGGTTGAGCGCGAAGCCGATCGCCGGGCCGAGCAGGCACATGATCGTGTACGTGAGCGCGGCCGACACCATCAGGCTGACGATCGCCACGCCGCCGAGGCCGCGGTAGTAGCTCAGCATGTACACCACGACCAGGGCGAGGCCGACGGCGCCGGCGATCAGGCCGCCGCGCAGCTGCTCGCCGCCGAGAGCGGCCGAGACGGTGGTCTTGTCGGAGATGTTGAACGCCAGCGGCAGGGAGCCGTACTTCAGCACGTTCGCCAGGTCCTCGGCGCTCTTCTGGCTGAAGGAGCCGGAGATCTGCGCGCTGCCGCCGGGCAGCGCCTGGGAGACCGAGGGCGCGGAGACCACGTCGCCGTCGAGGTCGATGGCGAACTGGTTGTTCGGCGACTGCTGGCGGGACAGGTCGCCGGTGACGGTGGTGAACTGCTTGGCGCCCTTGGAGTCGAAGGTCAGGTTGACCACCCAGCCGTTGCCCTGCTGGGAGTCGAAGGCCGCGCTGGCGCCGGAGACCCGCTTGCCGTCGATCAGGGTCGGGCCGAGCGCGTACTTGAACCAGTGCCCCTCGACCTGCCCGCAGGCGACGACCTTGTCGCCGGGCTTGGTGCCCTCGCTCGCGGCGGTGCGCTGCTTGGCGTTGGTGCAGTCCAGCGCGGACAGCTTGGCCTGGAGGTCGGCCGGGACCGAGGTGTCGGCGGGCGCGGCGCCGGCGGTGTCGCCCGTCGAACCGCTCGGGGACGGGGCGGGGACCGGCGTGGGGGCCTTGAGCGCGTCGGTGACCGCCCGGCCCTGGGTGGCGGAGGCCGTCGGGGTGGCGGTCGGCGTCGACTTCGCGGAGGGGGTGGCACTCGCGGGGGCCGAGGAGCCGGGCTTCGGCGTGCCGGACGACTTCGGCGTCGGGCTGGTCGACGGGCTCGGGGGGGTCTTGGCGGGCTCACCGTCCACCTGGGCCAGCACCTGGCGGAAGTAGAGCTGGGCGGTGGTGCCCACCTGCTTCTCCGCCTCGTCGGCGTTGGTGCCCTTGGGGATGTTGACGATGATGTTCTTCGAACCCTGGGTCTGCACCTCCGCCTCGGAGACGCCCAGCCCGTTGACCCGGCGGTTGATGATGCCGACCGCCGTGTCCATGTTGGACTTGGTGACCGCGCTGCCCTGGTCGGGCTTGGCGGTCAGCGTGATGCTGACACCGCCCGCGAGGTCGATACCCAACCGGGGAGTGGTGTTGCCGGAGAGAAACATGCCTCCGGTCAGCGCCACCAGGGCGATGAGGATCACGGCCAGTGCGCGCCCGGGGTATCCCTGACTCCCCGAGGACCTGCGGCCCTTCTTGGCTGCTGCCACCTTCTTGTTTCTCCCTGTCCTACCACCCCGGAGCCGCGCGCTCGCGGGGTGGCCACGAGTGTGAGTGAGAACGGGCCGTTACTTGGCGTCGGTGGTGGTGCCGGAGCCGTCCTGCTCCGGCGCGCCCTCGGACTTCTTGAGCTCGACGTGCTCGACGGCCTCGGCGCGGTCGTCACTCGGCGTCCGGTCTTTGCCGGGCGCGTCGTCCAACGCCGCGGCGTCCCCGGTGGCCGCGGCGGCGGCCGTCTCCTCGGCGTCCTCCGGCTCCTCCGGCTCGATGCCGTGCACGATGCGGTTGAAGTCCTCCTCGGAGAGCACCGCGCCGATGGCGTTCTTGGTGAAGTGCGCGTGCACGCCGTCGGTCAGCTCCAGCAGCACCGTCTCCTCGTTGACCTCCTTCACCACCGCGTACATGCCGCCGATGGTGCGGACGCCGGAGCCCGGCTCCATTTGATTGCGCATCTCCAACGCCTGGCGCTGCTTGGTCCTTGCTGAACGGGTCATGAGGAACATGACGCCGATCATGACGATGAAGACGAGGATCAGGGGATTCACGGTCTGGACGTTCCTTCGCGCGGCCGGCGTGGCGCCGGCCTGGGTTTCGGGATATGTATGCCGATCCAGAGGAAGGGCGTCGGCGGAGTCTAAGCGCTGGCTCGCCGCTGGAACAACGCCAAGCATGGCACTGGGGTTCCTGGACGGGCGAGTGTATCGGACGTCACGGACCGAACAGCCCGGTCTGTCCGGGTCCCGCCACCCCCTGACCCGCTCCCCCGGCACCGTGCGGCGGTACGAGTCCCAGGTGCGCCCAGGCGGCCTGGGTGGCCACCCGGCCCCTGGGCGTACGGGCCAGCAGCCCCTCGCGGACCAGGAACGGCTCGGCGACCTCCTCCACGGTCTCACGTTCCTCGCCGACCGCGACGGCCAGCGTGGACAGGCCCACCGGGCCGCCGCCGAAGAGTCTGAGCAGCGCCTGCAGCACGGCACGGTCCAGCCGGTCCAGGCCGCGGGCGTCCACCTCGTACACCTCAAGGGCCCGCGCGGCGATCTCGCGGGTGATCACGCCGTCCGCCCTGACCTGCGCGTAGTCCCGGACCCGGCGCAGCAGCCGGTTGGCGATCCGGGGGGTGCCACGGGAGCGTCCGGCGATCTCGGCGGCACCGTCGGGGGCGATGTGCACGTCCAGCAGGCCGGCCGAGCGGTGGATCACCCGCTCCAGTTCGGCGGGGGCGTAGAACTCCATGTGGCCGGTGAAGCCGAACCGGTCGCGCAGCGGCGGCGGCAGCAGGCCGGCCCGGGTGGTCGCGCCGACGAGGGTGAACGGCGGCAACTCCAGCGGGATGGCGGTGGCGCCCGGGCCCTTCCCGACGATCACGTCGACCCGGAAGTCCTCCATCGCCATGTAGAGCATCTCCTCGGCGGGCCGGGACATGCGGTGGATCTCGTCGACGAAGAGGACGTCGCCCTCGTTCATCCCGGACAGGATCGCGGCGAGGTCGCCGGCATGGGTGATCGCCGGGCCGCTGGTGAGCCGGAGCGGCGACGACATCTCGCTGGCGATGATCATCGCCAGGGTCGTCTTGCCCAGACCCGGAGGCCCCGAGAGCAGCACGTGGTCCGGCGCCCGGCCGCGCCGACGGGCCGCCTCGAGGACCAGACCCAGCTGGTCCCGGACCCGGACCTGGCCGACGACCTCGTCCAGCGACCGGGGCCGCAGTGCCGCCTCGATCGTCCGCTCGTCACCGTCGGCCTCCGCGGCGGTCAGCGACGACAGGT
>NZ_DATDBG010000038.1:0-59642 GCF_036524955.1 Streptomyces sp.
ATCGCGGCGCCGCGCGCCGCGCCGGCCTCACGGGCCGTCGGGGTCCGCCCGGTCGAGGGCGGGCCGGGCGGGGGGCTCGGTGGTACGCAGCAGGTGCTCGGCCGCCCCGGTGTCGGTGACCAGGCTGGTGACCAGGCCGGAGCGGAGCACCGCGTCGATGGCGGCGGCCTTGCGCCGACCGCCCGCGACGGCCAGCACCTCGGGGATGCGCCGCAGCCGGTCGGCCTCGATGGTGATGCACCGCTCCCCCAGGTCGCGGCCGACCTGGCGGCCCTGCGCGTCGAAGAGCTGCGAGGACATCTCCGCGGCCACCCCGAGGCCCGCGTAGTGCCGGCGCTCGACGTCGGTGAGCGCGTCGTGGACGGTGGAGACGCCCGCCTCCCAGGAGCCGACCGAGACCACGGCCACGGTGACCTTGTCGAAGTGGCTCATGGCGGCGGCGATCTGGCTCTGCGCCCGCAGCGCGGCGGCCGTGGCGGGGTCGGCCAGCACCATCGGCGCGTACAGCGGGTGGGCCTCGCCGCCGGAGACCGCGGCGGCGGTGCGTACCGCCTCGACGGAGCCGCGTTCCGCGGTGCCGACGTCGTACACCCCGGTCAGCTGCACGACCGTGCAGGGCGCCAGTCGCTCCAGGGCGTTGGCCATGGTGATGATGGACCGGCCCCAGGCCAGGCCGAGCACGTCGCCGTCGCTGACGAGTTCGCCGAGCAGGCCGGCCGCGACCGTGCCCAGGTTCTCCTGGTCGGGCGCGTCGGCCTGCTCGGCGGGGGTCTCCACGACCACCGCGTGCCGCAGTCCGTAGTGCGCGCGCAGGGCGTCGGAGCGCTCGGCGTCGAGCTCGGCGGGAACCCTGATCTCGATCCGGACGAGGTCGCGTTCGAGCGCGGTCTCCAGAACGCGGGCCACCTTGAACCGGCTGACCCCGAACTCCTCGGCGATCTGGATCTTCGACTTGCCCTCCAGGTAGAAGCGACGCGCCATCGCCGCAGCCTGGACCATCTCGCCGGGGCCCATGCGCACCTGAGTGCGGCCTGTGCTCACGTCACTTCTCCCCAGTCACCCATCTGATCCGCTCCGCGCTCATACTCGCAGACACCCGGGGTTACGGGCGCGTAGCTTCGTGCCCGGCGCCACTCTGTCAGTGGACGTGGACGGCGGCGGCCTGTTCACGCAGTGCGCGGACCGCCGCGGCGGGGTCGTCGGCCCCGTACACGGCCGAGCCGGCCACGAAGACGTCGGCGCCGGCCTCGGCGCAGCGCTCTATGGTCCCGGCGGAGACGCCGCCGTCGACCTGGAGCCACATGCTCAGCCCGTACCTGTCGATCAGGGCCCGGGTGCGGCGGATCTTCGGCAGCATGATGTCCAGGAACGCCTGGCCGCCGAAACCCGGCTCCACGGTCATGATCAGCACCATGTCGAGTTCGGGCAGCAGGTCCTCGTACGGCTCGATCGGCGTCGCGGGCCTGAGCGCCATCGAGGCGCGGGCGCCCTTGGCGCGGATCTCGCGGGCCAGCCGGACCGGCGCGGCGGCGGCCTCGGCGTGGAAGGTGACCGAGCCGGCGCCGGCCTCCACGTAGGCGGGAGCCCAGCGGTCCGGCTGCTCGATCATCAGGTGGCAGTCGAGCGGGATGCCCGTGGCCTTGTGCAGCGACTCGACGACCGGGATCCCCAGCGTGAGGTTCGGGACGAAGTGGTTGTCCATGACGTCGACGTGGAGCCAGTCGGCTCCCTCGACCGCCTGCGCCTCCTCGGCGAGCCGGGCGAAGTCGGCGGACAGGATGCTGGGGTTGATCTGCACACTCATGTGCCCAGCAAACCAGAATCCGGGCCGGCGGTGGAGGGCTGTTCCACCGGAGTACGGCGGGGACCGGCTCGCCGGCGGGCGCCGGAGCGCACTCCGTGACGGTGCGGACCCGGCGGTAGACCCGGCGCGCGAACCCGGCGCGCGAAACCTGAACGCCGGTGCCATCCTGGTCGCGGACCGCTCTCCGGGCACGTCTGTGGAGGGCAGGGCGTCACCACGAGCGAACCTGGGGAACGCAACTCATGGCGAGCGGAACAGCGAGCGGAACACGGCACATCGCCCATCTGGTGTGCGGGCGGCGCGCCAAGTGGGTCGTTCTCGCACTGTGGGTGGTCGTGCTGGTGGTGGTCTCGCCGCTGGCGCAGAAGCTGACGGACGCGGAGAAGAACGACGCGGCGAGCTGGCTGCCCGGCAAGGCCGAGTCCACCCAGGTGCTCAGTCTGCAGAAGGACTTCGCGCCGGAGTCGGCGCCCGCGGTGGTGGTCTACACCCGGCCGGGCGGTCTGACCCCCGCGGACCTGGCGAAGATCCGCGGGGACGTGGCCACGGTCCGGTCGATGACCGCCCACGGCATCATCGGCTCCCGTACCGTCGGCCCGCTGCTGGACCGCCCGCAGTCGCCGCGCGCCGCGGAGTTCATCGTGCCGGTCTCGGTGGACGAGAGCGGCTGGACCTCCCTCTCGGACGCGGTGGACGACATCAGAGCCGTCACCGGCAAGGACACCGGCGGCCTCCAGGCGCACATCACCGGGCCCGCCGGGTTCGCCGCGGACTCCAACAACGCCTTCGAGGGCATCGACGGCACGCTGCTGTTCTCGGCGCTCGCGGTGGTCGTCGTCATCCTGCTGTTCACCTACCGCAGCCTCAGCCTGCTCTTCCTTCCGGTGATCTCGGTGGTCGGCGCGCTCTTCAGCGCCCAGGCGGTGGTCTACCTGCTGGCCGAGCACGCCGGCCTGGTGGTCAACGCGCAGAGCGCCGGCATCCTGACGGTGCTGGTGTTCGGCGCCGGTACGGACTACGCGCTGCTGCTGGTGGCCCGCTACCGGGAGGAGTTGCGGCGGCACGAGGACCGGCACGAGGCGATGGCGCTCGCGCTGCACCGCGCGGGCCCCGCGATCATCGCCAGCGCCGCCACGGTGGCGCTGAGCATGCTCTGCCTGCTGGCCGCCGAGATGAACTCCACCTCCGGGCTCGGCCCGGTCGCGGCGGTCGGCGTGACCGTCGGGCTGATCGCGATGCTCACCCTCTTCCCGGCGCTGCTGGTGATCTTCGGCCGCTGGGTGTTCTGGCCCGCGGTCCCGCATCTCGGCACCCCGGAACCGACCAGGACCGGGCGGTGGGCGCGGATCGGCGAGCGGGTCAGCCGCCGGCCGCGCGCCGTGTGGGTGACCACGGTCGCCGTGCTGGGGGCGCTCTCCTTCGGACTGCTCGCCCTCAACTCGACCGGACTGTCCGCCGCAGACAGCTTCACCGACACCCCCGACTCGGTGGTCGGCCAGCGGGTGCAGGCCCGCTACTTCCCGGCCGGCGGCGGGCAGCCGCTGGTGGTGATCGCCCGGGCGGACGCGGCCGTCGAGGTGAAGTCCGCGCTCACCTCGGTGCCGGGCGTGGTGACCGGCTCGGTCGGCGCGCCGCCCGGCGTGCCCCCGGAGAACAACGGCCGGGTCTACCTGGAGGCCACCCTGACCGACCGCCCGGACAGCCAGGCCGCGAAGGACACGGTGGACCTGGCGCGCGACACCCTGCACAGGATCCCGGGTGCGGACGCGAAGGTCGGCGGGGGCACCGCCGTCATCAAGGACACCGGCGAGGCGTCGGCCCGGGACGACGCACTGCTCATCCCGCTGATCCTGCTGGTGGTGCTGCTGATTCTGGCGGTACTGCTGCGGGCGGTGGTCGCGCCGTTGGTGCTGATCGGCACGGTGGTGCTCTCCTTCGCCGCCGCGCTGGGCGTGAGCGCGCTGGCCTTCCGGCACGTGCTGGACTTCCCTGCCGAGGACACCGCCTTCCCGCTCTTCGTCTTCGTCTTCCTGGTCGCCCTCGGCATCGACTACAACATCTTCCTGATGACCCGCATCCGCGAGGAGAGCGCGCGCCTGGGCACCGGCGAGGGCGTACGGACCGGGCTCGCGGCGACCGGCGGTGTGATCACCTCGGCCGGACTGGTGCTGGCGGGCACCTTCGCGGCGCTGGGCACCCTGCCGGTGGTCGGCTTCGCCGAGATCGGCTTCGCGGTGGCGTTCGGCGTCCTGCTGGACACGTTCGTGGTGCGGTCCGTGCTGGTCTCGGCGCTCACCCTGGACCTGGGCGACCGGGTGTGGTGGCCGGGGGACCTCAGCCGCGGCTGGCACGTCGGCGGGCCGGCCGAGCCGGCACCGCACGATGCGGACGTGCCGGCCGAGCGGCGGTAGGTACCGTACGGTACGGGCGCTCGGGTGCCCCCGGGCTCACCCCGTACGGCGCAGCAGCGCGAGGTACATCGCGTCCGTGCCGTGCAGGTGCGGCCAGAGCTGCACGTCGGGGCCCTCGCCCAGGGCCGGGACTCCGGGCAGCAGGGGCCGGGCGTCGATCCACTGCGCGGCGGGCGCGTGGCCGCCGCGCAGCACGTCCTCGACGACCGCGCGGGTCTCGGCCAGGTGCGGGGAGCAGGTGGCGTAGCCGACCACGCCGCCGACGCGGACCGCGCGCAGCGCCTCGGTGAGCAGCCCGCGCTGGAGCGGCCCGAACCCGGCCACGTCCTCGGCGCGGCGCCGCCAGCGGGCTTCGGGGCGGCGCCGCAGGGCGCCGAGGCCGGTGCACGGCACGTCGACCAGGACCCGGTCGAAGGAGCCGGGCGCCCAGGCCGGACGGGTGCCGTCGGCCACCACGACCTGGTACGGGCCCGGGTTGCCGGCCAGCGCACGGCTGACCAGCCGGGCGCGGTGCGACTGTTTCTCGGCGGCGACCAGCTCGGCCCCGCGGTCCGCCGCGAGCGCGGCCAGCAACGCGGCCTTCCCACCAGGACCCGCGCAACCGTCCAGCCAGCGCGCGTCGGGACCCTCCTCCAGCGGCGCCGCGGCCAGTGCGGCGGCCACCAGCTGGCTGCCCTCGTCCTGCACTCCGGCCCGGCCCTCGCGTACCGCCGGGACACCGGCCGGGTCGCCGCCCTCGGCGAGCCGTACCGCGTACGGCGACCAGCGGCCGGGCAGCGCGGAGTCGGCGGGCAGCGAGTCGGCGATCTCCTGCGGGGTGGACCGGCCGGGCCGCGCGACCAGCGTCACCTCGGGCCGCTCGTTGTCGGCGGCGAGCAGTTCCTCGATGCCCGCCCGGCCGCCGCCGAGCGCGTCCCACAGCGCGGACACCACCCAGCGCGGATGCGAGTGCACGACCGCGAGGTGGTCCTCCGGGTCCTCGTCGTAGGGCGGCGCCACCTGGTCCAGCCAGGTGTCCAGGTCCTGGGCGGAGATCCGGCGCAGCACCGCGTTGACGAACTTCGCCCGTCCGTCGCCGACGACGACCCTGGCGAGGTCCACGGTGGCCGAGACCGCGGCGTGGGTGGGGATGCGGGTACCGAGCAACTGGTGGGCGCCCAGCGCGAGTACGTCGAGCACCGGCGGATCGACCTCGCGCAGCGGCCGGTCCACGCACGCGGCGATCACCGCGTCGTACGTCCCCTGGTGCCGCAGCGTCCCGTACACCAGCTCCGTGGCCAGCGCCGCGTCCCGCCGGTCGAACCCGCCGCCCCGTTTCGCCGCGTCCTCCTCGGCGGTCCTCAGCAGCCCGGGCAGCACGAGGTTGGCGTAGGCGTCCCGTTCCCCCACCGCCCGCAGCGCCTCGTACGCGAGCACCCGCACGGGATCGCGATGCGGACGGCGGTAGGGCTTGCCCTGCGGGCCGTGCTGCGGTTTTTGGCGGGGTTTGTGCTGGAACGTGCCGTGCGGACGGCGGCGCGTGTGCTCGTTCACGTGAAAGGTGCTCCGGATTTTTTGGGCGAGGTGGGTCGGCGTCCAGCGTACGACCGCCCCTGCGGGCGGGCGGTCCGTCGCCGGGAGGTTACGGCTTTCCGCCCAGGCGTTCGCCGGAGGACAGGCGGGTACCGCGGGTCCAGTCGGGGGCGGGCATGCGCTTCTTGCTCTGGGGCTGGACGTCGGTGAGCTGGACAACGTGGCTGCCGGTGCCGACGTGGACGGTGTTCTTGGTGACGGCGAGCTCGCCCGGGGCGAGGTCGGTCCGGTCGGGGGTCAGACGGACCGGGCCGAGCTTGAGGCGTTCACCGGCGACGAGGGTCCAGGCGCCCGGGGCGGGAGTGCAGGCGCGGATCAGCCGGTCGATGCGGAGGGCGGGCGCGGACCAGTCCACTGCGGCGTCCTCGACGGTGATCTTCGGGGCGAGGGTGATGCCGTCGGCGGGCTGGGGGCGGGCGACGAGCGAGCCGTCCTCGATGCCGTCCACCGTGGCGGTCAGCAGCCGCGCCCCGCTGTGCGCGAGCCGGCCGAGCAGATCGCCGCTGGTGTCGGTGGGCCGGATCTCCTCGGTGATCACGCCGTAGACCGGCCCCGAGTCGAGACCCTGTTCGATGAGGAAGGTGGACGCTCCGGTCACCTCGTCCCCGGCCATCACCGCGTGCTGTACGGGGGCCGCGCCGCGCCACGCGGGCAGCAGCGAGAAGTGCAGGTTGACCCAGCCGCGCGCGGGCACCTCCAGCGCGGCCCCGGGCAGCAGCGCGCCGTACGCGACGACCGGGCAGCAGTCGGGGGCGATCTCCCGCAGCCGGGCGAGGAAGTCCTCGTCACGCGGCCGGACCGGCTTGAGCACCTCGATCCCCGCTTCCTGCGCCCGCTGGGCGACCGGGCTGGCCAGCAGCCTGCGCCCGCGGCCGGCGGTCGCGTCGGGCCGGGTCACCACGGCCGCCACCTCGTGCCGGTCGGAGGCGAGCAGGGCGTCCAGTGCGGGTAGGGCGGCCTCGGGGGTGCCGGCGAAGACAAGCCTCATCGTGCGGGTGTGCCTCTCGGTGGGCGGTGCGGGTGGGTGGCGCGGGCGTGCGGGGCTTACGGGGGGCGGGGCGCGAGCCGGCCGGCTGACTACAGCGCGCGGCCGAACGTGTCGTGCGGGGAGATCCTCACCTGCGGCGGGACCGCCGCCCCGCCCCACTCCGCCTCACGGATCGCCTTCATCGCCGCCTTGCGCTGCTCGGTGTCGAGCCGGTCGACGAAGATGACGCCGTCCAGGTGGTCGGTCTCGTGCTGTATGCAGCGGGCCAGGCGCTGGGTGCCCTCGATGGTCACCGGGTCGCCGTACATGTTGAACCCTCGGGCGACGACACCGTACGCGCGCCTGCAGTCGTACGTCAGGCCCGGCAGCGACAGGCAGCCCTCGGGGCCGTCCTGCTCCTCCTCGCTGAGGGTGAGGTCGGGATTGACCAGGTGGCCCAGCTCGCCCTCCACGAAGTAGGTGAACACCCGCAGGGAGACGCCGAGTTGCGGGGCGGCCAGGCCGGCGCCCGGGGCGTCCTGCATGGTGTCGGTCAAGTCCTTGACCAGGGTGCGGAGTTCGGCGTCGAAGGTGGTGACCGGCTGCGCCGTCATGCGCAGCACCGGGTCGCCGAAGAGGCGGATGGGCTTGACGGGCACGGCGGTCTTCTCCTGTGCGTGCGGCGGCGGGACGGTCAATTCTAGGGCCGCGTCAGCCGGAGTTCGCCCCGTCGCGGCACCCGGCACGGCGCCCTGCGACGCTGCCGCATCGACCGAGCAGATGACGAGGCCGAATCCGGCGCCGTGCGACGCACCGCCTCCGGACACCGCTCCTCGACGGGCGACCCCGCACCCCCTGCCGGGGCGGCACCAGGGCGCGCCCCGGCAGGGGGTGCACGCCCGCTCGTGCGCCCCCCGCAGGTGGGGGTGTGCCCCCAGGTGCGTGACTCCTTGGGCGGGTGGCGCGTTGGTCAAGTGAGTTTGACTCGTTCGGACTCGTTCGACTCCTGTAACCGCCGGTTGGAGAGGCTTGTTGATGCCCGACCACGCAACTCCTGATGCCCAGGCACGGGCAAGCCTGCACCTGCTGGTGCGGGACATCGAAAGGGTCCGCCGCCAGGTGGACGCGCTGCGCACCCTGACCGCCCAGTTGGGCAACGTGTACCGGCCGCGCCGCGGCGGCCCCACCGCCGGCTTCGTGGTGTACGGGCGGGCGCCCGCGCCGACCGTACGACTCGCCCAGGAGCTGCGGGACAGCGTGGAGACGCTGGTCACAGCCGCGGTCGAGTTCGACCGCTCGCTCGGCTTCTCGTGGGACGCGGTGGGCTCCGCACTCGGCGTCACCAAGCAGGCCGTGCACCGGCGGTACGGGGGGCGGCGGGGCTCCCCGCCGCCCGGAGCCGCCCCGGAGGAGCAGGCGGCCCACCCCACGCCGACCGTCCCCGCCCTCCCGGGCCCCCGCAACGGCTGAGCCCACAGGTGGGCAGCGGGCGCGCGGGTCTGCCGCATCCCGTAGGACCGCAACCTGACCCGGCGGCGTCGGTCGTGCCCTGCGTCCTGGCCCTCCCGCGCGCGCCGGCCGTGGTCGACCGCCGGGTAGCCCGGAGGGGACGCGGGCCTGTCTGACAGATAGCGCCGTCCGCCCGCGGGGCGATGCTCGCGGGGTCCGGTGCGTACGATCGCACGGCGGAGCGCCGTCGCCGTAGCGGCGTAGCGGACATAGCGGCGTAGCGGGCATGCTCCGACGACCCCGACAACGCAGCGAGCATGCGTGCCGGGCACCGCGGGGCAGGCGGGACGTGTCAGACAGGCCCGCGGTCCCCCCTCCCGTGAAGTGGTCGCATTCCGCGGGAGGGGGCAGCCCGCGCCGCCGGACAGCGGGCGGCCCGCACGGAATGCGGTCACCCGTGCGGGCCGCCGGAGCACTCTCACCCGATGTCCGGCGGGTCCATGCGGATGAGGACGGGGTCCGGGGCGCCCCGGGTCGCGCGGGCGACCTGCGCCTCCTTGAGCGACGAGGCGAGCGCGGACCCGCTTCCCGGGGGCACCCGGAGCAGCAGCCGTTCCGACGGCCCGCCGGCGGAAGCCGCACCCGCCCGCCGGGGCCGGGCGGACCCCGGAACCCCCGAAGCCGGAACCGGAACCGGCCCGAGCAATTCCGTGCCCGGCGGCAGCCGGACCGTGTCGACGAAGTCGGCGAGCGCCGCCGCCGCCCCCGTCACCGAAGCCATCCGCGACACAGGAGGAAACCGCAGCTCCGCCCGCTCCGCCAGCTCCCGCACCGCGTGCCCCGCCGGGTCCCACCGGACGAGCGCCTGCACCGGCCGCAGCGTGGGCTCGGCCAGCACGAGCACCGTGCCGCCCTCCGACGCCGGCCGTACCAGCGCCGCCGCCTGCGCCCACCGGCGCAGCGCCTCCTCGCCTGCCCGCAGGTCGGGCCGGCTGAGCAGCGCCCACCCGTCGAGCAGCAGCGCCGCCGCGTACCCCTCGTCGGCGACGGGTTCCGCCCCTGGCGTGGCGATGACGAGCGCCGGCGCGCCCCCCACCGAGCCGAGCACCGTGTCCCGCCCGGATGTCCGCACCGGCACCCGCGGAAAGGCCCGCCCCAGCTCCTCGGCGGTGCGCCGGGCCCCGACCACCCGGGCGCGCAGCCGGGTCCCGCCGCACAACGCGCAGTGCCAGTCGGCCGCGGGCCGCCCGCACCACCCGCAGGACGGGGTGGCCTTCTCGTCGCGGAGTTCCAGCGGCCCGGCGCACGCGGCGCACCGCGCGGGCTCCCGGCAGCGGTCGCAGGCGAGCCTGGGCACGTACCCGCGACGCGGCACCTGGACGAGGACCGGTCCGCGGGTCAGCGCGTCCCGGGTGACCTGCCAGGCCACTGACGGCAGCCGGGCCGCACGGGCCGCCTCGTCCCGCGCCTGATCGGCGTCGCCGACGGTACGTATCAACGGCGCCGCCGCCCGTACCTCGTCGCGTGCCGCAGCCAGCGGCAGTGCCCAGCCGCTGTCGACGAGTTGCGCCGCTTCCACGGTGGTGGTGATGCCGCCGAGCAGGAAGGCGGTGCGTTCCTCCCTGGCGCGCAGCAGCAGCACGTCGCGGGCGTGCGGCTGCGGTGCGTGCTGCTCGGCGTGGCTGGAGTCGCCGTCGTCCCAGAGCACGATGAGCCCGAGGCCGGCGACGGGAGCGAACATCGCCGCCCGGGTGCCGACCACCGCCCGTACCGCCCCCCGGCTGACCGCGAGCCAGCGCCGGTACCGCTCCTCCGGGCCGGCGTCCGCGGTGAGCATGACGTGGCGGCCCTCGCCGATCAGCTCGGTGAGCGCCGCGTCCACCCGGGCGGCGGCCCGGCCGTCGGGCAGCACGGCGAGCGCGCCCCGCCCGGCGGCGAGCGCGGTGGCCATGGCCACCGCCAGTTCGCGCGGCCAGTGCGGGCCCGGTAGCGCGAGCCACACCCCGCGCGGGGTGTCACCCCTGCTCAGCGCCCGGAGATAGGCGGGCCCGGTGGTGTAACGCGTCCAGGTGCCGGGCGGCGGCGCGGCGGGGTCGGTGGCGGTCCCCCCAGCGGTGGCCGGGGGTGGCCCGGGCCACGGCTCGCGTTCCGCCCGTGCCATCCGCGGTGGGACCGCGAGCTGTACGACGTCGGCGAGCGCGCCCGCGTACCGGTCGGCGACCTGGCGGCACAGCATGAGCAGCGGCGGGGTGAGGACGGGTTCGGTGGAGAGGACCTGGGCGAGCGGGGCGAGCGGGCCTCGGAAGTCGCTGTCGGTGCGGCGCTCGACGATGAAGCCGTCGTGCAGGGTGCCGCCCTCGCGGCGGCCCTTGACGACGCGCGCCCCGAAGCGGACCCGGACCCGTACTCCCGGCTGGGCGTCCCGGTCCATCGCGGCGGGCACGGCGTAGTCGAAGAACTGGTCGAGGTGGAGGAGCCCCTTGTCCACCAGGACACGGGCCACCGGCAGCCCTTCGGCGAGCGCGGCCCCCCGCCAGGTGCGGGGTTTGGCGCGCGGTTCCTTGGAACGGCGGACCGTCTCCCGGATGAGCGCGAGCTGCTCGCCCCCCGCGGGCTCGCCCGCGGGGCGCTGTCCGGGATTCCCGTGCTCGCCGCTCACTCTCATTTCCTACCAGACAGGACCGACAGCGGTCCCCGGCGCACAACGGTGCTACGGAGTCGCCGCGCGTTACAGGTTCGCCGCCGTACGCAGCGCGTCCACCCGGTCCGTGCGTTCCCAGGTGAAGTCGGGCAGCTCGCGTCCGAAGTGCCCGTACGCGGCGGTCTGGGCGTAGATCGGCCGCAGCAGGTCCAGGTCGCGGATGATCGCGGCCGGACGCAGGTCGAAGACCTGGCCGATGGCCTGCTCGATCTTCTCCACGTCCACGTTCTCGGTGCCGAAGGTCTCGACGAACAGGCCGACGGGCTCGGCCTTGCCGATCGCGTACGCCACCTGCACCTCGCAGCGGGCGGCGAGGCCCGCCGCCACCACGTTCTTGGCGACCCAGCGCATGGCGTAGGCGGCGGACCGGTCGACCTTGGAGGGGTCCTTGCCGGAGAACGCGCCGCCGCCGTGGCGGGCCATGCCGCCGTAGGTGTCGATGATGATCTTCCGGCCGGTCAGGCCCGCGTCACCCATCGGACCGCCGATCTCGAACCGGCCGGTCGGGTTGACCAGCAGCCGGTATCCGTCGGTGTCCAGCTTGATGCCGTCGTCCAGCAGCGCCTTCAGCTCGACCTCGACCACGAACTCGCGGATGTCGGGGGCGAGCAGCGAATCCAGGTCGATGTCCGAGGCGTGCTGGGAGGAGACCACGACGGTGTCGAGGCGGACCGCCTTGTCCCCGTCGTACTCGATAGTGACCTGGGTCTTGCCGTCCGGACGCAGGTACGGGATGGTCCCGTTCTTGCGGACCTCGGTGAGCCGCCGGGACAGGCGGTGCGCCAGCGTGATGGGCAACGGCATCAGCTCCGGCGTCTCGTCCGAGGCGTAGCCGAACATCAGGCCCTGGTCGCCCGCGCCCTGCCTGCTGAGCTCGTCGTCCACGTCCCCGGTGACCCGCTTCTCGTACGCGGTGTCCACGCCCTGGGCGATGTCCGGCGACTGCGCGCCGATGGACACCGAGACGCCGCACGAGGCGCCGTCGAAGCCCTTCTTGGACGAGTCGTAGCCGATCTCCAGGATCTTGCCGCGCACCAGGGTGGCGATGTCGGCATAGGCGGTGGTCGTCACCTCGCCCGCGATATGCACCTGGCCGGTGGTGATCATCGTCTCGACGGCGACGCGGGAGGTGGGGTCCTCCTTCAGAAGCGCGTCGAGGATGGTGTCGCTGATCTGGTCAGCGATCTTGTCTGGATGTCCCTCGGTGACGGACTCCGAGGTGAACAGGCGGCGGGACACATCGCTCCCTGGGGTTGCAGCGGCTGCTGGCTCGATCGTGGCGGAGTGCGCGGGGCTGCGCCCGGCACTCCGCGGACAGTTTATCGTTCGTGTCCTCCCGGCGGACACGACATCTCGCACCTTGGATATGCCATGACCTGCGTCACCGTGTCCACCGCCGGAACGATGACTTCCAGCCATCACTCGAAAGCGTGACAATGGGGCGTTCTATTCGCGCCCGTCGGAGTGAAATTTTTCAGCCCAGCCGGGCCGTCACCAGATCCCACACCCGGTCCGCGAGCGCCTCCTTGGGCCCGTGCGGCACCGGGGTCTCGCTGCCGTCGGCGCCCAGGACCACCGCCTCGTTCTCCTCGGCGCCGAACACCTTGCGCTCGCCCACCTCGTTCACGACGAGGAGGTCGCAGCCCTTGCGGGCGAGCTTGGCGCGGCCGTTGGCGAGGACGTCGTCGGTCTCGGCGGCGAAGCCGACCACGAGCTGCCCGGCACGGGGCCGGTTCGCCGACAGTTCGGCCAGGATGTCCGGGTTGCGCACCAGGGGGATCGGCGCCGGCTCCTCCCCGTCCCTCTTCTTGATCTTGCCGGTGGCGTACGCGGCGGGCCGGAAGTCGGCGACGGCCGCGGCCATCACCACCACGTCGGCGTCCGCCGCGGCCTTCAGGACGGCCTCCCGGAGCTGGTCGGCGGTACCGGCGGTCAGCACGTCGGCGCCCGCCGGGTCGGGCAGCCCGGTGTTGGCCGCCACCAGGGTGACCCGGGCGCCGCGGGCGACGGCGGTGCGGGCCAGCGCGTAACCCTGCTTGCCGGACGAGCGGTTGCCCAGGTAGCGGACCGGGTCGAGCGGTTCGCGGGTGCCGCCGGCGCTGATCACGACGTGCCGGCCGGCCAGGTCGCGCGGGAGGGCGCCGCCGCGGGCCAGGACCCGGCGGCAGACCTCGTAGATCTCGGCGGGTTCGGGCAGCCGGCCCTTGCCGGTGTCGGCTCCGGTGAGCCGGCCGACGGCGGGCTCGATGACCACGGCGCCACGGCGGCGCAGGGTGGCGACGTTGTCCTGGGTGGCCGGGTGCTCCCACATCTCGGTGTGCATCGCGGGGGCGAAGACCACCGGGCAGCGGGCGGTGAGCAGGGTGTTGGTGAGCAGGTCGTCGGCGAGGCCGTGGGCGGCCCTGGCCAGCAGGTCGGCGGTCGCGGGCGCGACCACCACCAGGTCGGCGTGCTGGCCGATGCGGACGTGCGGCACCTGGTGGACGTCGTCCCAGACCCGGGTCGGGACGGGGTTGCCGGACAGTGCCGACCAGGTGGCCTCGCCGACGAAGTGCAGCGCCGACTCGGTGGGCACCACCCGGACCTCGTGTCCCGACTCGGTCAGCCGCCGCAGCAGCTCGCACGCCTTGTAGGCGGCGATCCCGCCGCTCACGCCCAGCACGACCTGTGGCCTGCCCATCGCCTCTCCCGCCGACGTCGAAGAACCCGGGTGGGCGGAACCGCGGGGATTCCGCCCACCCCATGACACACCACGGGCCCGGCGGTCGCGCCGCCGGGCCCGGGATGAAGGTGAAGCGGGTGTTCAGTGTGCCGGCGGGGCCTCGACGGCCTCGGAGGTCAGCAGACCCGCGTTGATCTCGCGCAGCGCGATGGAGAGCGGCTTCTCGTGGACGTGGGTGTCCACCAGCGGGCCCACGTACTCCAGCAGGCCCTCGCCGAGCTGCGAGTAGTACGCGTTGATCTGGCGAGCGCGCTTGGCCGCGTAGATCACCAGGCTGTACTTGGAGTCGGTGGCTTCGAGCAGCTCGTCGATCGGCGGGTTGATGATGCCCTCGGGCGCGGTGATGGAAGAGGACACGCTCTACCTACCCCTACTTGTGGACGACAGGAGATTGCGGACGCGAAGCGAGGATCGACGGACGAGGAGCGGCGGAGACAGTGCGGACCGGGCTCACCGGACGTGGATCGACGATCAAACAATCTGCATCAAGGCTAGCAGCTCGTGCGCTACCGCCTCGACGGAGGTGTTGACAAGGGTCTGGTCGAACTCGGACTCGGCCGCCAGCTCGACCCGCGCGGCGGCCAGCCGCTCCTCGATCACCTCGGGTGATTCGGTGCCGCGGCCGGTGAGGCGGCGGACCAGCTCCTCCCAGCTCGGCGGGGCGAGGAAGACCAGATGGGCCTCGGGCATCGACTGGCGGACCAGCCGGGCACCCTGCAGGTCGATCTCCAGCAGTACCGGCTCACCCGCGGCGAGCTTGTCGAGCACGGCCCGGCGCGGAGTGCCGTACCGGTTGCCGGCGAACTCGGCCCACTCCAGCAGTTCGCCGTTGGCGACGAGTTTGTCGAACTCGTCGTCCTCGACGAAGAAGTACTGGACACCGTGCTCCTCACCGGGGCGCGGCTTGCGGGTGGTGGCGGACACCGAGAGCCAGACCTCGGGGTGCACCCTGCGGAGGTGGGCGACGACCGTGCTCTTGCCGACCCCGGAGGGGCCGGAGAGCACGGTCAGCCGCGGACGTCTGACCGGGTGGGCCGGGGTTGCCCCCTGCGATGCGAGGGGGCGGACCGTCCCCCGGGAGACTGCAGAGCTCATGGAGCGATTATCCCTGGTTCCCGGAGTGCTGGGACCGTCAGGCGGCGGTGCCGCCGAACTCGCGCTCCAGGGAGGCGATCTGGTTCGAGCCCAGCCCGCGCACCCGGCGGCTCTCGGAGATGCCGAGCCGCTCCATGATCTGCTTGGCGCGGACCTTGCCGACGCCAGGAAGGGATTCCAGCAGCGCGGAGACCTTCATCTTGCCGATGACATCGTTCTCCTGGCCCTGCTTGATGACCTCGTGCAGGGAGGCGCCGGAATGCTTGAGCCGGTTCTTGACCTCGGCGCGCTCCCGGCGAGCCGCGGCGGCCTTTTCGAGCGCGGCAGCGCGCTGTTCAGGGGTAAGGGGCGGAAGAGCCACGCCTACGTCACCTCGGATGTAGAGCAATCGGATATGGACCGTGTGGAACGACTCGCCCCGCGCCCGCGGGGCGATGAGCGGCGCGTTGAACCGCTCGCTCCTGTCGGAGACTAGCGGTCCGGACGGCCCAAGTCAGCGAGAACAGAGGAAAAGTCCTGGTCAGCCTCGATCCGAGCGGGCATTTGGGGCAAAACGGAGCAGGTTTCGGGGTCCATGCGGCCGGTGGTTGAATCCGGCCCCTTTGCCGGCTGATTTTCCGGCGTATTACCGGACGGTATTGCCGTCGACATTCCCGGCACCCGCGACCGCTTCCCGGACCTGCCGCGCATATGCCCGCACCGCTTTCCGCAGCGCCGCGGCGTCCGGGCCGTGGCGCAGCACGTCCCGGCTGACGCTCGGCAGCACATTCCCCAGGGCGCTGCCGAACAGGTCCGGCAGATCCGCCGCGGTGGCCCCCTGCGCGCCGATACCGGGGGCCAGCAGCGGGCCGTTGACCGCGAGGTCCACGCCCGCCTCGCGCAGCGTCGCCCCGACCACCGCGCCGACCGAGCCCAGCGGCGCCGCGCCGGCGTTCTCCGCGGTGATGTGGTCCAGCATCACCTGCGCGACCGACGCCCCGCCCGGCACCGTGGCCCGCTGCACCTCGGCGCCCTCCGGGTTGGACGTCAGCGCCAGTACGAAGACCCCGGCGCCGGAGATCCGCGCCGCGTCCAGCGCCGGCCGCAGCGAGCCGAACCCGAGGAACGGGCTCACCGTGACCGCGTCGCTGAACAGCGGCGAGTCCTTGTCGAGGTAGGTGGCGGCGTACGCGGCCATCGTTGACCCGATGTCGCCGCGCTTGGCGTCGGTCACCACCAGGGCGCCCGCCTGCCGGGCCGCCGCCACCGCCCGCTCCAGGACCGCGATCCCGCGCGACCCGAAGCGCTCGAAGAAGGCGGACTGCGGCTTGAGCACGGCCACCGTCCCGCCCAGCGCCTCCACCACGGTCATGGTGAACCGCTCGAGACCGGCGACGTCGTCGCTCAGCCCCCACTCCGCCAGCAGCGAGGTGTGCGGGTCGATGCCGACGCACAGCTGTCCCCGGGTGTCCATGGCGTGCCGCAGCCGGGCGCCGAAGGGTTCCGGCGTGGTCAGGGAGGTCGTGCCGGTCATGCGGTCACCTTCCGGGTGTCGGCGCCGACCGCGTCGGCGAGCGTGTCGTAGGGGCTGGCGGCCAGCCGCGCGGCCAGGCCCTTGTGCACCGCGCGCGCCCACAGCGGTCCCCGGTAGACGAACGCGCTGTACCCCTGGACCAGGGTGGCGCCGGCCAGAATGCGCTGCCAGGCGTCCTCGGCGTTCTCGACGCCGCCCACGCCGACCAGCGTGATCCGGTCGCCTACCCGCGCGTACAGCCGCCGCAGCACCTCCAGCGAGCGCGCTCCGAGCGGCGCACCGGACAGCCCGCCGGTCTCCCGTACCAGGGCCGGGTCCGATGCCAGGCCCAGGCTCTCGCGGGCGATCGTCGTATTGGTGGCGATGATCCCGTCCAGGCCCAGTTCCACCGCGAGGTCGGCCACCGCGTCCACGTCCTCGTCGGCGAGGTCGGGCGCGATCTTGACCAGCAGCGGCACCCGCCGGCCGGTCACCGTGCGGTCGGCGGCCTCGCGCACCGCGCTGAGCAGCGGCCGGAGCGCGGAGGTGGCCTGGAGGTCGCGCAGCCCCGGGGTGTTCGGCGAGGACACGTTGACGACCAGGTAGTCGGCATGGGCGGCCAACCGCTCGGTGGACGTCACGTAGTCCGCGACGGCCTCCTCCTCGGGGACGGCCTTGGTCTTGCCGATGTTGACGCCGACGGTGGTGGGGAAGACCGCCGTGCGGGCCGCCAGGCGCGCGGCGACGGCCGCCGAGCCGTCGTTGTTGAACCCCATGCGGTTGATCAGCGCGCGGTCCTCGACCAGCCGGAAGAGCCGCTTGCGCGGGTTGCCCGGCTGGCCCTGCCCGGTCACGGTGCCCACCTCGACGTGGTCGAAGCCGAGCATCGCCATGCCGTCGATCGCGACCGCGTTCTTGTCGAACCCGGCGGCCAGACCGAACGGCCCGCGCATGGCCAGCCCGAACGCCTCGGTCCGCAGGTCCGGGTACCGCGGCGCGAACACCGCGGCGACCAGGCTCCGCAGTCCCGGCACCCGCGCGGCCAGCCGGATCCATGCGAACGCCAGGCGGTGCGCCCGCTCGGGGTCCATCCGCCGGAAGACCAGCCGGAAGAAAAGGGCGTACATGCTGTGCTTTCTCGTAGCAGGGTCAGGTCGTTCGGGTGCGGGCACGGCCGGCACGGCCGGGCGGAACACCCCGTCGCGACGGCGCCGGCCGCCCTCAGCCCTCCCTCGCCTCGGTCATTCGCTCCGCGTGCTCCTGGAGGGAGCGCACCCCTATGTCGCCGCGGGTGAGCGCGTCGATGCCCTGGACGGCGGCGGCCAGCGCCTGGACCGTGGTCAGGCACGGCACCCCGCGGGCCACCGCGGCGGTGCGGATGTCGTAGCCGTCGAGGCGTCCGCCGGTGCCGAAGGGCGTGTTGACGATGAGGTCCACCTCACCCTCGTGGATCAGCGTCACGACGGTGGGTTCGCCGTCCGGGCCGACCCCCTCGCTCTGCTTGCGCACGATCCGCGCCTCGATCCCGTTGCGCCGCAGCATCTCCGCCGTGCCCGAGGTGGCCAGCAGCTCGAAGCCGTGCTCGATCAGCGCCCGCGCCGGGAAGATCAGCGCCCGCTTGTCCCGGTTGGCGACGGAGACGAAGGCCCGCCCCTTGGTGGGCAGTGCGCCGTACGCGCCCGCCTGCGACTTGGCGTAGGCGGTGCCGAACACCGTGTCGATGCCCATCACCTCGCCGGTGGAACGCATCTCGGGCCCGAGGACGGTGTCCACGCCACGGCCCTGCGGGTCGCGGAACCGGCTCCACGGCAGCACCGCCTCCTTGACGGAGATCGGCGCGTCCAGCGGCAGCGTGCCGCCGTCGCCGCGGGACGGCAGCAGGCCCTCGGCCCGCAGTTCGGCGATGGTCGCGCCCAGCGAGATCCGGGCGGCGGCCTTGGCCAGCGGTACCGCGGTCGCCTTGGAGGTGAAGGGGACGGTGCGCGACGCCCGCGGGTTGGCCTCCAGCACGTACAGGACGTCCCCGGCCAGCGCGAACTGGATGTTGATCAGGCCGCGCACGCCGACCCCCGCGGCGATCGCCTCGGTGGACACCCGCAGCCGCTTGATGTCGTGGCCGCCCAGCGTTATCGGCGGCAGCGCGCACGCCGAGTCGCCGGAGTGGATGCCGGCCTCCTCGATGTGCTCCATCACGCCGCCGAGGTAGAGCTGGTGGCCGTCGTAGAGCGCGTCCACGTCGATCTCGATCGCGTCGTCCAGGAAGCGGTCGACCAGCACCGGCCGGTTCGGGCCGATCTCGGTGGACTCCGCGATGTACGAGGCCAGGCGCGTCTCGTCGTACACGATCTCCATGCCGCGCCCGCCGAGCACGTAGGAGGGGCGGACCAGCACCGGGTAGCCGATCTCGTCGGCGATGGCCTTGGCGGCGGGGAAGGAGGTGGCGGTGCCGTGCTTGGGCGCCGGCAGCCCGGCCTCGGCGAGCACCCGGCCGAAGGCGCCGCGGTCCTCGGCGAGGTGGATCGCCTCGGGCGAGGTGCCGACGACGGGCACGCCGTTGTCCTTGAGCGCCTGGGCCAGGCCCAGCGGGGTCTGGCCGCCGAGCTGGACGATGACGCCCGCGACCGGTCCGGCCTGGGTCTCGGCGTACACGACCTCCAGGACGTCCTCCAGGGTGAGCGGCTCGAAGTAGAGCCGGTCGGAGGTGTCGTAGTCGGTGGAGACGGTCTCCGGGTTGCAGTTGACCATGACGGTCTCGTACCCGGCATCGTGCAGCGCGAAGGAGGCGTGCACGCAGGAGTAGTCGAACTCGATGCCCTGGCCGATGCGGTTGGGGCCCGAGCCGAGGATGATCACCGCGGGCTTCGCGCGCGGCGCGACCTCGCTCTCCTCGTCGTAGGACGAGTAGAAGTACGGGGTGCGCGCGGCGAACTCGGCGGCGCAGGTGTCGACGGTCTTGTAGACCGGGCGGATGCCGAGCGCGTGCCGGACCTCGCGGACGGTCTCCTCACGCAGGCCGCGGACGGCGGCGATCTGGGCGTCGGAGAAGCCGTGCCGTTTGGCGTCGGCCAGCAGCTCCGGGTGGAGCCGGTCGGCGGCGGCCAGCTCGTCCGCGTACTCCTTGATCAGGAAGAGCTGGTCGACGAACCAGGGGTCGATCCGCGTGGCGTCGAAGACCTCCTGCTGGGTGGCTCCGGCGCGGATCGCCGCCATGACGGTGTTGATCCGGCCGTCGGTGGGCACCGCGGCCTTCGCCAGCAGTTCGGCCCTGTCCCCGAGCGGGCCGGCGAAGTCGAACTGCGAGCCCTTCTTCTCCAGCGACCGCAGCGCCTTGTTCAGCGCCTCGGTGAAGTTGCGGCCGATGGCCATCGCCTCGCCGACCGACTTCATGGTGGTGGTGAGGGTGGCGTCGGCGGCCGGGAACTTCTCGAAGGCGAACCGCGGGACCTTCACCACCACGTAGTCCAGGGTGGGTTCGAAGGAGGCCGGGGTCTGCTCGGTGATGTCGTTGGGGATCTCGTCCAGGGTGTAGCCGACGGCGAGCCGGGCGGCGATCTTCGCGATCGGGAAACCGGTGGCCTTGGAGGCGAGCGCGGAGGACCGCGACACCCGCGGGTTCATCTCGATGACGATGACCCGGCCGTCGTCGGGGTTGACCGCGAACTGGATGTTGCAGCCGCCGGTGTCCACGCCGACCTCGCGGATCACGGCGATGCCGATGTCGCGGAGGATCTGGTACTCGCGGTCGGTGAGGGTCATCGCGGGGGCGACGGTGATGGAGTCGCCGGTGTGCACGCCCATCGGGTCGAAGTTCTCGATGGAGCAGACGACCACGACGTTGTCGTGCCTGTCGCGCATCAGCTCCAGCTCGTACTCCTTCCAGCCGAGGATGGACTCCTCCAGGAGCACTTCGGTGGTGGGCGAGAGGGTGAGGCCCTGCCCGGCGATGCGGCGCAGCTCGTCCTCGTCGTGGGCGAAGCCGGAGCCGGCGCCGCCCATGGTGAAGGAGGGGCGGACCACGACCGGGTAGCCGCCGAGGGCGCCGACGCCGGCCAGCACCTCGTCCATGGAGTGGCAGATCACCGAGCGGGCGGACTCGCCGTGGCCGATCTTGGCCCGTACGGCTTCGACGACCGCCTTGAACTGGTCGCGGTCCTCGCCCTTGTGGATGGCCTCGACGTTGGCGCCGATCAGTTCGACGCCGTGCTCGGCGAGGACGCCGCCCTCGTGCAGGGCGATCGCGGTGTTGAGCGCGGTCTGGCCGCCGAGGGTGGGCAGCAGCGCGTCCGGCCGCTCCTTGGCGATGATCTTGGCGACGAACTCCGGGGTGATCGGCTCCACGTACGTGGCGTCGGCGATCTCCGGATCGGTCATGATGGTGGCCGGGTTGGAGTTGACCAGGATCACCCGCAGGCCCTCGGCCTTGAGCACCCGGCAGGCCTGGGTGCCGGAGTAGTCGAACTCGGCTGCCTGGCCGATGACGATCGGGCCGGAGCCGATGACCAGGACGGACTCGATATCGGTGCGCTTAGGCACGCTGGCCCTCCATGAGTGTTGCGCTGTGCTTGTCCTGCTCGTCCCGTATGAGTTCGACGAAGCGGTCGAACAGGTACGCGGCGTCGTGCGGGCCGGCTGCGGCCTCGGGGTGGTACTGGACGCTGAAGGCCGGCCGGTCGAGCAGGCGCAGCCCCTCCACCACGTCGTCGTTCAGGCAGACGTGGCTGACCTCGGCGCGGCCGTAGGGGGTCTGGATCACCCGGTCGAGCGGGGCGTCGACGGCGAAGCCGTGGTTGTGCGCGGTCACCTCGACCTTGCCGGTGGCACGGTCGCGCACCGGCTGGTTGATGCCGCGGTGGCCGTACTTGAGCTTGTAGGTGCCGAAGCCGAGCGCCCGTCCGAGGAGCTGGTTGCCGAAGCAGATGCCGAACAGCGGGGTGCCGCGCTCCAGCACCGCCCGGATGACGGTGAGGTCGGCGGTGGCCGGGTCGCCGGGGCCGTTGGAGAGGAACACCCCGTCGGGCTGCCGCGCGTACACCTCCTCGACGGTGGCGGTGGCGGGCAGCACGTGCACCTCGATGCCGCGTTCGGCCATCCGGCGCGGGGTCATGCCCTTGATGCCCAGATCGAGGGCGACGACGGTGAACCGTTTCGGGCCGACGGCGGGAACGACGTACGGCTGCTCGGTGGCGACCTCGGCGGACAGGTCCGCGCCGGCCATCTCGGGGGCCTGCCGGACCCGGGCGAGCAGCGTGCCGTCGTCGGCCAGTGCGTGGCCGGAGAAGATGCCCACCCGCATGGCGCCGCGTTCCCGCAGGTGCCGGGTGAGCGCGCGGGTGTCGATGCCGCTGATCCCGACGACGCCCTGCGCGAGGAGTTCCTCGTCCAGGGAGCGGCGGGAGCGCCAGTTGGAGGGGCGCCGGGCGGGGTCGCGTACGACATAGCCCGCGACCCAGATGCGGGCGGACTCGGGGTCCTCGTCGTTGACGCCGGTGTTGCCGACGTGCGGGGCGGTCATGACGACCACCTGGCGATGGTAGGAGGGGTCGGTCAGCGTCTCCTGGTAGCCGGTCATGCCGGTGGAGAAGACGGCCTCCCCGAAGGTCTCCCCGACCGCCCCGTAGGCACGGCCGCGGAAGGTGCGGCCGTCCTCCAGGACGAGTACGGCGGGTGGGGTGGCCGCCCGGGTGGAGGTCGTCATTGTGCGCCTTCCTTGTCGTGGGGCTTGTCCTGCTCGAAGGCGACCACATCGTCGCTGAGTTCGTTGCGTTCGGTGAGTTCGGTGAGTTCGTTGCGTTCGGTGAGTTCGCTGACGCGCGCGACCCACGCCGGGTGTTCGGCGGCGTGGTCGGAGCGGAAACCGGAGTCGATCAGGGTGCCGCCGTGCTCCCAGGTGACCACGAGCAGGCCGCCCTCGGGGAGCACCTTGCCCGCGATGGCCCGGTCCAGCCGGGCGCCGCGCAGCGCGGCGGCGGGCACGAAGAACCCGGGTGCGCCGACGCGCGCCACGTCCAGGCCCCGGCCGGTGAGGGTCAGTACGGCCCGGCTGCGTACGCCCAGGCCGTGCACGACGATCCGGTCCAGCCACTGCCCGGCGGTGGTGCTGCCGTGGTAGCGGCCGTCCATCGACAACAGAGGCAGCAGCGGCTCCCCGGTGTCCTCGGGCGCCTGCGGCAGTGCGGGCAGGCCGCCCTGGAGGGTGCGGCGCCACTGCCAGCCCTGCCGCATCAGCCAGTAGACGAGCACGACGACCAGGGCGAGGCCGACGATCCAGCCGATCCGGTCGGTCCAGTCGGTGACCTTCGCGGAGTGCCGCTCGGCACCCTCGGCGATGACCGTCATTGGCAGTGTCAGAGCTGTCATGTGAGCTTCCCGTCCATGACCGTGGCGTGGCCCCGCAGGAAGGTGGCGACGACCCGGCCCGGCAGCTCGCGGCCCGCGTAGGGGGTGTTGCGGCTGCGGGAGGCGAAGCCCGCGGGATTGACCGCTCCACGGTATGCGGGATCGACCAGCACGAGGTTGGCGGGCTCACCCCCGGCGACGGGCCGCCCGTGTCCGGCCAGCCGGCCGATCACCGCGGGCCGGGCCGACATGCGGTCGGCGACGCCCGCCCAGTCCAGCAGCCCGGTGTCGACCATGGTGTGCTGCACCACGGACAGCGCGGTCTCCAGGCCCACCATGCCCATGGCGGCGGCGGCCCACTCGCAGTCCTTGTCCTCGTGCGGGTGCGGGGCGTGGTCGGTGGCCACGCAGTCGATGGTGCCGTCGGCCAGCGCCTCGCGCAGTGCCAGCACGTCGGCCTCGGTGCGCAGCGGCGGGTTGACCTTGTAGACCGGGTTGTACGTACGGACCAGCTCGTCGGTGAGCAGCAGGTGGTGCGGGGTGACTTCGGCGGTGACGTCCCAGCCCTTGGCCTTGGCCCAGCGGACGATCTCCACCGACCCGGCCGTCGAGAGGTGGCAGACGTGCAGACGGGAGCCGACGTGTGCGGCGAGCAGCACGTCGCGGGCGATGATCGCCTCCTCGGCGACGGCGGGCCAGCCGGTCAGGCCCAGCTCGCCGGAGACCGTGCCCTCGTTCATCTGGGCGCCCTCGGTGAGCCGCGGCTCCTGGGCGTGCTGGGCGACGACCCCGTCGAACGCCTTCACGTACTCCAGCGCGCGCCGCATGATCACCGCGTCGTCCACGCACTTGCCGTCGTCGGAGAAGACCCGTACCCGGGCGGCGGAGTCCGCCATCGCGCCCAGCTCGGCGAGCTGCTTGCCCTCCAGGCCCACGGTGACGGCACCGACCGGCTGCACGTCGCAGTAGCCGGACTCGGTGCCGAGCCGCCACACCTGCTCCACCACGCCCGCGGTGTCCGCGACCGGGAAGGTGTTGGCCATCGCGTGCACGGCGGTGTAGCCGCCGACGGCGGCGGCGCGGGTGCCGGTCAGCACGGTCTCGGAGTCCTCGCGGCCCGGCTCGCGCAGGTGGGTGTGCAGGTCGACCAGGCCGGGCAGCAGGATCTTCCCCGCGCCGTCCACGACGGTCGCGCCGGCCGCGTCCAGCCCGGCGCCCACCGCGGCGATGGTCTCGCCGCTGATCAGAACGTCCTGGGCGGCGCCGCCGAGGATCTTCGCCCCGCGGATCAGGGTGTTGCTGGTGGTCACTTGCTCTCCTCGGTGCGGGGGTTGGCGATCGCGGGCTCGGAGCCGCCGAGCAGCAGGTAGAGGACGGCCATCCGGGTGCTGACACCGTTGGCGACCTGTTCGACGGCGGTGCAGCGCGGGGAGTCGGCGACCTCGGCGGTGATCTCCATGCCGCGGTTCATCGGGCCGGGGTGCATGACGATGGCGTGCTCGGGCAGCGCCGCCATCCGGGCGGCGTCCAGGCCGTAGCGACGGGCGTACTCCCGCTCGGTGGGGAAGAACGCGGCGTTCATCCGCTCGCGCTGCACCCGCAGCATCATCACGGCGTCGGACTTGGCGAGCACCGCGTCCAGGTCGTACGAGACCTCGCAGGGCCACCGGCCGACTCCGATCGGCAGCAGGGTGGGCGGGGCGACCAGGGTGACCTGGGCGCCGAGGGTGGTGAGCAGCAGCACATTGGAGCGGGCGACCCGGCTGTGCAGGACGTCGCCGACGATGGTGATCCGGCGGCCCGACAGGTCACGGCCGGTGCCCGACAGGTGGCGGCGCATGGTGAACGCGTCCAGCAGCGCCTGGGTGGGGTGTTCGTGGGTGCCGTCGCCCGCGTTGACCACCGAGGCGTTGATCCAGTCCGAGGTGGCGAGCCGGTGCGGGGCGCCGGAGGAGTGGTGGCGGATGACGACCGCGTCGGCGCCCATCGCCTCCAGGGTGAGCGCGGTGTCCTTCAGCGACTCGCCCTTGGAGACCGAGGACCCCTTCGCGGAGAAGTTGATCACGTCGGCGGAGAGCCGCTTGGCGGCGGCCTCGAAGGAGATCCGGGTCCGCGTCGAGTCCTCGAAGAACAGGTTGACGACGGTCCGGCCGCGCAGGGTGGGCAGCTTCTTGATGGGGCGGTCGGCGACGCGGGCCATCTCCTCGGCGGTGTCGAGCACGAGCAGGGCGTCGTCGCGGGTGAGGTCGGCGGCCGAGATCAGATGGCGCTTCATCGGGGTCACTCCGGGGTGCTGGGGCGGGCCGCAGGGCGCGCCGGGGCTACGAGGGCACACGCGAGCGCCGGACCGTGCGGGGTCCGGGCGCGGGTGCGCTACTCGTCCGCCGGCCGGCCCGGCTTCTGGCCGAGCTGGCCGAGCTGGCCGAGCTGGCCGAGAAGAACACTGTCGCGGCCGTCCTCCTCGGTCAGCAGGACCCGGACGGTCTCGCGCAGCGAGGTGGGGATGTTCTTGCCGACGTAGTCGGCCCTGATCGGCAGCTCGCGGTGACCGCGGTCGACCAGCACGGCGAGCTGTACGGCGCGCGGGCGGCCGATGTCGCCCAGGGCGTCGAGCGCGGCGCGGATCGTCCGGCCCGAGAAGAGCACGTCGTCCACCAGGACCACCAGCCGGCCGTCGATGCCGTCACCGGGGATCTCGGTACGGGCCAGCGCCCGCGGCGGGTGCAGCCGCAGGTCGTCGCGGTACATGGTGATGTCGAGCGAGCCGACCGGGGTGCTGCGGCCGGTGATCTGGGCCAGCTTGTCGGCGAGCCGGCCGGCCAGGAAGACGCCGCGGGTGGGGACGCCGAGCAGCACCACGTCGTCGGCGCCCTTGGCACGTTCGACGATCTCGTGGGCGATACGGGTGAGGGCGCGGGCGATGTCCGGGGCTTCGAGCACCGGGCGGGCACCGGCCGGAAGCGGGGCGGACGGCGGCTGCGTCCGCGCGATGGTGTTGCGGTCTTCGACCATGGGTCGGGGACCTCCTTCCCCGCCTCACGGGACGGGCGTTAAAGGACGTCGGGGGTACGGGGCAACGGTATCAGGTGACGGAGACCGCCCAGGTCAGAGACCAGTCGGACCTCTTCGGCTTGACGAGCTTGGATTACGCTGCGTAACCTCACAGTGAGTCACCGAGTTTCCGTCCGGGGAGCCATATGTCCAGCGATTACGCCAAGCAGCTCGGAGCGAAGCTCCGTGCCATCCGCACGCAGCAGGGCCTCTCCCTGCACGGCGTCGAGGAGAAGTCCCAGGGCCGCTGGAAGGCAGTGGTCGTGGGCTCCTACGAGCGCGGCGACCGCGCCGTGACCGTGCAGCGCCTCGCCGAGCTCGCCGATTTCTACGGAGTGCCGGTGCAGGAGCTGCTGCCGGGGACCACGCCCGGCGGCGCGGCGGAGCCACCGCCGAAGCTCGTGCTCGACCTCGAGCGCCTGTCCCAGGTACCGCCGGAGAAGGCCGGCCCCCTCCAGCGGTACGCGGCGACCATCCAGAGCCAGCGCGGCGACTACAACGGCAAGGTGCTCTCCATCCGCCAGGACGACCTGCGCACCCTCGCCGTGATCTACGACCAGTCGCCGTCCGTCCTCACCGAGCACCTCATCTCCTGGGGCGTCCTCGACTCGGACGCACGCCGCGCGGTGCAGCACGAGGAGGGCTGACCTTCCGTCCCGCCTGCAGAAACGTCCCGCCGCCCGGGTCGGCCCCTGACGGGGTCCGCCCCGGGCGGCGGCATGTCGGCCCAGGGCCGGTCCGACACATGGCGCCGTCCACCCGCCGGGTGGGGCTCGCGGTGTCCGGTGCGTGCGATCGCACGGCGGAGGGCGGTCCTCGTAGTGGGCGTAGCCCGCGTCATGGGCAGCTCCGACGATCCCGGCAACGCGGCGCACGCACGTGCCGGACACCGCGAGGCAGGCGGGATGTGTCAGACAGGCCCCTAGCGGCCCAGCGTCGGCTTGAGCTCCATCAGCCGGCCGAGCAGGCCGTTGACGAAGGACGGCGACTCGTCGGTGGAGAACTCCTTGGCGAGTTGCACGGCCTCGTCCAGCACCACCGCGTCCGGGACGTCGTCCTCCCAGATCAGCTCGTACGTGCCGAGGCGCAGCACATTGCGGTCCACGACCGGCATCCGGTCGAGCGTCCAGCCGACCGCGTAGCCGGAGAGCAGTTCGTCGATCCGCTGGGCGTGCGCCGCGTAACCCTCGACGAGCTGTGAGGTGTACTCGGTGACCGGCGGTTGCCGGTCGTCGGTCCGGGCCAGCCGGATCCAGTCCGCCATGACGGTCCTGGGGTCGGCCCCGCGCTGTTCCGCCTCGAACAGGATCTGGAAAGCGCGTTTTCGGGCCTTGTTCCGGGCAGCCACGGTTAGCTGTTCACCCGGCCGAGGTAATCACCCGTGCGGGTGTCGACCTTCACCTTTTCACCGGTGGTGATGAACAGCGGCACCCCGATCTCGTAGCCGGTCTCCAGGCGGGCGGGCTTGGAGCCGCCGGTGGAGCGGTCGCCCTGGACACCGGGCTCGGTGTACTCGATGACCAGCTCGACCGAGGCGGGCAGCTCGATGTAGAGCGGCGAGCCCTCGTACATCGCGACGACCGCCTCGAAGCCCTCCAGCAGGTAGTTGGCGGCCTCGCCGACGACCTCGGGGCTGACGGTGATCTGGTCGTACGTCTCGGTGTCCATGAAGACGAAGTCGGCGCCGTCCTTGTAGGAGAACTGCATGCCGCGCTTGTCGACGTTGGCCGTTTCGACCTTCACTCCGGCGTTGAAGGTCTTGTCGACGACCTTCCCGGAGAGCACGTGCTTCAGCTTGGTACGCACGAAGGCGGGGCCCTTGCCGGGCTTGACGTGCTGGAACTCGACTACGGTCCAGAGCTGGCCGCTGTCGAGCTTGAGCACGAGGCCGTTCTTGAGGTCGTTCGTGGTGGCCACGGTTGCGGAATCTCCTGAAAGTGCTGCTTCGGGACCAGGAAACCCGCGCCCGTCACAGGGCGAGCAGTTCCTTGGTCGTGATGGTGAGTAGCTCGGGCCCGCCGTCCGCCACGGGACGTACGACGAGTGTGTCGTCGATGCGGACACCGCCACGGCCCGGAAGATGGACCCCCGGTTCGACGGTGACCGGCACGCAGGCGTCCAGTTTACCCATGGCCGCAGGTGACAACTGAGGGTCCTCGTCGATTTCCAGGCCGACGCCGTGGCCGGACCAGGGCGCCAGGCCCTCGGTGTGGCCCGCGGCGGTCAGCGGCTGGCGGGTGGCGCGGTCCACGTCACGGCAGGCCACCCCGGGCGCCAGCGTCTCGCGGCCGGCCCGCTGGGCGTCGAAGACCAGCTCGTACAGGTCGATCTGCCAGGCGGCGGGAGCGCTGCCTATGACGAAGGTGCGGCCGATCTCGCAGCGGTACCCGCGGTAGCAGGCGCCCAGCCGGACGGTGAGGAAGTCGCCCTCCTCCACGCGGCGGTCGGTCGGTGCGTGGCGGGGGGTGCCGGAGTGCGGGCCGGTGCCGACGGAGGTGGGGAAGGCGGGTCCGTCGGCGCCGTGGTCCACCAGGCGGCGCTCCAGTTCCAGGGCGAGGTGCCGTTCGGTGCGGCCGACCAGGATGGATTCCAGCAGTTCACCGAGGGCCTGGTCGGCGATCTCCGCGGCGATGCGCAGGGCCGCGATCTCCTGTTCGTCCTTGACCAGGCGCAACTGCTCCACGGCGCCGCCGAGGTCGGTCAGCGGCAGACCGCCGGCGACGGAGCCGATCGCGCGGTGCCGGACCACGGTGAGGTGGTGCTCCTCGACGGCGAGGGAGGCGGCGGCGTGCTCGCGGGCCAGCCCGGCGGCGGCCACCGCCGCGTCGCCGTCCGCCGACCGCAGCACCAGGGAGCGCAGATCGTCCGAGAACTCCGCTCGGCCCCGGTGGTCGGGCGGCGTACGCAGGTGCACGAGGACGTCCTCGGGACCCGGCCCGACCAGCAGCGCGGCCCCGGCGGGCGCGCACCCGGTCAGATACCGCACATTGGCCGGCTGGGTGACGAGCGCCGCCGCGACGCCCGCCGCCGCACACCGGCCGCGCAGCCGTTCCCTACGGATCGCATGCACCTCCGCCATGCGGCGAGCGTACGACGACACCGGCCGCGTGGCTCCCTGTGCGCGTCCGGCCGTGGGACGTTCGCAAGCCCTGCGGGCGGCGTGGACCGGCACCCACGGGGGTGGTGGGGCGAGGGTGGGCAGAGGGGGTTCCCGAGGTGTGTGTCCGGGATACGGCCCGGGCGCCGCCTGCAGCCCTGTCCGGGATACGGCCCGGTTCACCGCCGCCAGGACCGCCTGCGGCCGTCGCGTCGGAAGAGGTGCCCGAAAGGGAACGGGCCGCGCGGCCCGCGGGTCTACCAGACCGGCGGGCCCTGGAGGCTGCGGGCCACCACGCGGTCGAGGGCGGCGGCCGCGGCGGCGACGTCGAGGTGGGAGTTGTCGATGATGGGCAGGCCGGAGCCGTACCAGCCGGCCATACGGCCGTGGATGCGGGCGACTTCCTCGTCGGACAGGCGGCGGTTGCCGGAGCGCTCGGCGTTGCGGGTGAGGACGACGTCCAGGCCCGGGAGCAGGACGACCGGGAGCAGACCGGGGCCGACGTGGCGTTTCCAGCCGCCCAGGCCGACGGCGGGGCGGTCGGGGAAGACGGCGTCGTCGATGATGCAGGAGACACCGTTGGCCAGGAAGTTGCGGGCGGCGAAGCCGCAGGTGCGGCGGGCGAGGCGGTACTGCGCCTCGGAGTGCTCGTTCCACCCGGCCTGCGGGTCGGCGAAACCGGCTCGCACCCATTCCCGCACGTCGTCCAGGCTGATGTGCGCGGTCGGGGCGCCGCGGTGGTCCGCCCAGTACCGGGCGATGGTGGTCTTGCCCGCGCCGGCCGCGCCGATCAGCAGGACGGCGACCGGGCCGTGCGCGGTACCGGACAGCGAGCCGCCGGGCTGCGCGGGCACCTGCACGGGAGCCGGCGGCGGCAGCGGGAAGTGCCCTGTGCCGCCGGGTGCGGGGGGCGGCGGGGGGGACGGCTGCGCCGCCGGTCGACCGGGCTGCGGTGCTCCCACAGCGTGCTGCATCTCGGCCCACTCCATCCCGTACGGAGGCAATGCGTCGACCACGAACGGTACCGCCACGGGGCGCCGTCGTGGGAACGAGCGACCTGCCCGCGGGGTGCCCACGGGGCAGCCCCCACCGGTCGGCACCCCGGACACGACCGGAATCCAGCTCGGCGGGACCGGCGCGCCGGCGGGTGCGGACCCGTCGTGGCCGAGCGCGCGGTTCCCCGCGCCCCTGTGCGGAGCCCTACGTTCCGGGGTCCTCCGCGAGAGCGCGCAGCGCGAGACGGTAGGAGCCGATGCCGAACCCCGCGACCGTACCGGAAGCCACCGCCGCGACAACCGACGTGTGCCGGAACTCCTCACGCGCGTACGGATTGGAGATGTGCACTTCGATGAGCGGAGCCGTGCGCTGCGCCGCGGCATCCCGCATCGCATAGGAATAGTGCGTGAACGCACCGGGGTTGAGGAGCACCGGTACACGGCCGTCCGCGGCCTCGTGCAGCCAGCGGACCAGCTCGCCCTCGTCGTTGGTCTCGCGGACCTCGACGTCGAAGCCGAGTTCCGCGCCCAGCTTCGTGCACTCCTCGACCAGCCCGGCGTACGAGGTCGCGCCGTAGACATCGGGTTCGCGGGAGCCCAGCCGGCCCAGGTTGGGGCCGTTGAGCACGAACACGCGGCGGACCGCCGTCACGCGGACACCTCCCCGTAGGCGGCGAGCAGCACGGCCGGGTCGGGTCCCTCCAGCACGGTGGGTTTGGCCAGGCCGTCCAGGACGATGAACCGCAGCAGGTCGCCGCGGGACTTCTTGTCGACCTTCATGGTCTCCAGCAGCCGCGGCCACTGGTCGCCGCGGTACGTCAGCGGCAGCCCGACCGACTCCAGCACGGTGCGGTGCCGGTCGGCGGTGGCGTCGTCCAGCCGGCCCGCCAGCCGGCCGAGTTCGGCGGCGAAGACCATGCCGACCGAGACCGCGGCGCCGTGCCGCCAGTTGTAGCGCTCGTTCTTCTCGATGGCGTGCGCGAGGGTGTGGCCGTAGTTGAGGATCTCCCGCAGACCCGACTCCTTGAGGTCGGCCGAGACCACCTCGGCCTTGACGCGGATGGCGCGCTCGACGAGCTCCGCGGTGTGCGGGCCGCCCGGCGTGCGGGCGGCGGCCGGATCGGCCTCGACGAGGTCCAGGATGGCCGGGTCGGAGATGAAGCCGGCCTTGATGATCTCGGCAAGGCCGCTGACGTAGTCGTGGGCCGGGAGCGAGTCGAGGGCGGCGAGGTCGCAGAGGACTCCGGCGGGCGGGTGGAAGGCGCCGACGAGGTTCTTGCCCTCGGCGGTGTTGATGCCGGTCTTGCCGCCGACCGCCGCGTCGACCATGCCGAGGACGGTGGTGGGCACCGCGATCCAGCGCACTCCGCGCAGCCAGGTCGCCGCGACGAATCCGGCGACGTCGGTGGTCGCGCCGCCGCCGACGCCGACGATGACGTCGGTGCGGGTGAACCCGGTCTGGCCGAGCGCCTTCCAGCAGTACGCGGCGACCTCGGCGGTCTTGGCCTCCTCCGCGTTCGGGAGCTGGATCGCGATGGCCCGGAAGCCCTGTTCGGCCAGGTCCTCGCGGATCGCCTCCCCGGTCCCCGCCAGCGCCTCGGGGTGCAGGACGGCCACCCGCAGTGCGGTCGGGCCGATCAGCCCCGGCAGCTCGCCGAGGAGCTGGTGGCCGACGAGCACCTCGTACGGTTCGGTGCCCGCGGTGCCGCCGACCTGGATACGGGTGGGGGGCGCGGCCTGGGGCAGGTTCTCGCTCATTCGTCCTTCAGTTCCAGTGCGTCGAGGACGGCGTCGGCCACGTCCTCGGGGGTGCGGTCGTCGGTGCGGACGACGGCGCGGGCCACCTCGGTGTAGAGCGGGCGGCGGATGTCCATCAGCTCGCGCCAGCGTTGCCGGGGGTTGACGGCGAGCAGGGGGCGCGGCGCGTCCAGGCCGACCCGCCGTACGGCGTCGTGCAGGCCGACGTCGAGGAAGGCCACCGGCAGCCCGTCGAGCAGGGCGCGGGTAGCCTCGTCCATGATCGCGCCGCCGCCGAGCGAGAGCACACCGCCGTGCCCGGCCAGTGCGTCGCGCACGGCGGCGCGTTCCAGGGCGCGGAAACGCGGCTCGCCCTCGTCGATGAAGATCTCCGGGATGGGCTTGCCGGCCGCCGCCTCGACATCGGCGTCGGTGTCCCGGTACGTGATGCCGAGCCGCTGCGCGAGCACCCGGCCGACGGTGGTCTTGCCGGCCCCCGGGGGGCCGACGAGGACGATGGCAGGCGGCCCGGCGGGCGCGGAGCCGGCGGCGCCCGGCGCGGCCGATCCGGGCGTGCCTGGAGTGGGCAGCCCGGTTGATCCGGCCGATCCGGCCGATCCGGCGGCGTCCGGCACCGGAGACCCGGCCGGCTCGGGCACTGGGGAACCTGCCGGTCCGGGCGCGGAGGAACCTCCCGGTTCCGGCGCGGGAGACCCGGCTGCCGGTTCCGGTACGGACGGTACGGCCGCTCCCGCGGCCTCCGGCGCGGTCACCGGATCGCCAGGTGGTCGAGGTAGTCGCGGACGGCACGCCGGGTCTGGGCCACCGAGTCGCCGCCGAACTTCTCCGCGACCGCGTCGGCGAGGACCAGAGCGACCATCGCCTCGGCGACGATACCGGCGGCCGGCACCGCGCACACGTCGGAGCGCTGGTGGTGCGCCTGGGCGGGTTCGCCGGTGGTGACGTCGATGGTGGCCAGCGCCCGCGGCACCGTGGCGATCGGCTTCATCGCGGCCCGCACCCGCAGTACCTCGCCGGTGCTCATGCCGCCCTCCGTACCGCCGGAGCGGCCGGTGGCGCGACGGACGCCGTCCGGGGTCGGCACGATCTCGTCGTGCGCCTTCGAGCCGGGCACCCGGGCGAGGTCGAAGCCGTCGCCGACCTCGACGCCCTTGATGGCCTGGATGCCCATCAGCGCCCCGGCCAGCCGTGCGTCGAGCCGCCGGTCCCAGTGCACGTGCGAGCCGAGGCCCACCGGCACCCCGTACGCCAGCACCTCCACGACACCGCCGAGGGTGTCGCCGTCCTTGTGGGCCTGGTCGATCTCGGCGACCATCGCCTTGCTCGCGTCCGCGTCGAGGCAGCGCACCGGGTCGGCGTCGAGCCGCGCCTCGTCGCCGGGCACCGGCACCACGCCGTACGGCGCCTTGGCCCGGGCCAGTTCCACGACGTGCGACACGATCTCGATGTCCGCGGTCTCCTTCAGGTACGACCTGGCGACCGCGCCGAGCGCGACCCGGGCCGCGGTCTCCCGGGCGCTGGCCCGTTCCAGCACCGGCCGGGCCTCGTCCAGGTCGTACTTCTGCATGCCCGCCAGGTCCGCGTGGCCGGGGCGCGGCCGGGTCAGCGGCGCGTTACGGGCGAGACCGGCCAGGATCTCCGGGTCCACCGGGTCGGCCGCCATGACCTGTTCCCACTTGGGCCACTCGGTGTTGCCGACCATGACCGCCACCGGGCTGCCCATGGTGCGGCCGTGCCGCACGCCGCCGAGGAAGGTCACCTCGTCCTGCTCGAACTTCATCCGCGCGCCGCGACCGTAGCCGAGCCGCCGCCGAGCCAGCGCGTCCGCGACCATCGCCGTGGTCACCGGCACCCCGGAGGGCAGCCCCTCCAGCGTCGCGACGAGTGCGGGGCCGTGCGACTCCCCCGCGGTCAGCCAGCGCAACCTGCTCAACGGTGCTCCCTCGAAAACGCCCGTGTCTTTTCTCGTCCCGATCCTCCCACGATTCGCCCGACGATCCGGACGTCCGTCCAATGCGCGGACCAGGTGAACGGTGCGGCCCGCGCGGCCCATGGGGACCGCCCCGGACCCTTCGGACGGCTCAGTGCGCGACGAGGGCGGCCTCCCCCGCGGCGCGCATCGCGGCGAGCGGCGCCGGAGCGCGGCCGGTGTGCTGTTCGACCTGGAGGACGGCCTGGTGGACCAGGAGGTCGAGGCCGCCGACGACCGCGCCGCCGCGGTCCGCCCAGGCGGCGGCCAGCGGGGTCGGCCAGGGGTCGTACAGGACGTCGAAGAGCGTGCCGGGATGTGCGGGCACGGCGCCGGCCAGGTGGTCGGCGGCGCCCGCCGGGGTGGTGGCGACGACCAGTGGTTCGCCGAGGGCGCCGGCCGCGTCCGCCCAGTCGGCGGTGCGCACGGCGACGCCGAGTCGCTGCCCCCATTGCCGCATCTCGGCGGCGCGCTCGGGACCCCGTACGTACGCCGTGACCCGGCCGGTGCAGATCCGGGCGAGGGCGGCGAGGGCGGAGGAGGCGGTGGCGCCGGCGCCCAGCACGGCGGCGGACGGCACGGAGGTGACGCCCCGCTCGCGCAGGGCGGCGAGCATGCCGGGGATGTCGGTGTTGTCGCCCCGGCGCCGGCCGTCGGCGCCCAGGACGACGGTGTTGACGGCCTCGACGGACCGGGCGGTGTCCGTGATCTCGTCCAGCAGCGGGATCACCGCCCGCTTGAGCGGCATGGTCAGCGACAGGCCCGCCCACCGCGCGGGGTCGAGCCGGCCGAGGAAGGCGGGCAGCGCGGCCCCGTCCACCTCGAAGCGGTCGTACCGCCATCCGTTCAGCCCCAGTGCCGCGTACGCGGCCCGGTGCAGGACCGGCGAGAGGGAGTGCGCGATCGGTGAGCCGAGCACGGCGGCGCGGCGTCGGCCCGCGTGCCCTTCGGTCGATTCCACGGTGTGCCTTCTACTGGGCGTTGTACTGCTGGTAGAGCTTGTTGAAATCGTCGTGGGTCTCGGTGAACTTCGTGGTCTTCCCGTCCAGCGAGATGAAGTAGTACCAGTCGCCGCTGTCGGGGCTCATCGCCGCCTTCAGCGCCGCGATGCCCGGGTTTCCGATCGGGCCGGGGGGCAGGCCCTTGTAGTGGTACGTGTTGTACCTGTCGTCCAGTGCCTTCATCTGGCTGAGGTTGAGCTTCGTCTCGGCCTGGTTCTTGATGTAGTTGTACGTCGAGTCGAACTGCAGGATGCCGTAGGTCTCCTTGTTCGTCGGCACCAGCCGGTTGTAGACGACCTTGGCCATCTTCCGGAAGTCGTCGTCGGTCTTGCCCTCGGCCTGCACCAGGCTGGCGACGGTGAGGAGTTCCAGCGGCGACCTGAGCCCTTGCTTGCGGGCCTCGGCAGCCAGGTCGAATCCGGCGTACCGCTTCTTCGCCTCGCCGACCATCTCGCGCAGCAGCGCCTCGGGCTTCATGTTCTTGGCGACGCCGTAGCGGGACGGGAAGAGGAAGCCCTCCAGCGGGTCCTTGATGTTCCGGTCGGTGTCCGCCCAGTCGGGCAGGCCCAGGTTCTTCGCCTGGGCGACGGCGGTCTTCCGGGCGGTGCCGGGAGCCACACCCAGCCGTTTGTCGATCAACGCGTAGATCTGCGCGTCCCGCATGCCCTCGCTGATGATCATCGCGTTCTGCGATGTGGGGTCGAGCATCAGGGTGACCGCGGAAGCGGCGGACATGCTCTTGCGCAGCGCGTAGACGCCGGCCTGGATGGACGTGCCCTTGGGGTTCTTGTTGGCGGCGGCGGTGAAGGCGTCCACGCTCTTCACGACGCCGGCGGTCTTGAGGATGTTGCCCATCGCGGTCAGGGTCGAGCCCTTGGGGATCTCGACCTGGACGTCTCCGGCGCCCTCGCCGGAGTAGTCCGGGGCCGGGCCGAAGTGGCTCTGGTAGAAGCTGTAGCCGTAGTAGACCGCGCCACCGCCACCGCCGAGCAGGACGGCCGTGACGACCAGGCAGGCGCAGCCGCTGCGGCGTTTCCTGCCGCCCTTGGACGGGGACCGCCCCGCCCGCCGGCCGCCGGGCGCGGTGGTGGCAGGGGCGTCGTCCTCGTCGTCGTCCTCGTCGCGGTCGGCGAAGAAGGCGTGCTCGCGCGGGTCGTCCTCGTCCTCGGGGTCCCAGGTGCCGGTGTTGCCGGGAGCCGGGCGCAGGGGCCGCGCGCCGGGCTCCTGCGGGTGGCCCTGCTGCGGCTGCCGGTCGTGGGTGGGCTGCTGGGCCGGGGGTGGTTGCTGTCCCTGCTGCCGGAACTGGGGTTGCTGCGGCGGCGGGTAGCCGTTCTGCCCGTAGAAGTCGGGGTGCTGCCCGGCGCCGTAGGGGTTCTGCTGCTGCCCGCCGTAGGGGTCCTGGTGGCCGTATCCCTCGGCCGGGTGGGTGCCGGTGTCCCAGCCGCCGTACTCCGCCTGAGGGTACGGCTGGTGCTGCCCGTGGCCCGGGGGCTGCTGCGGGTGGCCCTGCTGCGGGTAGGGGTGGTGCGGCACTTGCGGGTACTGCTCCTGGGGGTACCCCTGCTGCGGGTAGGGCGGCTGCCGGCCGGTGGCGTACGGGTCCTGCCAGCCGCCGGGCTGCTGCGGGTGCTGCGGCGGCTGCTGGTACCCCTGGCCCTGGTCGTACACATCACCGAAGAGCGGGTCCTCGGGATGCCACGGTTCGGAGCCGGAGCCCCGGCCATAGTCAGTCATCGGTCCCCTTGGTACGCGGTCGGCATCGGTCTGCCGACCTTGCGAAACGGGCGGCACCGCAAGGGCGCCGCCGAGTCGCGCGGAACGTTACCGTATCGCGATCAGATGACTACTTCGACGCCCTCCCCCGGAGGTTTACCAGACGCGCGTTCGGTCTCCAGGGCGCTTTGCAGAATGATCACCGCTGCCGCCTGGTCGACCACGGAGCGTCCCTTCTTCGCCTTCACCCCGGACGCCCGCAGCCCCCGGGTGGCGGTGACGGTGGTCATCCGCTCGTCGACGAGGCGCACCGGCACCGGCGCGATGACTTTCGCCACACTCCGCGCGAAGGTCCTCGCCTTGGCCGCCGCCGGGCCCTCGGTGCCGTTCAGCGACCGGGGCAGCCCGACGACGACCTCGATCGGCTGGTACTCCTCGACGATCGCGGCGAGCCGGCGCAGCGCCGCGGGCACGTCCCGTCCGGGGACGGTCTCCACCGGCGTGGCGAGGATCCCGTCGGGGTCGCACGAGGCGACCCCGATCCGGGCGTCCCCGACGTCCACGGCGATCCGCCGCCCGCGTCGCATACTGCCTCCTTCGCCGCCCTCTCGTCTCCGGGCGCTCGGACCCGGTTTCGACAGTCGACCGTGCTCGCTCGCTCCGTCGTCGCTCACTGCGCGCGCTCCCTTTCGGCACCGGCGCGATCCGCGGCCGGAGGCCGCTGATGGACACTGCGGCCCGCCGGCTACCCGGCGACCCCCGCGATGGCCACCATCCGTCACGCCTTCTCGCCGACCAGCCGCTGCACGGCCTCGATCGCCTCGGGGACGGCCGACGCGTCCTGCCCGCCGCCCTGGGCGACGTCGTCCTTGCCGCCGCCTCCGCCGCCGAGCGTCCTGGCCGCGGCACGGACCAGTTCGCCGGCCTTGATGCCGCGGTCGCGCGCGGCCTCGTTGGTGGCGATGACGGTCAGCGGACGGCCGTTCGCGACCGTGAACAGGGCGACGACGGCCGGGCGGCCACCGGTGACGCGCTGCCGTACGTCCAGCACCAGCCGCCGCAGGTCGTCCGCGCCGGTGCCGTCGGGCACGGTCCCGGTCACCAGGGCGACGCCCTTGACGTCGGCAGCGCTCTCGGCGAGCCCGGCGGCGGCCTGGAGCACCTTCTCGGCCCGGAACCGCTCGATCTCCTTCTCGGCCTCCTTGAGCTTGCCGAGCATCCCGGAGATCTTGTCCGGCAGCTCCTCCGGGCGCCCCTTGACCAGCTCGGTGAGCTGCGCGACCACGGTGTGCTCGCGGGCCAGGAAGTTGTACGCGTCGACGCCGACCAGGGCCTCCACGCGGCGCACGCCGGAACCGATCGAGGACTCGCCGAGCAGCTTGACCAGGCCGAGCTGCGCGGTGTTGCCCACGTGGGTGCCGCCGCACAGCTCCTTGGAGAAGTCGCCGATGGTGACCACCCGGACCCGCTCGCCGTACTTCTCGCCGAACTCGGCGATGGCCCCCTGCTTCCGGGCCTCGGCGATCGGCATCACCTCGGCGGTGACGTCGAGTTCGCGGGCCAGCACCTCGTTGATCTTCTGCTCGACGTCGGTGAGGACCGCGCCGGGGACAGCGGTCGGTGAGCCGAAGTCGAAGCGGAAGCGGCCCGGCGAGTTCTCCGAGCCGGCCTGGGCCGCGGTGGGGCCGAGGGCGTCGCGCAGCGCCTGGTGGGTGAGGTGGGTGGCGCTGTGCGCGCGGGCGATGGCACGGCGGCGCACCAGGTCGATCTGGGCGTGCGCGGCGGCGCCGACGGTGACCTCGCCGACCTGGACGACACCCTTGTGCACGCTGAGGCCGGGCACCGGCTGCTGTACGTCGCGGACCTCGACGACGGCGCCGGTGTCGAGCCGGATGCGGCCGGTGTCGGCGAGCTGTCCGCCGCCCTCGGCATAGAAAGGCGTGCGGTCCAGCACCACCTCGACGTCGTCGCCCTCGGTGGCGGCGGGCGAGGGCAGGCCGTCCACCAGCAGGCCGACGACGGTGGCCTCGCCCTGGTCACGGGTGTAGCCGGTGAACTCGGTGATGCCGGAACGGTCGGCGACCTCGCGGTACGCGGACAGGTCGGCGTGGCCGGTCTTCTTGGCGCGGGCGTCGGCCTTGGCCCGGTCCCGCTGCTCCTTCATCAGGCGGCGGAAGCCGTCCTCGTCCACCGACAGGCCCTGCTCGGCGGCCATCTCCAGGGTGAGGTCGATGGGGAAGCCCCAGGTGTCGTGGAGCAGGAACGCCTGGTCGCCGGGGAGTACGGTGCCGCCGGCCGACTTGGTCTCGGTGACGGCGGTGTCCAGGATGTTGGTGCCGGCCGAGAGGGTCTTGAGGAAGCGGGCCTCCTCGGCGAGCGCGACGGACTCGATGCGCTTGCGATCGGTCAGCAGCTCCGGGTACTGCTCGCCCATGGTCTTGAGCACCACGTCGATCAGCTCGGCGACCACCGGGTCGTGGGCGCCCAGCATCCGCATGTTGCGGATGGCGCGGCGCATGATGCGGCGCAGCACGTAGCCGCGGCCCTCGTTGCCGGGGGTGACGCCGTCGGCGATCAGCATGGCGGAGGTACGGATGTGGTCGGCGACCACGCGCAGCGACACGTCGGTCTCGTGGGCCCGCCCGTAGTGGACGCCGGTGAGCTCGGTGGCCTTGTCGATGACGACGCGCAGGGTGTCGGTCTCGTACATGTTCTGCACGCCCTGCAAAATCATCGCGAGGCGTTCCAGGCCGAGCCCGGTGTCGATGTTCTTGGCGGGCAGGTCGCCGAGGATCGGGAAGTCCTCCTTGCCCTGGCCGGCGCCGCGCTCGTACTGCATGAAGACCAGGTTCCAGATCTCCACGTACCGCTCGTCGTTGACGGCCGGGCCGCCCTCGGGGCCGAACTCGGGGCCGCGGTCGTAGTTGATCTCGGAGCAGGGGCCGCACGGGCCCGGCACGCCCATGGACCAGAAGTTGGGGCCCATGCCGAGGCGCTGGATGCGCTCGGCGGGGACGCCGATGACGTCGCGCCAGATGGCCTCGGCCTCGTCGTCCTGCTCGTAGACGGTGATCCAGAGCCTCGAAGGCTCCAGGCCGTAACCGCCCTTGTCCTGGGGGGTGGTGAGCAGCTCCCAGGCGTAGCGGATGGCGCCTTCCTTGAAGTAGTCGCCGAAGGAGAAGTTGCCGCACATCTGGAAGAACGTGCCGTGCCGGGTGGTCTTGCCGACCTCTTCGATGTCCGGGGTGCGGACGCACTTCTGGACGCTGGTGGCGCGCGGGAAGGGCGGCTTGACCTCACCGAGGAAGTACGGCTTGAACGGGACCATGCCGGCGTTGATCAGCAGCAGCGTCGGGTCGTCGGCGATGAGGGACGCCGACGGCACGACGGTGTGCCCGCGCTCCTCGAAGAAGCGCAGCCAGCGGCGGCGGATTTCTGCCGACTCCATCAGTGTTCGTCCTTCCGGTTGTACGCGATGCCCCGGCGCCGTGCCGGGACGTCGGAGACCTGAGCGGGCAGGACCGGCGGGTCCTGGCGGGCGGGCAGTCCGGCGGCGCCGGGGGCCCGCAGCCCCAGCGCGTCGTGCAGTTCGACCTCGCGCTGCGCCATGCCCGCCCGTACGTCCCGGGCGAACAGCCGCAGCCGCGCACCCGTCTCCAGGGCACGGTGGGCCGCGGTCGCGGCCAGGCTCTCCGGGGTCAGCCTGCGCACCGCGCGGTTGACCTTCACGGTGGCCCACACGCCGGTGGCGGCGCCGGAGGAGAACCAGAACAAGCGGCGGAGCATGGCGTCCTCAGTCCTTGGAGCGGTTGCGACGGCCGCCGCGCCGGGCGGCGGGCAGCGGTGTGCCGGCCGTGGCGGTCCGGGCCCTGGCCCGGCCCGTGTCCCCGGCCCGGAGTCCGATCGCGCGCCGCACTCCGTAGCCGAAGGCGGCCACCTTCATCAGGGGGCCGCCGAACGCGGAGGCCACGGTGGAGGAGAGCGCGGAGGCGTTGGCGGTCACCTCGGCGACGTCCGCGGTGATGGTGTCGACCCGGTCGAGCTGGGCGTGGGCGCTGTGCAGCGCCTGCGACGCGTCGCCGAGCAACGGTACGGCCTGCTCGGTGATCCCGGCCACCAGTTCGGTGGTCCGCCTGAGCGTCTGGGCGAGCCGTACCAGCGCGACGGCCAGGAACGACACCAGGATCGCCCAGAACACCGCCACGATGAGGCCGGCCACCTCTGCACCGGACACGCTGCCGCACTCCCTCGGATCGTCCGCGCCTCGACGCGGACCGCTTGACACGCGCCGTGCGACGCGCACCGTGACGCCGACGCGACCCGGCCGATCACACGTCGCCGACGTCGTCGGCTAGGACACCGACCTTATCGCGCCACGCCGGGGGCCCCGTACCGCAATACCGTACGGCGGGCACCAGCGGCCACGGTGTCACACACCCCGCGCACGCGGCGGATCCGGCGACCGGGCGGGGCGCCGTGGCGCGCTGTGCGCATGCCCGATCACCCTCCGTGCGCCGCGGGCCGGCCGTCGGCCGGATGGAGGAAGTGGAAGCCGGGCCGGGGGTGCATCAGGAAGCCGTGGTGCGAGATGTTCCACGCGTAGGCCCCGGCGAGGCCGAAGACCACCCGGTCGCCGGCCCGCAGCCGTGGCGCCGGGACCTGCCGGGCCAGGACGTCCTTGGGGGTGCAGAGCTGGCCGGTGACGGTGACCCGGTCCTGACGGGCGGAGGGTCGCGGCCAGGGGTGGTGCCAGACGTCCACCGGCAGGACGGTGCAGGGCTGGTCGTGGCCCTTGGCCGCCGGGGTGCGCAGATGGTGGGTGCCGCCGCGGACGACGGCGAACTCCTCGCCGTGGCTGCGCTTCACGTCCAGCACCTCGGTGGCGTACCAGCCGCAGTACGCGGTCACCGCGCGGCCCGGCTCGATGCGCACGGTCAGATCCGGGTGCGCGGCGGTGAGGCGGCCGAGCCCTTCGCCGTACGCGGCCCAGTCGAAGCGGCGCTCGGGGGCGGTGTAGTCGACGGTCATGCCGCCGCCGACGTTGACCTCCGCGAGTTCGATGCGGTGGCGTGCCGCCAGGCCGACCGCCCAGGTCACCACGGACTCGGCGACGGCCAGTTGCTCGGGGGCCCCCAGCCCGCTCGCCAGGTGGGCGTGGACGCCGCGCAGCTCCAGATGCGGGTGCGTGCCGTCGGTGAGCCGCCGGACGACCGTGTCGGCTTCCGCCGGGTCGAGGCCGAAGGGGGTGGGGCGGCCGCCCATCGCCAGGGAACTGCCCGCCAGCGAGCCGTCGGACAGGGGGAGGTTGAAGCGGAGCAGGACCGCCACGCGGCTGTCCGGGGCGACCCGCCGGGCGAGCTCGGCCAGCGTATGCAGTTCGTTCGCGCTCTCGACGTGGAAGCGGGCCACGCCCGCTTCCAGCGCGGCCGTGATCTCCGCGGGGGTCTTCCCCGGGCCGCCGAAGGCCAGCGGGCGGCCCGGTACGGCCGCGCCGACATGCGCGAGTTCGCCGCCGGAGGAGACCTCGTAGCCGTCGACGTACGGGCCGAGCGCGGCCAGGACCTCCGGCTCCGGGTTGGCCTTGGCGGCGTAGTAGAGCTCGACACGTCCGGGCAGCGCGGCACGCACCGCGGCGGCGTGCTCGCGCAGCGCGGCCAGGTCGTAGAGGTACGCGGGCAGTTCCGCCGAGGGCAGCGCCAGGACGCGGTCGCGCACGGCGGGGGTGGGGGCGGTCATCGGACGCACCGGGTGCCGTGGTCGCGGGCCGCTTCGGAGAGCACCTGCTCGGCGAACGGCGAAGCCAGGCGGATGTAGGCGGCCTCGCGGTCGGCCTTGCGCTCCCAGCGGGTGAGCAGATTGGCCTTGGCGGGCAGAGGCACGCCGGCGAGCAGGGCGGCGAGTTGCGGCGGGCAGCCGTGCCGGTCGGCGTACTCCTGAAAGGTGGCGCGGACCTGGGCCCACAGGGCGGGCTCGGTCTGCGGGTGCAGGTCGGCGAGGGCGGCCAGCATCTCGGCGACATGGTTGACCAGCAGGCAGTAGACGACGCGGTCCCAGCCGTGCCGGGCGTCGTACGTCATCGGGCCCGCGACGTCGGCGGGCAGCGCGGCGAGGGCCTCGGCGTGGTACTCGGGGACGAGCTTGGTGCCCTCCAGATCACGGAAGAGCACTTGGGCGGGCATGCGGTCGTCGTCGACGCAGACAAGGACGTTCTGCAGGTGCGGCTCCAGGACGAGGCCGTGGTCGAAGTAGGCCGCCAGGACGGGCGGTACGAGCAGCGTGAGGTAGGCCGCCCACCAGTCGAGAGCGGTCTGCGGACCCGCCCCGTCCAGGAGCCGGGAGATGTGGCCGGGGCCTGTCGGGTACTCGTCGGCGACGGCGGCGGCGAGCAGCGCGGTGGTGCCGGGCAGCATCCGCCGGGAGAGGCCTTCCCGGACGATCACCCCGAAGCCTTCCAGCAGTTCGCGGTCCGGGCGGCCGTCGGGACCGGGCAGTGCGAGACCGCGGTAGGCGGGCTCGCGCAGCACGGCGCCGGCCGGGAAGCGGGTCGCCAGGTCGGCCAGGGCCGGTTCCAGCAGCCGGGTCAGGGCGACGGCGCCGGACAGTTCGTAACTGGCGTTCTTGCGGAGGCAGTTGGTGATCCGGACGTTCAGGCTGAACTTGAGGAAGGTCTCGCCGTCGTACAGGGTCCGTACCGAGGCGGTGGCGGCGAAGGGCTCCCCGCCCTCGCCGAGGTCGAGGACGTCGCCGCGGGCGAGGGCGGTCCGCAGCAGGGGGTGCGAGGAAAGCATCCCGTACTGCCACGGGTGCGCGGGCAGCAGCCGGTAGCCGGCCGGGACGTCGGAGCGCATCCGGTCGAGAACATCGGTGGCGCCGTCCTCCGCGGTCTCCTCGGCGATCAGGTGCTCGCGGACCGCGAGGTGCCGCACCGGGAAACGGGCACCGGCCTCGGGCGCGAAGGACAGCCAGGAGGCGATGTCGCCGGTGCGTGCCTTGGGCGTGGGGTGGAAGCGGTGGCCGAACAGGAGGGACTGCTCGGAGTCGAGGTAGGTGGCGAGCCCGTCTCCGTCGGCGGTCCTCGGGGCCGGCGGCACGGTGCGTGCGGCGAGCACGGCGGACACGGCCTGGTGGCCGGAGGCGATCTGGTCCGAGAACTCCTCGTTGCGCACGCCCGTACGGAGCGACAGCTCCTCCTGCGTGTACTCGGCCAGGCGCCGCCAGTCGATCTTCGTCCAGCCGCCGTCGCGCTGCTCCAGCACCGGCCCGGTGAACCGGTGCGCGCCCAGCAGGGACGTACGGCGCAGGGTGATCCGCAGCAGGACGCCTCGGCGGGGCAGGCGCACCAGCAGGTGGCCGTCGGCGACGGCGGTCTGGTGCTCGGGGCCGGACAGCTCGCGCAGCAGGCAGTTGAGGAGGGTGTGGGCCACGACATCGTCGGCGGTGGGCAGACCGGCGGGGGCAGCCGGAACAGCGGCAGCGCCGTGCGGGCACCGCCCGGCGGCGGCCGGGAGATCATCGGTCAGCGGCATCAACGGCTCCAGCGGGTGCGAGGAGAGCGGAGGTTCGGCAGGGCAAGGGCGGTCGCGGACACCGCGGCCACCGCCACGGCTGTGCCGGTCGGCACGGGCGCGGCCGGGTGGGGCGGTGGGCCGGCGGTGGCCGCCCGCGGCTGCGGCGGGGCGGTGCGACGGCCGTCATCGCGGCGTCTCCGCCGACCGCAGGTAGTTGGGGCCGGTGGTGTAGTGCTTGTTGATGTCAGCCGCGCCCGAACGCTCCTTGGAGAGCAGGGTTCCGGCGGTGACCATCGCCTTGACCGGCAGCTCCGGAGCGTCCAGGACATGGGCGCGGAGGGTGGCACCGGGTTCGCCCGGGCCGGTGCCCAGCCGTTCGACGGCCTCGGCGAGCCGGTCGCGGACGAGCCGCAGCAGCCGCTCCAGCGGGGCGCGGCCGTGCCGGGCCAGCCCGAAGGCGTAGGCGCCTGCGCACAGGTGGACGGTGACGGTGGTGAACAGGTCGGTGACCGCCCGGTCGTCCTCGCCGCAGATCCGGGCGTCGTCGAACTCGGACGGGTCGGGCGCGGCGGCGCCCAGCGTCTCCCGCAGACGTGCGGTGTTGACGCGCGGGCCGTCGTTGTCCTTGAGCAGCAGTCGCAGGCGGGTGCGGCCGTCCGGGCGCCGGTCCAGTACCAGTGAGACGTTCTGCTGGTGCGACTCCAGCCCGATGCCGTAGCCGAAGAGCGTGGTCTGCCAGTCGAAGAGCAGGGTCAGGCAGGCGTCGAGCAGTGCGACCGCGTCGCCACCGTGGAACCGGTCGGCGAGGTGGTCGATGAGCAGGCGGCCACCGGGGGCCTCGCTCAGCAGCGCGGCCATGGGCACCACGACGCAGTCGCCGAGGCCGGCCGGGTAGCGCCGGCACAGTACGGCGAGAAGTTCGTGCCCCGCATGGGCGTAAAGCGTCTCGTCGGCGTGCAGGACCGTGTCGCGGAAGCGCGGTTCGCGGGCGGTCACGCTGTCCAGCAGGCGCTGGCCGGCGGCGCCGTCGACGAGGGTGCCGGGCTTGATGGTCCGGCGGTTGCGCAGGCCCAGGGTGGCGGTGGCGAGCGGCAGTTTGAGGTGAAGGCCGGGGTCGGCGACGAGCGCGACCGTACGCATCGACAGGGTGGGTACGGCGTCGAGGTACGGGGCCTCGGCGAGTACGGCCCGGTCCCGCAGCCCGGTGGCGCGCAGGGCCTCCCGCAGCGGGGCGCCGAGCGTGAGCGGGTGGACGGGGAGGGCGAGATGGCTGTGGGAGAGTTCCGGCAGGCCGAGGACCGCGGACGTCGGCCAGCAGTCGGGGAGCCGGGCTGCGCCTCCCGGCACGGTGACGGCGTGCCTCGGTACGGCGATCCAGCGCAGTGCGAAGCGCGGGTGGAACTCGGGTGCGTAGGCGCGCAACTGGTCCTCGCCGAGGCCGGAGCGTCCTCGGGCGGTCGGGTAGACGGGGTGGTCGAGGCGGGCGGCGAGGGTGTCGTGCGCCAGGCCACCGGTGAGGCCGGTCCAGTCGGCGGGGTCGGCGCCGTAGCGGGCGGCGAGCCGGCCGGTGACCTCGTCACGGGTGCGGGTGTGCAGCCGCATGGTCGCAAGGGTCTGGCGGCACTCCTCGGCGAAGGCGTCGAAACCGCCCCGGTCTTCGGCGGCGGCACATGCGCGCAGGGCGTCGAGGACCGTGTCGTGGGCGGTCAGTTCGCCGCCGTCCGACTCCCGCAGGAGCAGGGGCAGCCGTGCGGCGTACGTGCTCTGGAACCCGTCCTCGGCGACTGCCAGCAACAGCGCGTCGTCACCTCCCGGGGTGGGGAGCCGCAGCCACGGGCCGTCCTCCCGCTCCACGGGCGTGGAACCCGTGCGAAGGCCGGCGACGTCCTCGCGCAGGAGCGCGCCGAGCACGCGCAGCAGCAGGTCCGGCTCGGCGGTGTCGGCGGCGGGGGCGCCCGCCGTCACCGGGTGATCTCCCAGCTCTGCGCGGCGAGGAAGCCGGCCACCGTTCGGTCGACCGTCTCCTGGTCGGTTCCGGTGGCCCGGAGCACGCCGAGATGGTCGCGGTTGCTGTGGTGGAGCTCGTGCCGCTCCCCCACCGGGCGCAGCGGCCGGTACCTCAGCTTCACGCCGTCCACGAGCAGATCGGCGGCGGCGGGGGCTGCCGTCAGCGTTCCGGCGCTCGTCGCGCGGGGGTATTCCAGCCGGGCAGCGCCGTCGGTGCGGGCACCGAGGTCCGCGGGCGGCGACGGCTCCCCCAGGTGGATCCGCAGGATGTGCTCGAAGAGCGGGATGCCCAGCAGCTCCGCCAGCAGCAGGTCGCACTGGTCCCCGACGGCACGGTAGTTGACCTCGATGATGCGGGCGCGGCCCTCGTGCGCCACGAACTCGGTGTGGCAGGCGCCGAAGCCGACGCCGAGGCGGTCGAGCTGGGCGAGCACCTGCGCGACGACCGGCTCGGGGTGGGCGGCGACGAACGTCATCCGCTCCTCGACGAAGTACGGCGGCGGGGACAGCTCGGTGTGGAAGCCGCCCAGGACGTGGCGGGTTCGGGCGTCGCCGAGGGTCTCCAGGGTGTAGAGCTCTCCGGCGAGATACTCCTCGACCACGAGCGCCGCCTCCGGTCGCCGCGCCTGGATCTCCTTGCAGCGCGTTAAGAGCTCCTCGGGGCGCTCGACCAGCACCACGTCCTCACTGGCCACCCCGTCGCGCGGCTTGACCACACAGGGGTAGGGCACGTCGGAGCCGGTGAGCCCGGCCGGGTCCTGCCCTGCGGCGAGCTCCGTCGACCAGACGGTGTCGGCTCCGGTCGCGGCGAGGTGACGGCGCATGTGTGCCTTGTCCTTGGCGCGCAGCGCGGCCTGCCAGCTCTTGGCGGGGAGGCCGAAGAAATCCGCCGCCAGAGCGGTCTGGATCTGCAGGTGGTCGCTGTTGGTGAAGACCGCGTCGGGCGGGTGGTGGGTGGCGATCCGGGTGATGACGGCACGGAAGTCGCGCACATCGCACCCCAGGATCTCGATGTCCGGGTAGATGCGGAGGTGGGCCTCCGGCTGGTCGGTGAGAACGGTGACGCCGAGGCCGAGCCGGGCCGCGGCGGGGAGGAAGCCTTCGGTGACCGAGTCCGTGGGGTTGCGGGCGAGCAGGTACAACCGCATGGTCGGCGGCCCCTTCCGGGTCGGTGGTGGTGAGCGGCGTGCGTGTGGGCTGCTCGACGCCGACGGACACGGCCACGTCGATGGCGAGCAGCCTAAGTTAGGCAAACCTAAGCCTTCAACTCGTTCACCCGCACGACACACCCCGGTGATCACCCGTCCACGGATTCGCCGGTAAGGTGAGGCTTACCTTTCTGTTCGCCCCGCAGCCGTGCCGTCCCGCACAGGAAAGAGCGCCGATGACCACGACCCCTGGGGATTCGGCGGCGGACCACGCCGCGAGCTCGGCCTCCACCGCGCTCGCCCGCACCTACCGGCGTCTGGTCGCGTCGTGCGAGGCGCTGCACATGACGGTCGCGGCCCCGGGCGCGGCAGCCGCCGCACCGACGCCCGGACCGCACCTGGACGGAGCGGAACTGACGGAGAGCCGGGAGGCGCTCGACGCCTTCGTCGATGCCGAGGCCGGACGGATCCGGGAACGCCACGGCCACATGCCTCGCAGGGATGTCGCCGCCTCCCGCGCCCTGCACGACTATCTCTGGTCCGTCAGTCTGCTGATGAGCGGGGTCTGGTACCTGGAGCGGCGCGTGCCGCGGGTCCACCCGCGGGAGGTCCGTGTGGAGCTGGCGACGGGCGCGTTCGAAGTCGTCCCCGGCTCCGGCTTCGCGTGCCTGCCGGACGACCCGGCGGCCGGCCGGATGCCCGGAGCCCGGGTGGTGGCGGACGAGGAGGCGCTGCGCGCCGAACTGCGGGCCGCCGTCGCCGACCACGTACGACCCCTGCTGACCGCGATCGGCCCGCACCTGCGGCGGGGGCCGAGGGCCCTGTGGGGCATGGCCGGCGACGACCTGGTCTCCGCGGTCTGGTACCTCGGCCGCGTGCTGGACCAGGAGGAGCGGGCCGTACAGGCCGCGACCGAGCTGCTTCCGGCCGGCATTCCACCGTTTCCCGGCGGCGCCGGCTTCAGGCTGCTGACCGGTCGCGACGGGAAGCGGTACCCCACCCGCAACCGGCTCGGCTGCTGCCTGTACTACACACTCGACGCCGCCCAGGCGTGTCTGAACTGCCCCCGGACCGGCGACACGGAGCGTCTGCGGAGGCTGGAGGGCGACGGCTGACGCCACTCGGACGGCTCCGGGGAACCGCGAGTGCCGCGCACCTTGCTGAGCGCCCGCCGCCGGTTCGCGTCCGTCGCCGTGGGGGCCGAGAACCGGGCGGCGGGTCCGCGGCCCCCACGCGCGCAGCGGGATCAGCGGGCGTAGTACTCGACGACGAGCTGCTCGTCGCAGATCACCGGGATCTCGTTGCGGTTCGGGTCGCGGTCGAGGCGGAAGGCGAGCGCCGGGAGGTTGACCTGGAGGTAGCGGGGGGACTCGCCGTCGCCGGCCCAGCCGCCCTCACGGGCGACGAGGAACGGGGTCTTCTCCCGGGACCGCTCACGGACCTGGACGATGTCCTCGGGGCGCACCCGGTAGGACGGCTTGTCCACCTTGCGGCCGTTGACCTCGATGTGGCCGTGCACGACCATCTGGCGGGACTGGTAGATCGTCCGGGCCAGCCCGGAGCGCAGCACCAGCGCGTCGAGGCGGCGCTCCAGCTCCACGATGAGCGCCTCACCGGTCTTGCCCTGGACCTTCTTGGCGCGGTCGTACGCACGCTGCATCTGGCGCTCGCTGACGTCGTACTGCGCACGCAGCCGCTGCTTCTCCAGCAGCCGTGTCTTGTAGTCGCTGTTCTGCTTGCGACCACGGCCGTGCTCACCCGGCGGGTAGGGACGGGTCTCGAAGTACCGGACCGCCTTCGGGGTGAGCGCGATGCCCAGCGCCCGGGACTTCTTGACCTTGGGACGCGACTGGTTCACGTGCGACGACCTCCATGAGAATTAGGTAAGGCTTACCTTAACTGAGGAGTTCGCGTGGTGCCGACCCGGGAACCCCGTGCCCGACGCATAGGTCAGGGAACGGTCAGCCGCGTCCCGTGGTGGAAGAAGCGCCGGCGGCCGTCGGCCGCCAGTGTGCGAACTCCTTTTGAGGGTAACCCGGGCACGGCGCCCCTCATGCCGCCCGGGCCGTGCCGCGCGGGTGGAGCAGACCACCGCGGGGGGTGCGCGGCGGGTCACTCCCCGCGGCCGGCCAGGCGGTCCCGGACCCGCTCCAGGATGTCCGCGTACCGGGCCTCCGCGCCGTAGCGGGTGGGCTCGTAGTAGCGGCGCCCGACCAGTTCGGGCGGGGCGTACTGCTGGGCGGCGATCGCGCCGGGGACGTCGTGCGGATAGACGTACCCCCGGGCGTGGCCGAGCTCGGCCGCGCCCTTGTAGTGCCCGTCGCGCAGGTGCGGCGGCACCGGTCCGGCCTTCCCCGCGCGTACGTCGGCCAGCGCGGCGCCGATGGCGGTCGTCGCGGAGTTGGACTTGGGGGCCAGCGCGAGGGCGATCGTGGCGTGGCTGAGGATCAGCGCGGCCTCGGGGAAGCCGATCATCGCCACGGCCTGCGCGGCGGCCACCGCGGTCGGCAGTGCGGTGGGGTCGGCCAGACCGATGTCCTCGCTCGCGGAGATCATCAGACGGCGCGCGACGAAGCGGGGGTCCTCGCCCGCCTCGATCATCCGGGCCAGGTAGTGCAGCGCCGCGTCCACGTCCGAGCCGCGGATCGATTTGATCAGGGCGCTGGCCACGTCGTAGTGCTGGTCGCCGTCCCGGTCGTAGCTGACCGCGGCCCGGTCGACCGCCTCCTCCAGGGTGGCCAGGGCGATGGTGTCCTCGCCCTTGGCCAGCGCGGCGCCGGCCCCCGCCTCCAGGGCGGTCAGCGCGCGGCGGGCGTCGCCGCCCGCGATGCGCAGCAGGTGCGACTCGGCGTCGTCGGGGAGGGTCACCGCGCAGGCCAGACCGCGCTCCTCGGTGAGCGCTCGGTGCAGGACGCCGCGCAGATCGTCGTCGGTGAGCGGTTCGAGGGTCAGCAGCAGGGAGCGGGACAGCAGCGGCGAGATCACCGAGAAGTACGGGTTCTCGGTGGTGGCCGCGACGAGGGTGACCCAGCGGTTCTCCACGGCGGGCAGCAGGGAGTCCTGCTGGGCCTTGCTGAAACGGTGGATCTCGTCGAGGAAGAGGACGGTCTCGCGCTGGTAGCCGCCGGACTGGCGCTTGGCGCTCTCGATGACCGTGCGGACCTCCTTGACGCCGGCGGTGATGGCGGAGAGCTCCACGAAACGCTTGTTCGTGGCCTTGCTCACGACGTACGCGAGGGTGGTCTTGCCGGTGCCGGGCGGGCCCCACAGGATCACCGAGGAGGACCCGGCGGGGCCGCCGCCGCCCTCCCCCACCAGGCGGCGCAGCGGCGAGCCCGGGCGCAGCAGGTGCTGCTGCCCGACCACCTCGTCCAGGGTGCGCGGACGCATCCGCACGGCGAGGGGGCTGGCGCTGGGATCCCGCTCCCGGCGGTCTTCCGCGGCTGCGGTGAACAGATCTGGCTCCACGCCATGCAGCCTAGGTCACCGCACTGACACGCCCGCCGCGGGCCGCGTCCACCAGGCCTTGGACGACCCGCAGGTCCGCACCGGCCTCGGGGTGCCACTGGACACCGAGGGCGAAGGGTTCGCCGGTGACCTCTACGGCTTCCACGGTGCCGTCGTCGGCATGGGCGCTCGCGGTCAGGCCCGCGCCGAGGCTGTCGACGGCCTGGTGGTGGTAGGTGGGCACGGTGTACGGCTCAGGGGTCAGCTTCGCCAGCAGCGTGCCCTCGACCGGGGTGACCCGGTGCCGCCCGAACCGGCCCGGCGCCCCGGTGTGGCCGTCGAGGTGCTGCACGAGGGTGCCGCCGTACAGCACGTTCAGCAGCTGCATCCCGCGGCACACACCGAGGACGGGCGTCCCCCGCCCGAGCGCCGCGGCGAGCACCGCGAGCTCCCACTCGTCCCGCTCGGTTGCCGCGGGGCCGGTCCGCTCGTCGCGCACCGCGCCGTACCGGTGCGGCTCCACGTCCGGCCCGCCGGCCACGACGACGGCGTCGAGGCGTCCGACCGCCGCGGCGGCTGCCTCCGGCCGGTCCGGCGGCAGCAGTACGGCGATGCCGCCCGCCTGCTGGACGACCCGCACGTAGCCCGCCGGGAGCAGCACGGCGGGGGCGTCCCACACGCCCCACCTGGCCTGCTCCAGGTATGTCGTCACGCCGACCAGCATGCTGCCTCCGTACCGTTCCCCACCGTGCCCGAGCCTCAGACGAGCGTCTTCCAGTACGACCACCAGCGCGCCAGGATCAAGGTGGCGATGATGCCGTACCAGAGCACGGGCACCACCCAGTGGAACTCCAGCACCAGGGCGCGCGGGCCCTCGGGGACCTTGATGATCCGGTGCTTGATGTTGTGAACCAGCGTGTACCAGAAGATCGCGATGGTGACGACCCAGGCGAGGCTGCACCACAGGCAGAGCGAGTCGATGTTGTAGAGCGTCTGGTACTGCAGCCAGGAGCAGAAGACCACGCCGAACAGGCCGCCGGCCTGGAGCCCGAGCCAGAACCACGGCCGGTAGCGGGCCCCGGCGAACATGCCCACCGCCAGCGCGATCACCATGGAGTACGCGACCAGGCCGATGATCGGGTTCTGGAAGCCGAAGACATGCGCCTGCGAGCTCTGCATGACGTTGCCGCAGGAGATGATCGGGTTGAGGCTGCACGCCGGGGTGTAGGTCCTCCCCTCGACCTTGGCCTCGAGCAGCTTGAACTTGTCGTCGGTGATGACGAACGACGCGAGGAGTCCGAGCGCGCCGCAGATGAGCAGGAGCCAGGTGAAGGCACGTCCTGCCGCGATGCCGTCCGGCTCCGGCTGCTCGCTGCCGCCGTCCGTTCGCGTCTCGTCAAGCGCGGAAGTCGTCATGGCCGCCGTTCTTCTCGGTCGGTGGGGGTGAGCCGGCACCCCTCATTGTGCACGAGGGCGCCGTGGAGGCGACAAGGTCCACAGCGCCCTCGTACCCGTACGAGCGGATCAGGCCAGTCGTTCCTTGACGGTGGTGACGACCTCGTCCAGCGCGACCGGGCCCTGCTCCCCGGTCTGGAGGTCCTTGAGCTGGACGACGCCCTCGGCGAGGTCCCGCTCCCCCGCGACCAGCGCGAAGCGCGCGCCGGAGCGGTTGGCGGACTTCATGGCGTTCTTCATGCCCTTGCCGCCGAAGGCGAAGTCCGCCGCGATCCCGGCCCTGCGCAGCCCGGTGACGGCGGTGAACAGCGCCCGCCGCGCCTCCTCGCCGAGCGGCACCGCGTAGACGTCGGTGACCGGCGGCAGCGGCGGCTGCACGCCCTCGGCCCGGAGCGCGAGCACGGTACGGTCCACGCCGAGCGCCCAGCCCACCGACGGCAGCGACGGGCCGCCGATCATCTCCGACAGGCCGTCGTACCGCCCGCCGCCGCCGACCGCGGACTGCGAGCCGAGTCCGTCGTGCACGAACTCGAAGGTGGTCCGGGTGTAGTAGTCGAGGCCGCGCACCAGCCTGGGGTCGTCCTCGTAACGGATGCCGGCCGCCGCCAGCAGCTCGCGCACCTGCTCGTGGTAGGACTTGCACGCCTCGCACAGGTGGTCGGCGATGAGCGGGGCGCCGGCCAGCTGCCGCTGCACCGATTCGCGCTTGTCGTCCAGCACCCGCAGCGGGTTGATCTCGATCCGCTTGCGGGTGTCCTCGTCCAGGTCGAGGCCGCGCAGGAAGTCCTGGAGGGCGGCCCGGTAGGCGGGGCGGCACTCCGCGTCGCCGAGGGAGTTGAGCAGCAGCCGCACCTCGCGCAGGCCCAGCGCGCGGTACGCGTCAGCGGCCAGGATGATCAGCTCGGCGTCGAGCAGCGGGTCCTCGGCACCGATCGCCTCGGCGCCGACCTGCGAGAAGTGCCGGTAGCGGCCGGCCTGCGGCTTCTCGTAGCGGTAGTACGAGCCGGAGTACCAGAGCTTGACCGGGAGGTTGCCGCCGCGGTGCAGATTGGCCTCCAGGGCCGCGCGCAGGACGGACGCGGTGCCCTCGGGGCGCAGCGCGAGCCGGTCGCCGCCCTTGGTGGTGAGGGTGTACATCTCCTTGGTCACGATGTCGGTGGACTCGCCGACGCCGCGGGAGAACAGTTCGACGTTCTCGAAGCCGGGGGTCTCCGCGTAGCCGTAGCCCGCGCGGCGGGCCGGTGCGGCGATCGCCTCGCGTACCGCGAGGTAGATCGCGGAGTCGGGCGGCAGCAGGTCGTAGGTGCCCTTGGGGGCCTGGAACACGCTCACAGCAGAATGCGTCACAATCCTCGTCGTGGAGCCGGGTCGCCGGCTCCTGAGCCGCGCGCCGCCTCGCCCAGGTACGGGTTGGCGGCGCGCTCGCGGCCGATGGTGGTCTGGGGGCCGTGGCCGGACAGGACCACGGTCGAGTCGTCGAGCGGCAGGCACACCCGGGCCAGCGACTCGTACAGCTCGGCCAGGGAACCGCCGGGCAGGTCGGTGCGTCCGACGGAGCCGGCGAAGAGCAGGTCGCCCGAGAAGAGCACCGACGGCCACCCCTGATCCTGTGAGGTGGCGGCGCTCTGGGGCAGCCGGTACGTCACCGACCCCCTGGTATGGCCGGGCGCGTGCGCGACCTGGAACTCCAGGCCCGCCAGCCGCAGCACGGAGCCGTCGGCCAGCTCCTTGACGTCGTCGGGTTCACCGACCGTCAGCTCTCCCATCAGCGGCTGCCCGATGGCGCGGCCGAGCCCCTTCTCCGGGTCGCTGAGCATGTAGCGGTCCTCGGGGTGGATCCAGGCGGGCACGCCGTGGGCCCCGCACACCGGGACGACGGACGCGACATGGTCGATGTGACCGTGCGAGAGGATGACGGCGACGGGCTTGAGTCGGTGCTTGGCGAGCATGTCCTCGACGCCCTGGGTCGCGAGGTGACCCGGGTCGATGATCACACACTCCTCACCGGCGGCGGGGGCGACCACGTAGCAGTTGGTCCCCCAGGCCCCGGCGGGGAACCCGGCAATGAGCACGTTCGTCCTTCTGTCGTCCGCGGGTGGTGTCGGCAGCTCAAAAGCCTACCGGCGACGTGGTGGCGGCGGCGAACTCGTATCGTGCCCGTGGCGGCGCGCGCGGGGCGGGATCGCAGGCGGACTGGACTGGGCGCGTGCGGGACGCGAGGATCTGCGCCACACACCGCATGCCGTACCGGCCGCACACAGGTACGGACGGCATGCTGATCATCAAGACGTGTAGACGGCACTCACGACGGAGACGGCGAAGTGGTCACCAAGGAACAGCGGCGGCGGCAGCTCGCCCGGGAGAAGTTCGATCGGCAGCAGCAGCGCCGGGTGCAGCAGCGGCGCAAGTCACAGGTACGCAACTCGGTGATCGCGGCCGTGCTCGCGGTGGTCGTCGCCGGGGCCGGGACCGCGTTCGCGGTCGGCGCGTTCGACAGCAGCGGCAAGAAGGACGACGCGGCCGCGAACCCCTCGGCCACGCCGTCCGGGCAGGCGGCGACCGGCGCACCGGCCAAGGGCCCCGACCCGTGCGCCAAGCCGGCCGCGGGCACACCGGGCACCGAACAGTGGAAGAGCGAGCCGGCCATGTCGGTCGACAAGGGCGCGAAGTACACCTTCACCCTGCGGACCACCTGCGGCACCATCCCGCTGGCACTGGACGCGGCGAAGGCCCCGGAGACCGTCAACTCCTTCACGTTCCTGGCCGGCAAGGGCTTCTTCGACCACACCAAGTGCCACCGGTTGACCAGCGCCGGGATCTTCGTTCTCCAGTGCGGCGACCCGACCGGGCAGGGCAGCGGCGGCCCGGGCTACACCATCGCCGACGAGAACCTGACGGCGCTCGGCGAGGCCGGCCCGAACGGAACGGTCACCTACCCGGCGGGCACCGTGGCGATGGCCAACACCGGCCAGGCGCACACCGGCGGCAGCCAGTTCTTCCTGGTGTACAAGGACAGCCCGCTGGCGCCGAAGTACACCCCGTTCGGCACCATCGGCGCGGACGGCATGAAGGTGCTGGACAAGATCGCCAAGGCCGGTGAGTCCAGCGGGCAGGGCGACGGCGCACCGAACGCCACGGTGGTCATCGACAAGGCGACCGTCACCAAATCCTGATTGGGGCCGCACCGGATGCGGACAGCCGGGGCGCTGGTCGCCTATGTTGGCGTTGGACCGGTCAGGGCGGGCAGCCCGGCCGGAGAGAAACTGTGAACGATGCCCGCCGGGCGCGATTCGGCGGGGCATCACGTGGAGGAGGCGCTGTGAGCAGCGACCCGTGGGGCCGCGTCGATGAGACGGGGACCGTGTACGTGCGTACGGCCGACGGGGAGAAGGAGGTCGGTTCGTGGCAGGCGGGTTCTCCCGAGGAGGCCCTGGCCTACTACGAGCGCAAGTACGAGGGGCTCGTCGTGGAGATCGGCCTCCTGGAACGGCGGGTGCGGACCACCGACCTGGCGCCCAAGGACGCCCTGGCCGCGATCGAGCACCTGCGGACCACTGTGTCGGAGGGCCACGCCGTCGGTGACCTGGCGGCGCTGGCCGAGCAGCTGGACGCGCTGGTGGCGCTGGTGGACTCCCGGCGCGAGGAGCGCAAGGCCGCCAGGGCCAAGCAGCACGAGGAGGCCAGGACCGCCAAGGAGCAGCTGGTCGCCGAGGCCGAGCGGCTCGCGGAGAGCGAGCAGTGGCGTACGGCCGGCGAACGGCTGCGGGCCCTGGTGGACACCTGGAAGGGCCTGCCCCGTCTCGACCGCAAGGCCGACGACGAGCTGTGGCACCGGTTCAGCCATGCCCGTTCGGTCTTCTCCAAGCGCCGCAAGGCGCACTTCGCGTCCCTGGACGCGCAGCGCGAGGAGGCCAGGCGGACCAAGGAGAAGCTGGTCACCGAGGCGCAGTCGCTGTCGGCCTCCACGGACTGGGGGCCGACCGCGGCCCGCTACCGCGAGCTGATGGCGGACTGGAAGGCGGCCGGGCGCGCGCAGCGCGAGGCCGAGGAAGACCTGTGGAACCGTTTCCGCGGCGCCCAGGACGTTTTCTTCGCCGCCCGCGCCGAGGTGTTCGCCGAGCGCGACAGCGAGCAGCGGGACAACCTGGCGGCCAAGGAGGAGCTGGTCGCCGAGGCGGAGAAGCTGCTGCCGGTGACGGACCTGAAGGCGGCGCGTGCCGCGTTCCGGTCGCTCAACGAGCGCTGGGAGGCCATCGGCCACGTGCCGCGCGACGCCCGGCCGCGGATCGAGGCCCGTATGCACGCGGTGGAACGCGCCCTCCACGACTCCGAGGAGCAGGAGTGGCGGCGCACCAACCCCGAGGTCCGGGCCCGTGCGGCGGGTCTGGCCGGCCAGCTCCAGGCGGCGGTCGACAAGCTGCGCGCCCAGGTGGACGCGGCACGCGCCGCGGGCAACACCGCGAAGGCGGACAAGCTGGCCGCCGAGCTCGATGGACGCCAGGCGCTCCTGGACCAGGCGCTCAAGGGCATGGAGGAGCTCGGCGGCTGACGGCCCCCCACGCTCGACAGGGCGCGGCCCCCGTACCGGAACGCCGGTACGGGGGCCGCGCGCTGCTCGACACCGGGCCGCGCGCGTCGCACACGGCGTCCGGAGCCGGTGGCTCAGCGCTGCCGACCCGACGTCACGCGGTAGACGTCGTAGACACCCTCCACGCCGCGGACCGCCTTGAGGACGTGGCCGAGGTGTTTGGGGTCGCCCATCTCGAAGGTGAAGCGGGAGGTGGCGACCCGGTCACGGGAGGTCTGGACGGCCGCGGAGAGAATGTTGACGTGCTGGTCGGACAGGACGCGGGTGACGTCGGAGAGCAGCCGGGAGCGGTCCAGCGCCTCCACCTGGATGGCGACCAGGAAGACCGAGGACTGGGTGGGCGCCCATTCGACATCGATGATCCGCTCGGGCTGCTGGGACAGCGACTCGACGTTGACGCAGTCGGCGCGGTGCACCGAGACGCCGTTGCCGCGGGTGACGAAACCGATGATCGGGTCGCCGGGCACGGGGGTGCAGCATCGTGACAGCTTGACCCAGACGTCGCGCTCGCCCTTGACGATGACGCCGGGGTCGGCGTTGGCCCGGCGTTTGCTGCGGCCCGGGGACGGTGTGGTGATCTCGGCGATGTCCTCGGTCGCGCCGTCCTCGCCGCCGAGCGCGTCCACCAGTTTCTGCACCACGGACTGGGCGGTGATGTGGCCCTCGCCGATCGCCGCGTAGAGCGCGGAGATGTCGGGGTAGCGCATCTCGTGGGCGAGGGTGACCAGCGAGTCGCCGGTCAGCACGCGCTGGATCGGCAGATTCTGCTTGCGCATCGCCCGGGCTATGGCTTCCTTGCCCTGCTCGACGGCCTCCTCGCGGCGCTCCTTGGAGAACCAGGCGCGGATCTTGTTGCGGGCCCGCGGCGACTTGACGAAGCCCAGCCAGTCCCGGGACGGTCCGGCGCCGGACGCCTTGGAGGTGAAGACCTCCACCGTGTCGCCGTTGTCGAGGGTGGACTCCAGCGGTACGAGGCGGCCGTTGACCCGGGCGCCTATGGTGCGGTGGCCGACCTCGGTGTGCACCGCGTACGCGAAGTCCACCGGGGTGGCGCCGGCCGGCAGCGCTATCACGTCGCCCTTGGGGGTGAAGACGAAGACCTCGTTCTGCGAGAGGTCGAAGCGCAGCGACTCCAGAAACTCGCCGGGGTCCTCGGTCTCCTTCTGCCAGTCCAGCAACTGGCGCAGCCACGCCATGTCGTTGACCGCGTCGTCCTTCTTGTCCGAGCGCGGACTGTCGGTGCGCACCTTGGAGGTGCCGGCCACCGCCTCCTGCTTGTACTTCCAGTGCGCGGCGATGCCGTACTCGGCGCGGCGGTGCATGTCGAAGGTACGGATCTGCAGCTCGACCGGCTTGCCGCTGGGCCCTATCACCGTGGTGTGCAGGGACTGGTACATGTTGAACTTGGGCATCGCGATGTAGTCCTTGAACCGGCCGGGGACCGGATTCCATCGCGCGTGGATGGTACCGAGCGCCGCGTAGCAGTCCCGTACGGTGTCGACCAGCACCCGGATGCCGACCAGGTCGTAGATCTCCGCGAAGTCCCGGCCGCGGACGATCATCTTCTGGTAGACGCTGTAGTAGTGCTTGGGACGGCCGGTGACGGTGGCCTTGATCCGGGCGGCGCGCAGGTCCTGCTGCACCTGGTCGGTGACGACGGCCAGGTACTCGTCCCGCTTGGGGGCGCGCTCGGCGACGAGGCGGACGATCTCGTCGTACATCTTGGGGTAGAGGATCGCGAAGGCGAGGTCCTCCAGCTCCCACTTGATGGTGTTCATGCCCAGCCGGTGAGCGAGCGGGGCGTAGATCTCCAGGGTCTCGCGGGCCTTCTTCTCCTGCTTCTCCCGCTTGAGGTAGCGCATCGTGCGCATGTTGTGCAGCCGGTCGGCGAGCTTGATGACCAGCACCCGCGGGTCCTTGGCCATGGCGACGACCATCTTGCGGACCGTCTCGGCCTGCGCGGCCTCGCCGAACTTCACCTTGTCCAGCTTGGTCACGCCGTCCACCAGCAGCGCCACCTGGTCACCGAAGTCGCGGCGCAACTGCTCCAGGCCGTACTCGGTGTCCTCGACGGTGTCGTGCAGCAGCCCGGCCATCAGCGTCGCGGGGTCCATGCCCAGCTCGGCCAGGATGGTGGTGACCGCGAGGGGGTGCGTGATGTAGGGGTCACCGCTCTTGCGCTTCTGCCCGCGGTGCCAGCGCTCGGCGACCTGGTACGCCTGCTCGATCTGCCGCAGTTGGGCGGTGTCGCCCTTGGGGTCGTTGCCCCGGACGACGCGCAGCAGCGGTTCGAGCACCGGGTTGTACGCGGTGGAGCGCTGCACCCCGAGCCGGGCGAGGCGGGCGCGGACGCGGCTTGAGGAGGCTCCGGGGCGGGTCGGCGCGACACTGCCCGGAGTACGTACGGGCCGGACGGCGGGCATGGCCGACTCGGGCGTGGCTCCCCTGCTCTCGGCGGGGGAGTCCGGTGCCCCGGCTGCGGCGTCGAGCGGCTGGGCCTCGTCTGGCAAGAGCACTCCTCACGCGGGTGGGAGTCCCATGGTATCTACCTGCGGCGGGAGGCGGACGCCCGGAGGTGCCGGGCATCTGCCGGGCTGCCCGGCACGCTGGTCGTACCGGCCGCTCCCGGCCGCTCCGGCGGACCGGACGGCCGCCGGAGCGGCCGCACCGGCGTACCGCCGTCAGACGACCACGAGGGCCTCCAGCGGCGCCTCGCCGAGCGCGGGCGCGAGCCGCTTGCGGCCGCCGAGGAACCCCAGCTCCAGCAGCACGGCCACACCGGCAACGGACGCGCCGCAGCGGCGGACCAGCTCCAGGGAGGCCTCCGCGGTGCCGCCGGTGGCCAGCACGTCGTCGATCACCAGCACGCGGTCCCCGGGGGCGAACGCGTCGGTGTGCACCTCGACCGCGGCGGTGCCGTACTCCAGCTCGTACTCCTGCGCCACCGTCTCCCCGGGCAGCTTGCCGGCCTTGCGGACCGGGACGAAGCCGAGCCGGGCACTCGCCGCGGCGGGCGCGGCGAGGATGAACCCGCGCGCCTCCAGGCCGACCACCTTGGTGGCGCCGTGCCGCACGCACAGCTCGGCGAGCGCTTCCACCAGGGCGCTGAAGGCGACGGGGTCGGCGAGCAGCGGCGTGATGTCCTTGAACATCACCCCGGGTTTCGGGTAGTCCGGCACATCCCGGATGCGGGCCAGCAGCAGCTCCCGCAGCTCCGCGGACGCGGCTTCTTCCGTCGTGGTCATCGCGCTCCTTCGTCGGTCGGTGAGGTGCGTCGTCCCGGTACGGTCCCAAGCGTCGTCGCGGCGGCCTCGGACAGCCGCCGCGTACCGGCAGGGCAGCCGTCGCCGCCCGGT
>NZ_DATDBG010000039.1:0-24310 GCF_036524955.1 Streptomyces sp.
CCGGCCGCTCCCCGGCACTTCCGTGCCCATCCCCGTAACCCCTTTCTCCGGGCCTGAGAGCCGCCCGTGCCGATCCCCCTGTGATGATCGGCTGTTCCTACCCAACCTGTACGGGCATACCTGCGGCAACAGCGCGCGGACACCGGGGAGTGGGGCCGATGTGGCAGCCCGTGGGGTACGGCCCACCTGCAGGCGCGGGGCGACGGGGGCGCGCAGGACGCGCTGACGCCCGGGGCGCTGATCGCCGGGCACTGCAGGGAGTTGAGCCCGCCCGTCTGGTCAAGGGTGTCCGCGCGGTCGGCCTCCACGACCCCCTGCGGACCTGGATCGGTCTCCCACCGCCCGGCATGTCCCACGTCCCGTCGGCCCCGGGAGCGTACGGACCTGCTGCGGTCACCCGCCCCTGACCGGCCGCGACGCCCCCCGGTCACCGTTGCCGCGCCCGGGGGCTGCTGCCCTGGTGCTCGTCCTCGGACTGAGCGGCTGGCGGTTTTCTCCTGCGTGCAGGAGTACAGCGACCCGGGCTACCCCCGCACCTGTACCGGCACCCGCTGACCTGCGAGCGCAGCCTGCGTTGGCTGCTCTCCGCCCCGCCCGCCTGCGCCACCTGGGTCACGGTCGCCCTCGCCCTGGCCGCCGCGGTCGCCGCCTTCGCCATAGGCACCGCTCTCCCGTCCCCTCGGCGCGGCGCTCGGCCTGCTCCTGCTCCTCGACAGCGTGGCCGCCCTGACCATCCGGCACACCGAGGAACTGCTCTTCACTACCGACGGGTTGCCCGACTCCCTGCTCGCCCAGCGGTTCTTCGACCTGTTCCACCTGCTCGCCGGCCTGGCCCTCACCGCTCTCCTCGTCCCCTGTGCCGCCCCGCGGCCCACTGCCTGGCCGGTGCCGCCCCGGGGCTACGCCCCTGCCCCCTGGGCCCCTTCGCCCCCACCTCTCTCACGCCCGGGCGCCTTCGGCCCGCCCCCGACTTGCCGCCCCACTTGCCGCCCCGAACTCCCCATGTGGGCCAAGCCGTCCCGGCGGGACACCGTTCCTCGGCGAACCGCCGCCCTATCCCCGGCTGCGCCGCCACCGCCGCCAGGTCTTCGGCAGAACTGACCCCGGCTCCCCGGCGGGGGTCTGGCTCAGCTCCCGGAGCCGGGCACGGCCAGCGTGCGGCGGAGGAAGTCGACCTGGAGGTGGAGGAGGTTCTCGGCGACCTGGTCCTGCGGGGTCGTCATGTGGGTGACGCCGGACAGGGGGAGGACTTCGTGCGGGTGGCCGGCGGCCAGCAGCGCCGAGGAGAGGCGGAGGCTGTTGGCGACGAGCACGTTGTCGTCGGCGAGGCCGTGGATGATCATGAGAGGCCGGGCCGGCGAGGCGAGCTGGGGGATGCCGGAGGCGGTGACGACCGAGTTGGCGTCGTAGACCTCGGGGTGCTGGTCGGGGTGGCCGAGGTAGCGCTCGGTGTAGTGGGTGTCGTAGAGGCGCTGGTCGGTCAGGGGAGCGCCGACGATGGCCGCGTGGAAGACGTCGGGGCGCCGTAGGGCCGCCAGGGCGGCCAGCGTGCCGCCGAAGGACCAGCCACGGATGGCCACCCGGCCCAGATCCAGCGGGTACGTCTCCGCGAGCGCGTGCAGCGCGGCGATCTGGTCCTCCAGGGGGACCCCCGCGAGGTCGCCCGCGACGGCCTTCTCCCAGGCGGGGGAGCGGCCAGGGGTGCCGCGGCCGTCCGCCACGATCACCGCGAAGCCCTGGTCGGCGAACCACTGGGACACCAGGTGGACGTTGTGCGCCGCGTAGACCCGCTGGCCGTGCGGGCCGCCGTACGGGTCGAGCAGCACCGGCAGCGGGCCGTCCCCCTCCTGGTACCCGCTGGGCAGCAGGACGGCGGTGGGGATGCGGCGCGGGCCGGCCTCCAGCAGTCGCGGCCGGGCGGTCAGCGACGGCGCTTCCGTGTACGAGGCGAACTCGGCGATCACCGTGCCGCCGCGCAGCACCCGGGTCCGGGCGCCCGGCCGGTCCAGCGCGGTGGACGTCACAAGCGTCAACTCCCCGCGGCGCATCGCCGTGTGGGCCCCCGGCTCCGCCGAGACCCGGACGGCGCCCGACCCGCTCACCCGGTAGACGTGCACCTGACCGGTCTCCGGGTCGGCCGCCGCCTCGCCCGCGGACGCGGTGACCAGCACGTCACCGCCCGCCTCTCCGGTATCGCCGGCCCCGGCGTCCAGCACCGACCGCAGGTGCAACTCCCCGCCCGTCAGCGTCTTCTCGCCCGCCTTGAGAACCCGCACCCCGTCCTCGTCCACGATCCGCACCAGCTCGCCGGAGGGCGTCCAGGCGGGCGATCCGGGGAACAGTTCAAGCCAAATTCGGTCTTCTTCGATCTTGAGGACGCTGGTCGCCCCCGTCACCGGGTCCACCGTCAGGTAGACCTGCTCGCGCTGATCCCGGGACTGGACCAGCAGCAGCGGCGGCCCGGCGGCCGACCAGTGGACCGCGGCCAGGTACGGGTAGCGCTCGCCGTCCCATGCGACGTCGCGGCGGGAGCCGTCCAGCCCCAACAGGGTCAGCGTGACGACCGCGTTGGCCGTACCCGCCGCCGGGTAGGCCACCTCCAGCGGCGGCCGGTCGGGATGGGCGGGCTCGGAGATCCACCAGCGCTGGACCGGCGACTCGTCCACCCGCGCGGCCAGCACCGCCGTACTGTCCGGGGACCACCAGAAGCCCCGGCTGCGGTCCATCTCCTCGGCCGCGATGAACTCCGCGAGCCCCCACGTCACCGACGCGCCGTCCGGCTCGGCGAGCGCCCGGTCACCCGTCCCGGTGGTCTCGACGACGCGCAGCCCGCCCCCGGCCGCGTACGCCACCCACCGCCCGTCCGGCGACGGCCGCGGGTCCACCACCGGCCCCGGTACCGCCAGTTCGCGCGCGCCCGCCGTTCCCGGGCGCAGCTCCGCCACGAAGAGCCGCCCGGACAGCGCGAAGGCCGCCACCTCCACCGCGTCGTCCACCGCGAAGCCCACCACGCCCGCGGAGCCCTCCCGGCTGCGCTCCCGCCGCGCCCGTTCGGCCGCCGGGAGCCGCTCGTCCGCACCGCCCAGCAGCGCCACCGGGTCCGCCACGATCCGCTCGCCGCTCCCGGCCGGCGGCACCCCCGCCCCGTCGCCCGGCCCGCCCCGGGCCACGTCCAGCACCCACAGCAGTTGCGCCCGCTCGGTCCCCGACCGCGACCGCACGAACGCCACCCGGTCCCCCCGCGGCGCGATCGCGAAGGCCCGGGGCGCCCCGAGGGTGAACCGCTGCGTCCGCGCGTACTGGCGCGGGAATGAGAGGTACGTCATATCCGTGACAGTAGGCGGTGCCACCGACAATCGCCTCCGGATTTGCGCCCGCACCGCACGTACCCGCCCGGACCTGCACCGGAGCGCCGCCGGGTCGGTTCGCGCCGCGCGCGTCCGGTGGCTGGATATGGTCATGCGCCCCCGCGTGCTTCCGTGCTCCGACATATGCGGTGGCACGGAAAGTTATGATCCGTAGCCGTGGGTGGGTAATAACCATGTGGCAACTGACATGACCCTGCGTACTTGGGAGGTGAGCCGCTGTGGCACTTTCGATTTCGGCGGTGCTGCTGCTGCTGGTCGTCGTCTTCTTGTTGATCCGCCGGTCCGGACTCAAGACCGGGCATGCCGTCGCCTGTACGCTGCTGGGCTTCTACCTTGCCAGCTCGTCGGTTGCCCCGACGATCACCGATTTCACCACCAACGTCGCGGGGATGATCTCGGACATCAAGTTCTGACCCGAAGTCGTACGCTTCGTCCATGACCGATCTTCCCGCAGGCCCTGCCGCAAGCCTTCCCCCGCGGCGGTTGCTGCTCGTCCACGCCCACCCGGACGACGAGACGATCAACAACGGGGCGACGATGGCCAAGTACGCGGACGAGGGCGCCCTCGTCACCCTCGTCACCTGCACCCTCGGCGAGGAGGGCGAGGTGATCCCGGAGGAGTTGGCGCACCTCGCCGCCGACCGGGACGACACCCTCGGCGAACACCGGATCGGCGAACTGGCCTCCGCCATGGCCGAACTCGGCGTCACCGACCACCGTTTCCTCGGCGGCCCGGGCCGCTACCGCGACTCCGGGATGATGGGCGTGGTCCAGAACGACGACCCCGGCTGCTTCTGGCAGGCCGACGTCGACGAGGCGGCCGGCCACCTGGCCGAGGTGATCCTCGACGTACGGCCCCAGGCTCTGGTCACCTACGACGACAACGGCGGCTACGGCCACCCCGACCACATCCAGGCCCACCGGGTCGCCCTGCGCGGCTACGAACTCGCCGCCGACCAGGGCCACCGCATCGACCGGGTGTACGAGATCTGCACGCCCCGGTCCGTGGTCGAGGCCGGCTTCGAACGGCTGGCCGCGGCCGGCAAGGAATTCCCCTTCGAGTCCATCGCGAGCGTGGACGACGTCCCGGGCGTGGTGGACGACGAATTCGTCACCGTGGCGGTGGACGGCACCGCGTACGCCGACCGCAAGACCGCGGCGATGCGCGCGCACGCCAGCCAGATCGCGGTCGACGGCCCGTTCTTCGCACTCTCCAACGACCTCGGGCAGCCGTTCTTCGCCACGGAGTACTACCGCCAGGTGCGCGGTGAGGCGCTGACCGAGGGGCGCGGCACCGATCTGTTCCCGGCCACGGGTGCGGCGGGTGCGACGGATGCCGGGGACGGCAGGGCCAGGGATGCCAGGGACGCCAGGGATGCCGCCGGGGCCACCGCCGCGCCGGAACCGGCGGACGGTGGCCCCCGATGAGCGGCCGGGCGCGCCTGCTCGCGTACGCCGTCCTCGGCGCGCTCGGGGCTCTCGTCGCGGTCGCCGGGTCGCTCGTGCAGGCGGGCTGGTTCCCCGGCGGGCTGCTGCTGGCGCTCGCGGGGTGCGCGGCGCTGTTCTACGGCGGCGTGCGGGCCACCCGTACGCGACTGGGCGCGGCGGTGCCCGCCGCGGTCTGGGTGCTGTGCGTGCTGCTGCTCAGCACGTCGCGGCCCGAGGGTGACTTCCTGTTCGCGGCCGGCGTCGGACCGTACATCTATCTGCTCGGGGGCGCGATGACCGCGGTGATCTGCGCGAGTGTGCCCCAACTGCCCTCATCAGGGCTGAATGCTGCCTGACGTGCCGCCTGAAGTGCCGCCTGACGCGGCTCCCGACTTGGCGAGCGGGGGCGGGCTCGTGGTTGGCTGACCGCGAGCGTTCTGAGGGACGAGGGTCGCTGTTCCACGCCGGTCGGTATGGTGGTCGCGCCGGCGGGCCGCCCGCGGTGAGATGCGCGGGGCGGCGAAGCTAACCGGGAGAGCCTGTTTTGAGTCGTGAAACTGACAGTCCGTCCTCCGGCCCCCAGGGGCGCGGCGGTGCCGCGTACCCGTCGGGGACCCAGCCGTACGGCGCGCGCCCTTTCCCCTCACTGCATCCGCAGGAGCGACCGCGCCCGGCGGGCGCCCCCGAGGCCCCCGAGGCGCCGCAGCCCGGCGTGGAGCCGCCGGCCGCCGAGCCCAAGACCGAGACGACGCTGACCACCCGGGTCAGGATCAACATCCCCGGCTCGCGCCCCATCCCGCCGGTCGTCGTCCGGACCCCGGTGGAGACCCCGCCCGGGGCCGACCAGCCCACCACCGAGATCCCCGCCCCGCCGGACCCCTCCCCCGAGGAGGAGCCGGAGGCGGCACAGGAGAAGGAGCCGAGCGACTGGTTCGCACCGCGCAAGCCGGTGGCCGCGCCGCAGACCGCGCCGCAGACCGCGCCGGACGCGGGGCCGGGCGCGGACCCGTTCGCGCCTTCCGGCGCGGGCTCCGGTACGCAGCCGCGTACGCCGTCGGCCGCGGACCCGTTCGCCGCTCCCGGCGCCGGCCGCGGTACGGCGCCGGGTACGCCGTCAGGTGCGGCTCCCGGTCCCGTTCCGGCTCCCGGTCTTCCCGGTCCGGCTCCGGTTCCGGCTCCCGGTTTTCCCGGTCCGGCTCCGGTTCCGGCTCCCGGTCCGTTCGGGGAGCAGGTGGCCGGGCACGGGCGGCCCGGCGACCCCGACGACGCCCCGTTCGCCGAGCTCCGGGTGGATCCGTTCACCGACCGGCCGTACACCGAGGGGCCGTTCGGCGAGCGGGTGTACGCCGATGCCGAAACCGGGTCGACGCCCACCCCGCCGTCCCCGTCCCCGTCCCTGTCTCCGTATCCGGCACCGGCCGCGGACTCCCCGCCGGGCGGTCCGCGCGGACTCGGGCCGCAGGACACCCCGGCGGCCGGCTTCCCCTCCCTCTTCGCGGGCGGTGCCGACGGCACGGGGGACTTCCCGCCCGGAGTGCCCCACCCCGCCGACCCCTTCCCGGCGGGTTCGCCGGACGCGTACATCTCGGGCCCGGCGAACCCGCAGTTCCCCGGTCCGCAGCCGCCCGTGGGCCCGACGACGGGCCCGGCCACCGGCGCGATGCGGCTTCCCCTGGCCGCGGAGCCGGACGTCGGCCTCCGCCCGTCACCGCAGTTCCCGCTGCCGGGTGGGGGCCCCTCCCCCGAAGGCGGGGGTCCGGTCTCGGACGACACCCTGGTCAACGGCATCCCCCGGGTGCCGCCCGCCGAGTCGCGTCCCGCGCCGGCTCCCGCACCCCAGCCCGTACCGGCCTCGCCGGCCACCTCGGCGCCCGCGAGGAAGAAGGGCCGCTCCAAGCTGGTGCTGCTCGGCGTCGCGGCCGGGGGCGCGCTCTTCGTGGCGTACGGCGCGGGGCTGCTGATGAACCACGCCGAGGTACCCAAGGGCACCACGGTGCTCGGCGTCGACATCGGCGACAAGAGCAAGGAGGACGCCCTCAAGACGCTGGAGACCGCGCTGGGGAACCGTACGACCGCCCCGCTCACCCTCAGCGTCGGAGGCCGTCGGCAGAGCCTCAAGCCGTCCGTCGCGGGGCTGTCCGTCGACACCGACGCCACCGTCCGGGGCGCCGCGCACACCGACTACAACCCCGTCTCCGTCATCGGCTCCCTCTTCGGCGGGCCGCGCACGGCGGAACCGGTCATAGTCGTGGACGAGGACAAGCTGAAGGTCGCCCTCACATCGGTCGCGGGCAGGAACAGCGCGGGATCCGACGCCATGGTGCGGTTCTCGGAGGGCAAGGCGATCGGCGTGCCCGGTCGGCCCGGCAAGACCTTCGACGTGAACGCCGCCGCCAACAAGGTCGCCGCCGCCTACCGCGCCCGCGCGGAGTCCGGCGTCGACCAGCCCGTCGCCCTCGCGGTCACCACCGCGCCCCCGAAGGTCTCGCAGGCCGAACTCGCCAAGGCCGTCAACGGCTTCGGCAAGGCTGCGATGTCCGGCTACGTAACGATTCGCGCCGATGATGTGCACTTCATCACGTTCGGCCCGAACAGGTCCCTGCCGAAGTTCCTCACGATGCTGCCCACCCCCGACGGCCACCTCGCGCCCCACATCGACCTCGCGGTCCTCGAGTCGCTCTACGGGGGCACGTTCGACGGCGTCCTCCTCGAACGCGGCAACGGCACCAGGACCCCGGTCACCCCGCAGGACATCGCCACGGCGATGATCCCGGGGCTCAGCTCCACCGTCACGGCGGACCGTACGGTGACGCTGCCCAACGTGGCGCAGTAGGAGCGGGGCGTACCGGCCTCCGCCCGTACGCACCGGGGCGTGCCGGCCCCGGGGCGTACGGTCAGCCCCGCTGCCACCAGTGCCGCTTGGGCGACGGGGTCAGCGCGTGGATGGCCGGGCGGAGCTTGTCGAAGGTCGCGACGGTGCCGGAGTCACGGGGGCCGGCGGAGCCAGGGGCGTCGCCGGGGCCGCGGGCCTCGCCGGGGCCGCCCGGCAGCAGCAGGCCGAGGCAGACCAGCTTCACCTGGCCGCCGGCGTGCGGGAGGCCCGCGAAGACCGGGGCACCCGCGCAGCCCTCGGGGAGCGGGCCCGACCACCGTGTGGTGCCGTCCGCCGTACGCGTGACCGTGCCGGCGAGCAGGGTCTGCGGGCGTTCAGGGCGCCGGTGACCGGGGTCCCCGGTGACCTCGTGGCCCAGGGCGTACGCGGGAACGGGCTCGGCCCCCAGCCCGGCGATGTCCTCCGGCTGCGCGGCGAGACCCGCGGTGACCTCCTGGCTCGCCCAGCTCCAGCCCTTCCGCTCGGCGTGCAGGTGCAGCTCCACCGTGGGCATCACGGCCACCCCGAGGTCGCCGGCCCGGGACCACTTCTTCGCGAAGCCGGGCATCACGAGTTCGTCGACGGGCAGTTCGGGTTCGGCGAGGCCGGCGCGCAGGGTGAACTGCCCGATCTCGTAGCGGGTCAACGGCTCCGCGGTCACCAGGTACTGCCGGATCACCTCCCGGTCCTCCGCGACCTCCACCAGGTCGTTGTACCAGAACGCGGTACCGAAGTTCCGGTCCGCGCGCGCTGCCTGGAACGGCAGGGTCGCACGCGCCGCGACGTCCAGCACGGCGGTGGTGATCAGGCTCTCGGAGTACCCCGTCATGTAGTCGGAGTACTCGGAGTCCTCGGAGTACTCGGGGTACTCCGAGGACGCGGAGGAAGCGGGAGTATCGGGCACAGTCCCGGACCCTACTACCCGGCTGCGCCGGGCAGGCCCGCGACCGCCCGCACCCCGCGACTGTCTCAGCCGTTCGGCGAGCCCCGTGGCGGCCCTCCCGCCGGTGGAGGTGCCCCTGGAGCGGGGGAGCGCGGGGTGGACGGGCCCGGGTCAGGCGAAGACGACGTCACAGACCGAGACGAAGAACTCGCCCTTGCCGCTGTGGCCGCCGTGGCCGCCGTAGATGTTCACGAAGGCGTGGCGCCCGCTCTTCCTCGGGACGGTCTGGATCACGTGCGTCTCCGTCTCCTCCCACGGCGTTCCTTCGGAGTGCTCGCCGGGGCCGCCGTAGAGGTCGACGAAGAACGGGAACGGTTCGAGGGTCTCCCAGGAGATGCCCTGGTCCGGCTGCCAGCCGTCGACGGTGACGAACCACTGGTGGGTCCAGGTCCAGCCCCGGTGGAAGGCGGTGTAGCCGTACTGGAGGACGAGTTCGTCGGCGGAGGCGCCGATCGTGGTGGTCGGCCAGTCCGCTCCGCCCACCTGTGACGGCGTCAGGTCCAGGCCCGCGAACTCGGTGCGGTTCGCCGAGGCGATGACCGGGCCGCGGCCCGCGAAGAACTTCCGGTACTCCAGGTACTGGCCGTTCCACGGCGGGTTCTCCACCGTCCCGGGCGGAACGATCCCGGCCCAGTCCCCCGGGGCGGTGATCCGCTCGCGCGCCGCCGCGCACATCGGCGAGGGGTCGTTCAGCGGGAGGGCGTACAGGGCCCGGCTGACCGGCCGGCTGACGCTGCCGTGCATCGGGGCGATCTCCTCGGCGGCGGCCGGCGCGCCGCTCTCGGAGTACGGGTTCACGTACGCCACCGCGTCCTTCGCGTCGACGGTGACCGTGTTCGTCCACGGACTCCAGCCGTCCGCCTGCCTCGCGCGCACCTTCACCTCGTACCGCGCGTCCGGATCGGTGCCCAGGCTCACCCAGTGGGTGCGCGCCAGGTTCCAGTACGAGCCCCACGTCGGCAGTGCGTGGAACCCGACGGCGACCGTCTGCCTCAGCTCGCCGTCGTTCAGCTCCACCTCGTACAGCCTCGGGTAGCCACCCGCCGTGCCGCTCTCCCAGTCGCCCGGCCTCCCGGCACCGTTGTTCTCGCCGATGGTCCACTCCAGCGAGATCCCGTACAGCTTCTCGCCGCCGTCCGTGCGGTACGTGGCCGCGGCCCGCAGATCCCTCGGAGCCGCGATCTCAGTCTTCCCACTCATGGGCGTCCTTCCCCGGTGTGTGCGCACTGCCCCAGGACTCCTCGCGGTCGCGAGGACTCCATTGCGGATGGTAATTGAACGAGTACGGAAAGTGATGTTCTTTCGGGCGGTTCCAGCCCGGCGTACTCGCCGCTCGCGGGGGGCGCGCCGAGGGTGCGCCCCGAAGTGCTTCCGCGCGCCCGTGCGGCTGCCTCCCCGGATGGCCTGACGGTGCGTCACCATGGGCTACGACCAACGCGTCGGGACGGCGCGGGAGGACGGAGAGCCGTGGCTGACTTCGGGGAGCGGCGTCGGCGGCTCGCGGAGGCGATGGAGCGGCGCGGCGCCTGGCCGGCGCCCTCTCCGTCGATCCGGCGGGCCGTTGATGCCGTGCCGCGGCACCTCTTCGCGCCCGACCGGTCGTGGCGGCGGGACGGTCGTGCGTACGCGGCCATTGACCGGGCCGCGGACGTCGACCGGTGGGCCGACGAGGTCTACGGGGGACCCGACGCCGCCGCCGTCACCCGGCTCACCGACGGGCTGCCGTCCTCCAGCCCTCTCGGCGCAGGGCGTAGGCGGCCATACGGCCCTTCAGGGCGGCGTAGTACGTCTGCGCGTCGGCGAGGCGGTTCTGCACCACGTACACGACTTCGGCGGTCGCCGAGGCCAGTTCGCGCCGCCGGCGAGGCGCCGGCCTGGATGACGACCGGTCGCCCCTGCGGCGTGCGCGGCACGTTCAGCGGGCCGCGCACCCGGAAGTGCGGGTCCTCGTGGTCCAGCCGGCGCACCTGGGCGGGATCGAAGCAGGCGCCGCTTTCCTTGTCGCGGATGAAGGCGCCGGCGTCCCAGCTGTCCCACAACCGGGTGACGACGTCGACCGCCCGAGTCCCTTCGCCGACGCGCCGAGCCTGAGCATGCGCTTCGACGTCACGATCGGTCCTCGTCCGGCGGGGAGGCGGGAAGCGGCTCGGCGCAGACGGTCAGCGCCCTGCTGGAGCGGGCGTGCACGACGGACCCCTCGCCGACCAGGATCATGGAGCCCAGGTACTCGCCCAGGGAGCACATCACGCTCAGCTTCGGGGTCAGCCCGGCGAACTCGGGGGCGCCCTCGCCCCACGTCCGGTCGTCCTCGACCGCTTCCTGCACGATCCAGGTGGTACCGGCCGCGACCTCTTCCCAGGCCGCGTCGAGGACCGCCCGGGTCCCGTCGGCGGCTGCGTCCAGGACGTGGACGCCGTACCCGGTGCTGCCCCGGTAGAGGTCGCCGCCCGCGTACTTCAGGAAATACCGCCGTCCGCCGAGGACCTGCTCGGTGAACTCCTTCCGGGAGACGAACTCGCCGTCCGCCGTCTGGACGCCGTCCGGCTCCACGATCGCGGTGTACGGGAACAGGCTCCGGTCCTGGTCGGTGAAGAAGTCGGCGGTCAGCCGCCAGAACGGCAGCGCCGTCACCACCTTCGTGAAGAACATCCAGTTGGTCGACGTGTCGTACAGCGCCGGTTCCCGTGCCGCCCTGGCCAGCAGTTGATCGTGGTGCTGCGCGGCGAACAGGGCCTGCCAGGAGTGCGACTTGACGTGCTGGATGTCCGCGGGGCCGATCCCGGAGTCCCAGCCGAAGTACCGCACCCCGAGGCCCCGGGCGCGCTGGATGAAGTACCGCATACCGGTCTGCGCGGTCGAGGTGTCCAACAGGTGGAGCAGGCAGGGGTCGGTGGTCCGGAAGGTGCGCCGCAGCGCGTCGACGTAGGCCGCGACTGTGCCGGCCCCGTCCGTGCCCAGCGGGCCACGGCCACGGAAAGCGGCGTAGAAGTCGCTGAGCAGCAGGTACTCGCCCCAGCCGGACCCGGGAACCTGTATCTCGAAGAGCTTCCCGCTCATGGACTCGTCGGTGCGGAAGCTCTGCGGGACGGTCAGCGCCGCGGTACCCATCCGGCGGTGGAATCCGAGGTCGAGGTGGGGCGGGCAGCCGCCGTAGATCGCCTTACCGACGGCCGGTGGCACCTCGCCGTCCAGTACCGCCCGGTAGACCCGCAGGCAGCCGCGGAAGAAGTCCGGTACGGACCGGCGCCGGTCGCGCGACAGCGCTGCCCGCTCGGGGGAGGGCTGGAAGGGCCGTGGCGTGGGCGGAAGCGGTATCGACGCCCCGGCGCCGAGCCATTCCCGTAGATGCGCCGTGAACCAGTCCCGTTCCTCCCGGGTGAGCCAGGGGGCGGTGGCGCACAGGGGCGGTCGGGACGTGGCCGCGGAGGCAGCGGCAACGGTGGCAGCGGGCATCGGTTCGATCGTCGTCATGAGGGGGCACCCCAGATCCGGTCCAGAACGCGCAGCACGTTGCCGCCCACGGCAGCGGCGACCTGCTCGTCGGAGTAGCCGCCGCGCACCAGCCAGCGGGTGATGTTGGGGAAGCACTCCGCCGGGTTCTCCAGCCCGGTCACGTACTCCGTCATGACCAACTCCGGTCCACTGGCGAAGAACTTCTCCAGGTTCAGCACCCCGGCCAGCGCCCGGTGCAGTCCGACGTGGTCCCCGAAGAAGGTGTCGGGGCCGAACGCCACGTGATCGATACCCACCAGGTCCACGCAGTAGCGGAAGTGGTCCATCACCGACTCGATGCCGTGCCGCCGGTGCGCCGGGCTGACCGTCGTGTGCGGCGCCGCCTCCCGTCCGATGAGGCCGCCCTTCGCCGCACACGCCGCAAGGACCTCGTCCGGCTTCATCCGGACCGTGTCCCACACCGCGCGGGCCCCGGCGTGTGTGATGAGTACCGGCTGCTCGCTGGCCTCGATCACGTCCAGTGCGGTGCGGTCGCCCGCATGCGAGAGGTCGATCGCCATGCCGAGCTGGTTCATCCGCCGCACCGCCTTTCTGCCCAGTTCGGTCAGACCGTGGTCCACCGGCGCCTGCAGCCCGTAACCGAGGGCGTTCTCCTCCAGGTACACGACACCCAACTGCCGGACGCCGAGCCCGTAGAGCACGTCGATCCGGTCGATGTCGCCCTCGATGGACTCCGCACCTTCCAGGCCCAGGACCAGAGCCACCCGGCCGGTGGCGTGGGCGGTGCGGATCGCGTCGGTGGTGCCGGCGGTGACCACGAAGTCCTGGTGGGCGAGATCGCACAGCCGCATGCCCAGGTCGGTGATCGTGTCCTGCCAGGACCAGCCGGGGCCGCCCAGGTTCTCGAACACCGCGTCCAGACCGGACCGGCTGAGCCCGGCGTATCCCAGGGCGACATGCGCCGCCTTCTGATACTCGGACAGTTCCTCGGGGCGTGCGGGCAGCCGGATCGGATGGTCGTGCAGGGAGACCACCACGTTGTCGGCCAGCAGCCGTTGGGCCCGGTCTTCCTGCTCGGCGGTGAGGCCGAGCTCGTACCCGGGCACCCGGTCCGTCTCAGCGGCCAGGTCGAAGGGCCGGTAGTCGATGCCTTGGGTGAGGTAGGAGTACGCCGTGTAGCCGCTGTAGTTCTTGCGCTTCACAAACCACCCGCGATCATGAAGGAGATCTCAGCTTGTCGGTCGAGCTTTCGCACGCAACGAAGTTGAAATTCGAACTGCGAACAACCGTCCCACGACACGGGGATAAGCGCTCGGCAAGCCGGCCCGGCCCGGCCCGGCCGGAGTCCGCTGCAGACCCTGGAGGACCGTGCCGCGGAGTACGACCCGGGACGCCGAGCCGGAGCCGATGGAGCTCACCGCCGGCCCACGAGATCGTGGGGAATGGATCGTTGCGGCGTGCGACCGCGGAGTTCGGGCCCACGACCACGCAGACGTACCGCTCCCGCGTCACCCTGTGCCGCGACGGGCCCGACGGGCGCCTGCGACCGGACTACGAAGGGGGCTGCGCGGACATCGCGATCCCGTACCGCTGCGCGGGAGAAGCGGCCCTGGCTGTCGTGACCGAGGCGTACCGGATCGCCCGGACCCTCGAAGAGAAAACCGGGCTCGGGGGATTCGACTGCCAGACCGGCCGGCCGACGGCAATGAGTGACGTGCTCATCGCCGTCGGCCGGGCTCGACGGTGTATCCCGTCGGCCCCCCCAACCTCGCCTGACCGCACAGACGGCGTCGCGGACCGGCCGGACGGCGGCGCTCTACGCGAAGGTCGTGGTCAGCGCGGCGTCCAGTTGCGCGCGGGTCGGCGGACGGGCGCCGGCCTGTTCGCAGGTGAGGGCGCCGGCCACGACCGCTTGGCGCAGGACGTCCCGCAGGGAGTCGGCGTCGGCGGGGAGGCGGACGGTGGGGGTACCGTCAGAGCCGTCGGAGAACAGCAGCGCGGCCAGCAGGGCGGACTGGAAGGCGTCGCCGGCGCCGATGGTGTCGACGACGTCCACCTTCGGGGCGGGCATGGTGACCTCCGCGTCCGGGATGTAGGCGGCGGCGCCCTCGGCCCCGAGCGTGGTCACGACCAGCCGCGGGCCCATGGCGAGCAGCCCGCGCGCGGCCTCGGCGGTGGACAGGTCGGGCCACAGCCAGGTCAGGTCCTCCTCGCTCGCCTTGACCACGTCGGCCACGGCGACGACGCGTTCGACCGCCGTGCGGTAGACGGCACGGTCGGGCTGCACGCCGGGCCGTATGTTCAGGTCGACCGCGACCGTCCCGCCGGGCCGGGCGCGCATCTCGCGGCAGGCCTCCCGTACGCGCTCGGCGCCCGGCTCCACGACGATCGCGAGCGAACCGGTGTGCAGCAGCGTCGCCTCCGGCGGCACCGCGAGCCGCAGCGGGTCCCACGCGGCGAGGAAGTCGTAGGTGGCTCCGCCGGTGGCATCGTCGACGTACGCCAGCGCCAGCGTCGTACGGCTCGACGCGCTCTCCGCGCGGTCCACCGGCACCCCGATGCCGTGCAGGTACTCCGCGACGACGGCCCCCGGCGGGTCCTCGCCCCAGCAACTCACCAGCGACACCGAGCGGTCGAGCCGGTGCAGGCCCACCGCCACGTTGGCCGGGCTGCCCCCGGCCAGCGGCGCGACGGACGTGGCATTCGTCCGCCACACGAGGTCCACCAGCACCTCACCCATGACGACGACATCGGTCGGTGCGGGGGTGCCGTCGGTGAGGACGGTCGCGGCGGCGGTCACGACGCCAACTCCGGTTCGGGGCGCTTGTCCTGGATGTCCAGCGCGGCCAGATCCCAGGCGTGGACGGTGTAGGCGGCCGCGGAGCCGTCGCCGGTCGCCTGGAGCCGCCACGGGCTGCCGCCCACCGGGTAGAAGCGGATCGTCAGCGCCTCACCGGCAGCGGTGAACACCTCGGCGACCGAGTGGTCCAGGACGACGCGGAGGTCCGCGGCTTCCTCCCCGACTGGCAGGCGCCAACTGCCGCCCTTGGCACGCGGGTCGAGGGAGGCGTGATCGCGGTCGACGACCAGGTCGCCGGTGGCGCGGTCGTAGCTGAGGTCCAGGTACTCGGTGCCGTCCGCGGAGGTGACCACGCGCAGGCCGGCCCCCGGGGCGAGGCGGGCGGTCAGGTCGCTCGCCTGGCCGATCTCGCCGAGGTCGACGGGTTCCGCGTCCGCGGACACCTCGCCGGAGACGTCGACGCGCTGGTCGCCGCGGAGCCGGTCGAGTTCGCGGGCCGGGCGCTGACGCACCGATCCGTACGGCGTCCCGTCCCTGGCCAGGGTCAGTTCGCGGGGCGGGGAGAGCATGCCCGCCCAGCCGGCCTCGTCGATCCACTCGCCGGGGGCGCCGACGCGCTCCTCGTCACGGGCCTCCCAGATCCACGCCCACATCAGCCACCGGCCGTCCGGGGTGGGGGCGATCGCGGGGGCGTAGAAGTCCGGGCCGTGGTCGAGGCGCTGCGGAGCACCGGCGGTGAAGGCCCCGTCCTCCTCGCGGCCGGGCCACGCCACGGTGCAGCTGGCGCCCTCCTCCGGGTCCCAGGCGCTGGCCAGTACCGCGCCGCGGCCGTCCCCGAAGTGCGCGTACTGGGCACACTCCCAGCCTTCCTCGGTGTTGGCGCCGCCGGGCAGCGGCTCGACGTCCCGCGCGAGGAACAGGCCCCGGTACGTCCACTCCTCCAGGTCCGCGGAGTCGTACTGCACCGCCGCGCCGCGCCCGTCCTCCAGGGCCGCGCCCACCAGCATCCGCCAGCGGTCACCGTCGCGCCACACGTACGGGTCCCGGAACATCGTGGTGCCGTCCGGCGGTTCGGCGATGAGCAGGCCCTCGTGCTTGGTGAAGGTCAGACCCCCGTCCCGGGAGAGGGCACTGGTCACCGGCTGGTACCAGCGGTCGGCGTGCCGCGCGGAGTAGAACGCGACGAGCTCGCCGTCGGACTCGACGGCGTTGCCCGACCAGACGCCCTGCGCGTCGTCGCCGCCCGGAGTCGGCGCGAGAGCGATCGGCAGCAGCTCCCAGTGCACGAGGTCGGTGCTGCGGAAGTGGCCCCAGTGCATGTCGGCGTGGCGCGCGCTGCGCGGGTTGTACTGGAAGAACACGTGGTGGTGGCCGTCATGGTGCACCACGCCGTTGGGGTCGTTGAGCCAGTTGAGGGGCGGACGCAGATGGACGGCGGGAAAGTGCGGCTTCCGCGCGGGTGAGGAGGACACGGCAGGTGCCTTTCTGTGGACACGGCAGGTGTCGTACTGCGGTGGGGCGGCGGGCGTGCGGGCGCATGGTGCGGCCGGGCTACGGGGCGGGTGCCGCGGCGCGGTGGGCGCCCGCGTGGTGCGGGCGGGCGTACGAACGTGTGGTGCGGCCAGCGTACGGGCGCGGTGCGGCCGGCGTACGGGCGTGGTGCGGCGGGAGCGTAAGGGGCGGGTGCCCGCGTGGTGCGGGCGGCCGTACGCGCGGCGTACGAGCCCCCGCCCCGCACCCACCCCTCAGCCCGTCAGCCTCTCAGCTGCCCGACCGCTCGTCGTAGCGCCGCCGCACGTCGGCCGCGTGCCGGGCGTTGGCCTCCGACTCCTGGAGCGACCGCTCGCCGCGCTGCCGGGTGCGCTCGGCCAGCCGCTCCATGTGCCGCTCGAACCGGGCCTGGTAGCGCTCGCGCATGACGGCGATCTCCTCCGCGACGGTCCCGCTGCGCGGTGCCGGGCGCGGCGCCGGGTGGCCGGCCGGGCGCACGGGCAGCCGCTCCTCAAGGGGCAGGATGCTCGCCTTGGGCGAGGGCAGCGTCTGGTACCAGTACGCGGTGGACGCCCAGTCGTCGGACAGGTGGTTGCCGTGGCCGTGTTCGATGGAGACCTTGATCCGCTCCTCGAAACGGACCGGATCGGTCACGTGGAAGCGGTAGTTGACCGAGTAGCCGGGCACGTCGGCCTCGTGCAGGATCGCGCCGTGGTAGAGGTAGGCGTTCTTCTGCATGCCCCAGGCGTGGTTGAAGTAGTCCTCGGTGCCGGTGCCGTGCAGGGAGGGCGGCCACACCGTGCCGCCGTCGGGCAGGAAGTCGTCGTCGATCCAGATCATGTCGTTGCCCTCGCCCCACCAGCTGCCCTGCCGGTGGTAGACGGAGAGGTTGCAGCCGACGTAGTGGCCGGTGCCCTCGGTCTCGAGGATGACGTAGTTGTCCTCGCCGGTGACGTCGACGATGTTGACCTCGGGGCTGTTGGTCTGGATGTCCGGCGCCCAGCCGTTGCACGGGTTGCTCCGGCTCCACCGGGAGTGGAAGTAGAGGGTGTCCTCGGGCAGCGGCTCGGGGTACAGCTCGAAGTCGACGTAGAAGTACTGCTGGATCGGCAGGTCGTTCTCGTTGACCAGCTCGATGACCGCGCGCTTGTTGAACGGCATCGGAGCCCAGCAGTTCAGCGCCGCGCTGCCGCCGAAGATCAGGGACTCCTCGGGCTTCGCCGAGACGGTGAACAGCGCCGACTGGTAGCTGTTGGGCATGCAGTGCCCGATGCCGAAGAAGTCGCCCAGCGGGACCAGGACGGCCGGCTCCTCCTCGTCGTCCCAGGTGATCCGGATCAGCACCTTGCGGTAGTAGTCCGGGTCGGGCTCCTCCCAGTTGACGCCGAGGGCGTTGTGTATCTCCATCACCGGCGCGACGGTGTCCGCTTCCAGCGGGTCGATCAGGCCGGGCCCGAGGGTGCGGCGGCAGAACTGCGTCATCCAGATGTGCGTGATCTGGCCCGGACCGCGCAGGTCGGCGAGGACCCGGCTGGAGTGGGCGGGCGTCGTCCAGTAGTCCTGGTTGCGACCGCGCTGGTCCCAGCTGGAGACCCGGGCGGAACGCGCCGCCTTCGGACGGGTGAGATGGGCAAGGGGGGAGGAGGACACAGGGGTGACCCTTTCGATAAGTGCTGATGGTGATGTCGGGCGGTGGGGAAGCGGCCTCCCGCACCACTCATTTCCCGGCCCGGAATCGCCCCTGCCGGAGCGCGGAACCGGCGGCCCCTCGGCCTACCCGGCGGCGTTCGAGCAGCCGCACGACTCCCGGTAGGTGATCTCCGGCTCCAGCCGTACGGACCGGTGGCGGGCCTTCGGGTCTCCTTCGAGGCGGCCGAGCAGCAACTGCATGGCCGTGGTCCCGATCTCGTACGCGGGCTGCGTCACGGTGGTGATGCCGGGCCGGAACAGGTCCGCGTACGGGAAACCGTCGAACGTGGCGAACGCGAAATCGTGTGGCGTACGCAGCCCCAGCCGGCCGGCGGCCTCCAGGACTCCGGCGGCCGATCCGGTGCTCACCGCGACCACGGCGGTCGGCGGCTGCGGCCGGCCGAGGACGCTGAGCATGCCTTCCCTGGTGTCGGCCGACAGACCGCTGCCGGTGACGATCAGGGACTTGTCGGCTTCGATGCCCGCCTCGGCCAGCCCGTCCAGGTAGCCGCGGTGGCGCTCGGCTATGGTCGGAACCTTGGTGTCTCCGGCCGCCAGGGCGATCTGCCGGTGGCCGTGCCCGACGAGGTGCAGTACCAGATCACGCATGGGTGCGGCGTTCTCCACGCCCACCTGGTCGGCGCGGACGCCGCCGAGGCGGTCCATGAGCACCACCGGAGTGCCCTGCTCCTGGATCGTGCTGATCTCCGAGCGCTGGGAACCGCCCACCGGGGCGATGATGACGCCGTCCACCTTCCGGGCGGCGAGTACCTGGAGCGCGCGGGACTCGGTCGCGGGGTCCTCCGCGGAGTTGGCGAGCAGCAGGGTGTAGCCGGCGGACGTCGCTTCGCGTTCGACGCCGTGGATCATCTCGGCGAACGCGGGCTGGGAAACGTCGGAGAGGACCAGGCCGATGGAGTCGGTCCGCGACCGGCGCAGCGCACGGGCCACCCCGTCCTGACGGTAGCCGGTCTCCCGGATCGCCTCGTCCACACGCGCCCGGGTCTCGGCCCGGACCGGACGGGTTCCGTTGACGACATGGGACACGGTGGACGTGGAGACTCCCGCCAACCGTGCGACCTCAACGATCGTCACCACTACGCCATCGCCGCCTTGTCATCGAAACGTTTGCGCAACCATGGCATGGGCCGAGTTGTTACGTCAACGGCCGTCGGCCGAGCGCATGTGGGCAGTATGAGAGGTTTTCTACCCATTGACGCGCGTGGATTGGCGATTCTGGAGCCGCTGAGGCGGGGTTGACAACCCAGATGCGGAAACCTCTACGTCATGAAGTCTTGACAGAGCTAAGAGTCTGAGTAGTTTTCATCGAAACGTTTTCCCAGACCATGGCACTTCAGAGGTGGGCACATGTCGAGCAATGTCGCAGGCATCCGCAGAAACGGGGCCGCGGCGGCCCGTAGAGTCGTCGGCGGCGGGCGGCTGACCGGCACGCGTCCGACCCGCGTGCGCCTGGTCGGCGGCGCCACCGCAGTCGTGCTGGCGGCCTCCGCGCTGACGGCCTGCGGCTCGGCCACCAACAGCGGTAGTTCGACCTCGGACAGCGTGATCACGCTGTCCATGCACAACCCCAACAGCCGTGAGCAGGACCCGGCGACGTACCAGGTCGTCCAGGCGTTCAACACGAAGAACCCGACCATGAAGATCAACCTGGTCGGGCAGACCGTCGAGCAGCACGAACAGCAGATGACCATCGCGGCGCAGAGCGACACGCTGCCCGAGGTCTTCTGGGTCTACAACTCGCTCGCGCAGACGATGGTGAAGAACGGCAAGCTGCTGGACCTGACGCCGATCCTCAAGGAGACCAACCTCCAGTCGAAGTTCGCGCCCGCCATGCTCTCCGGCTTCAAGCAGGGGAACGTCCAGTACGGGCTCCCGTACCAGGCGCTGGTGACCGGCTTCTACTACAACAAGGGCATCCTCAAGGACGCCGGCGTCACCCTGCCCGCCACCTTCGACGACCTGCTCGGCGCGGTGAAGAAGCTGAAGGCCAAGGGGGTCGTGCCGATCGCCCAGGGCGCGAACCAGTCCGCGTTCAGCGTGTGGGCCTTCCTCACCATGCTCGACCGCTTCGGGTACGAGGAGAAGTACCCGAAGATCCTCAGCAAGCAACTCTCCTACGACAACCCTGACTTCGTCCGTCTCTACGAGCACATACGTGAACTCGCCGAGGCCGGCGCCTTCCCGTCCAACATGACCACGCAGACCTACGCACAGTCGGTCTCGTCGTTCATGACCGGCAAGGCCGCCTTCCTTGACGCGGGCGTGTGGGAAGCGGCGAAGCTCCAGCACAGCCCGATCGGCCCCCAGGTCGGCTTCTGGGCCGGTCCCACCTTCTCCGACGGCGTGGGCAAGCAGGAGCTGGCGATGAACGCCCCCTCCGCGCCCTTCGTGGTGAGCGCCAAGGTGAAGAAGGACCCGAAGAAGTTGGCGGCGGTCAAGGCGTTCATCGGCTTCTACTACAGCGACGAGGGCCAGCAGCTCCTGGTCAAGAACGCGCAGCCGCCGGTGACCACGTACTCGCCGGCCGGCGGGACGGAGCAGGACACCGTCTTCGGCGCGGTGCTGAAGGAGGTCTCCAAGCCCGGCTGGACCAGCCCCCAGGCCCAACCCGACCTGGTGGTCTCGGCGGAGACCGCGAGTGCCATGTACGACAGCATCTACGGCGTCATGCAGCGCGCGCTCAGCCCGAAGGACGCGGTCAAGCTCGTCCAGAAGTCCATCAAGTAGCCGACCTGTCCTGACTCAGCGGGGTCACCATGCGGGGTGACCCCGCTGAGGAACAGCGTCCACAGCCCGAACCGACAGGGATGAGCATGAACTGGCTCAGCAGACGCCGGCACTTCACCCTCATGATCGCACCGGCGTTCATCCTCTACACCATGTACATGGTGTACCCGATCGTGTACTCGATCTATTACAGCTTCACCGACTTCGACGGCGTCTCGTCGGCGAAGTTCGCCGGAGCAAGCCACTACCGCGAGATGGTGCAGGACACGATCTTCTGGACCTCGATGCGCAACACCGGGATCATCCTCGGCATCGCGGTGCTCCTGCTCATCCCGCTCGGCTTCCTGCTGGCGGTCCTGCTGAGCGGAAACGTCAAGGGAAGCGCCATCATGCGGCCGCTGGTCTTCGCACCGGCGATCGTGGCGCCCATCCTCGTCGGGCTGATCTGGATCTTCATCCTCGACCCCAAGATCGGACTGGTCAACGCCTTCCTGCAGTCGCTGGGCATAGCCGCCGGTCCGATGTGGATCGGCGGCAGCACCCTCAGCCCGTACTCGATCGCCTTCGTGTTCCTGTGGCAGCAGATCGGCTTCCTCGTCACCATCTTCTACGCGGGCCTGCGCATGCTGCCCAGGGACGTCATGGAGGCCAGCGCCCTGGACGGCGCCTCGCGGATCCAGCAACTGCGGTACATCCAGATCCCGATGCTCCAGGAGACCTTCGGCATCGTCACGGCACTGGTGGTCACCAACGTCTTCAAGATCTTTGAGCTGGTCTTCGCCCTCACCGGCGGTGGCCCGGTCCACCTGTCCGAGGTCATGGTCAGCTACATGTACCACATCACCTTCACCCAACTGCAGTACAGCTACGGAATGGCGCTGGCCGTGGTCATCTTCCTGTTCGGCGCGGTCGTCTCGGCCCTCACCCTGTTCGGACTCCGTAGAAGGGCGACGGCCCGATGAGCGTCGACATCGGCATGAAACCGCGCGGCCGGCACTCGGCCGTCCGGCTCCAGGCGGAGCCCGGGCCGGCCCGTCCCCGCCCCCCACGGCGCGGTCGCCGGACCCGCTTCATCCTCTCGGCGGTCGCGTATCTGGTCACCTTCCTGGTCCTGCTGCCGCTGCTGTGGATCGTGCTGCTGTCGTTCCAGACCAGCGAGAACATCCTGGAGCACCCGTTCTCGCTGTCCCATCTCAACCTGGACAACTACCAGCGGGCCATGGACACGCTCAACCTGCTGGTGATGTACAAGAACACGCTGATCCTGGCGGTCGTCTCGGTCACGATCGGCCTGTTCATCTCCTACATGGCCGCGTTCGCACTGACCCGCATGCAGTTCCGGCGCGGGCGCCGCGTGCAGAACGCGCTCCGGTACTACTTCCTGGCCGGCCTGGCCGTCCCCGTGTACATCCTGCTCTTCCCGGTGTACCGGCTCAGCGTCGACCTGCACCTGTTCGGTACGTACGCGGCGCTGATCCTCCCCTACATCGCCGTGTCGATCCCGTTCAACATCCTGCTGCTCACCGGCTTCCTCCGCGATCTGCCGGAGGAGATCGAACAGGCCGCCGTGATCGACGGTGCCGGCCTGTGGTCGCTGGCCTGGCGGGTCATCTTCCCGCTGATGCGCCCGGTCATGGCGACGCTGGCCATCCTCAACGTCATCTACGTCTGGAACGAGTTCCCCTTCGCCGTGACGCTGATCAACAAGCCGACGCTCACCACGGTGTCGCTCGGGGTCTCGCAGTTCCAGGGTGTCTACAGCGTGGACTACGGCGCCATGATGGCGTCCGCCACGCTGGTGCTCCTACCGCAACTGGTCCTGTACGCGGTGTTCCAGCGGCAGGTCATCTCCGGCATGACGGCCGGGGCGGTGCGCTGAGCCCCATCCCGCACTGCCTGTGCCGACCGGTTCCGTAGGTACTGGGCCCCACGTACGTCCTTCCTCCTGATGTACGTGCGTGGGGCCGTCCCCCCTCCCCTCCCACGAGGAGCCGCTCATGAATCCGGCACAACCACGCCTGTCCCGACGCACCTTGCTCTCCGGTGCGGTCACGGCGGCGCTCACCTCCGCCACCTACGCGGCAGCCGCGCGCCAGAGCACCGCCCGCGCGGCCACGCCCGCCAAGGCGCCCGCCCCCAAGTCGTCCGCCCACCCGTCGTACCACTCCATCGTCGGCGTTCTGTGACCTGATCCCCCCCACAGCTTCCGAGCGAGAGCCGCTTTTCGAAGCTCCAGCACCCGCAGAAAGGGACATACATGGCCAACACCGTGTACGACGTGACGACGTGGCCCGGTGCCACCGTCTCCCCGTACGTGGACCTCGGCGCAGTGATCAACCAGATCATCGCCGACATCAAAGTGAACCAGACCACCCAGACCACCAGACCCGGTGCCGTCATCTACATCCCGCCGGGCCACTACGACCTGAAGACCCGCGCCGTCATCGACGTCAGCTTCCTGGAGATCAAGGGCTCCGGTCACGGCTTCCTGTCCGAGGCGATCCGTGACGAGTCGTCCACCGGTTCGTGGGTGGAGACCCAGCCGGGCGCCAGCCACGTCAGGGTGGTGAACACCGACGGGAACAAGGAGGCGTTCCTCGTCCAGCGGTCCGGGAACCCCAGCACCGTCGGCCGGCTGAACAGCGTTGTCTTCCGGGACTTCTGCATCGACGGCGTGACGGACAGCAAGCCGTACGAGCCGGGCAACCAGAAGATCGGCATCTCGGTCCAGTCCGACAACGACGCCTTCCGCGTGGAGGGCATGGGCTTCGTCTACCTCCGGAACGCCCTCATCATCAACGGTGCCGACGCGCCCAACATCACCAACAACTTCATGGCCGAGGTCGGCTCCTGCATCTCGCTGACCGGCGCCTCGCAGGTCGCCAAGATCACCAACAACTTCCTGATCAGCGCCTGGGCCGGCTACTCGGTGTTTGCCGAGAACGCCGAGGGCATCGCCATCAACGGCAACACCGTGCTGTGGGCGTGCAACATCACGCTGAACAACTCCAACCGGGCTTCCATCACGGGGAACAAGCTGCTGAGCAACTTCCCCAGCATGGTCGCGCTGACCGGCAGCTGCTCGGAGAGCCTGATCTCCAGCAACCACTTCCGGCGGGTCTACGGCGACGGTACGAGCACGCGCTACGACGACCTCTTCGGCCTGGTCCACATCGAGGGCAGCAACAACGCGGTCACCGCGAACCAGTTCTCCCTCAACGTTCCGACGGGCAACGTCACCCCGTCGGGCGCGAACCCGACGATCATCCTGGTCGCCAGCGGCAACGCGAACTTCCTGGCGTCCAACAACATCTCCGCCAACCAGTCGGTCAAGATCGTGCTCGACGCGAGCACGACGGCGACGAAACTCCTCTACACGGCCGCGAGCGGCCAGGTCAGCGCGTTCACCACCAACTACTCGCTGGTGGCGACTCCGTAGTTCCGTAAGCCCTGCCGGGGGCTTGGCACGCAAGCCTGCCAAGCCTGCGGGGGGCCTGTCGGGGGGGGCGCCCCCCCCC
>NZ_DATDBG010000040.1:0-14398 GCF_036524955.1 Streptomyces sp.
GCCGGGACCTGGCCTTCAGCGGGCTGCACGCCGCCACGGACGCGATCGCCCGGCTCGGGCTGCTCCATCTGCGCGGCGGCGTATGGCGGGGGCAGCGGCTGCTGCCGGCGTCGTGGGTGGCCGAGGCGACCCGCCCGCACATCGGGAACGCGGACGGCACGTCCGAGGGGGCGGCGTCGGACTGGCAGCAGGGGTACGGGTTCCAGTTCTGGATGTCCCGGCACGGATACCGGGGCGACGGCGCCTTCGGGCAGTTCTGCCTGGTGCTGCCCGAGTACGACGCGGTGGTCGCGATGACCGCGGCGACCGAGCGGATGCAGGCCGTCCTGGACCTGGCCTGGGAGCACCTGCTGCCCGCGTTCGGCCCCTCGCCGCTCGCGGGCCGCGACGAGCAGGACGCGGCGCTGCGGGACCGGCTGTCCCGGCTGGCGCTGCCGCCGGTCATGGCGAAGCCCGCGCCGCCGGCGGACCCGGCGGCCTGGTCGGCGGCGCGCACGCCGGAGGGCGGGGTGTGCGCGGACCAGCCCGCACTGGCCGAGGTCGGGGTCGCCGCGGACGGGGACGGCTGGGTCCTGTCGCTGACGGTGGGCGGGACGCGGCTCACCCCGCGCTTCGAGGGCCCGGGCTGGACGGTCGAGGCCACCCCGCCTGCCCCGCACACCCCGCACCCCTTCGTCCCCGGCGCGGTGAGCGCGGGCTGGACGGACGCGGACACCCTCGTCGCCGAGGTCGTGTTCCTGGAAACCCCGCACCGCCTGGCCCTCACTTGTTCCCTGACCACCCGCACGTTCACCGCCCGCTGGCGTACGAAGCCGCTGCGCGGTGAGCCGCTCGCCGCGTTGCGCGCACCGCGCGGGTGAGACCGCGCGGCGGGCGGGACTACGGGCCGCTCGGGGGCCGTCCGCCCGCTCGGGGCGGCGGGGGGAGGAGAGCGGAGCTCGCGGCGGTGAGGAAGGTGTGCTTGGCCGCTTCGAGGTCGTCGGGGCGGGCGTGGGCCCGTACACGGTCGGCGAAGTGACGGGCCGCGTCGGCCACTTCCTGCGGTCCCTCCAGGGTGACGGCGCCCAGGGCGCGCGGGAGGGCGGTGGGGTCGGCGGCGGGATGGGGCAGACTGGTCCGGGCGGTGACGATCGCCGCGTCGGCCGCTTCGAGGAAGCGGAGGTAGGTCTGGCGGCGCAGGTCGAGTACGCGTTGGGCGGCCTGCTCCCGCAAGGTCATCCGGACCGTGTCGAAGAGGGCGTCGGCCTGGCGGTCGCCGGCGTGGCGGGCGGCTTCCGCCTGCCGGATGCCCGCGGCGCGGGCGTACCAGCCGGTGACGGCGCTGCCCGCCAGCGCCGACCCGGCCGCGATCAGCGCGATCGCCCAGTCACTCATGCGTCGCATTCTTCCGGCTGCGCGCGGGCCGTGCGGGGCGCTCCGCGGGTTTGCCCGCCGCTGATCGGCTCGGCCGGCGGTACGACCGTCCACCTGCCCCACGGCCCGCCCTGCGCGACCCCGCGCCCTGCACGCACGTCCAGCCCGGTTGCTCGCCGACCTGTGCCCAGTGCCGCGTCGGTCAGGGTGTGCCCGTCAGGGAGCGGCGTCCGGTGCGGCGCGCCGCAAGGCGCCGGACCGGCCTCGTCGTGGGCCTGCCCGGTCGGTGCGTCAACGCCGCGAGGTGCTGTGCCGGGCGCCGCGACGGGGCGCACCCTGGCAACGCGACCGACGCGACCGACGCGGCTGACGCGGCACTAGGTGACGCCGTTGCGCCGGCGGATGGAGCGGGCCGCCGTGCGGCGGTCCTCGGCCTCCGCCGCGCGGCCCTGTTCGGTGGCGAGTTCGGCGAGGGCGTCCAGGACGCGGGCCTCGTCGAAATCGGAGCCGCGGTCGCGGGCAGCGGACAGGGAGGCGTCGTACAGGGGCCGGGCCTCGTCGGGGCGGCCGAGGCGGCGCAGGACGCCGGCCAGGGCGAAGCCGGTACGGGCGGTGATACGAGCGCGGCCGGCGTCGACGGCCGCGGTACGCGCCTCGGAGAGGAGGTGTTCGGCCTCCGTCAGGTACCCGAGGGCGGCCTTCGCCTCGCCGAGGCGGTAGGTCTGGAGGAGGACGCCGTAGGGGTTGGGGATCGCTCGGTGCACCTCGCGGGACTCGGCGAAGGCGGCTGCCGCGGCGTCCCAGTCGCCGCGGGCCGCGTTGAGCATGCCGTGGAACTCCATGGCGGAGGCCCGGAGTTTGGCGTCGCGGTCCGTCGTTCCCAGCAGGTCGAGCGAGGCCAGGGCGCGGTCGAGTTCGCGCGCGGCCTCATCCGTACGGTCCGACTCCCCCAGCGGGCGGGCGAGTTGGCAGCGCATCCGGACGGTCGCGGAGATGTGCCCTGCGCGGATGGCGGAGGCCGCGCCGAGCCGGAACACCTCCGTCACGTCCACCTGGTGCGGGTGGTCGAGGAAGTACGTCCACAGCGGCTCGCACAGCGCCCACGCCTCGGTGTCCAGGCCGCGTGCGTGGGCCAACCGGACGCAGGCGAAGAGGGTGTGGTGTTCGGCGGCCAGCCAGCGGGCCGCGTCCCGGGTCCTCGCGGCGCGTACGTCCGGATCCCCGGTGTCGCGCGGGTCCGCGAGCGGCACGTCGGGGGCGCCCGGCAGCGGGGCGACCGCGTCGGCGACGACCAGGCGGGCGCCGGCGGTGAACAGGTCGGCGCGCTGTGCCTGCCGCAGGTACCACCGCACCAACCGGTGCTGCGCGTCGTCGAGTTCACCGTCGGCCGCGTCCTGGCGGGCCCGGCGCCTGGCGTGGGCGCGGAGAAGTTCGGGCAGCCGCATCCGGCCGTCTGGGGCGCCCTGCAGGTCGCGGGTGTCCAGCAGGCCCGCCGCACCCAGCGCCTCCAGCGCGTCGTCGCAGGCGTCCGGTCCCTGGCCGAGCAGCGCGGCGGCGGACTCCCGGGTGAACGTCGTCCCCGGGTGTCCGGCGAGCAGCCGGTAGAGCAGGGCGGCTGACGCGTCCAGGTCCTGGTAGGCCGCGTCCCACACGCGCTCCACCAGCGGGACGCCCTTGTCGTCGAGGTCGGCCTTCACCTCTGCGAGCAGCCGGGACAGCGACCGGAGCGGATGCGTACGCACCCAGCGCGCCGCGACGTGCAGGGCGGCCGGCAGCCCGGAGCAGAGCCGTACCAGCTCGCGCGCCGCCTCCGGGTCCGCGGTCAGCCGCCGGTCGGGGACGACGCGCCGCAGCAGTTCCAGTGCGTGGGGGTCGGACAGCGGGGGCAGCACCAGGTCCACCGCGGCGCCGTCCGCCAGGTCGTACAGCGGGCCGTGGCTCGCCACGATCACCACGGCCTCCCCGGACGCGGGCAGCAGCGGCACCACCTCGGAGGCGTACCGGGCGTTGTCGGCGATGACGAGCAGGCGTTTGCCGTCGGTCTGTGTCCAGTACTGCCTGCACCGGGCGGCGAAGGGGTGCTTCAGCCATTCGGGTCCGACGCCGAGCGAGCCGAGCAACTGGCCGAGGACGTCGGCTGGGTCTAACGCGCCATCGCTGCGGAAGTCGTCGAGATCGACGTAGAGCACGCCGTCGGGGAAGCGGTCGCGCAGGGTGCGGGCGATCGAGAAGGCGAGCTCGGTCTTCCCCGAACCGCCGGGGCCGCTCAGCGCCAGACAGAGTGGTCGGGACCGCCCCCGCCAGTCGTCCACCGCGCGGAAGGCCCGCGCCTTCTCCTCGTCCCGGTTGACGAAGTGTGCTGGTTCCGGGGGAAGTTCATTCGCCATGCAGGCCCGACTCCGATACATCTGCCGCGCACCCGTCCGTCCGACCGGGCACACCCGGGCGCACCGGGCGCGCCCTGCCCTCGCCCGTGACGCCGCACGCCGTCATGATGCGCCCACTGTAGAGGTTGCCGGGCGGCTGTCCCGGCGCGCTCCCCGGGCCGTCTCGGAAGGGATCGGCGTGTCCGGTGCCCGGACCGGAGAATCCCCGGGCCACGGCGCCCTCACCGCTCCACGTACGACAACAGCTCCCGTGCGGCCGGGCTCGGGCGGTCGCGGTCCGGGAGCGCGACCGACACCTCCCAGTGTTCCCGCGCCGTGCTCTCGACCGGTACGGAGCACAGGGACGCGGCCTGCTCCTTGCGGGCGATGGGCTGGGGCACCACCGCGATGCCCAGTCCGTGGCGGACCAGATCGATCAGCATGTGCACGTCGTTGACCTCCAGGGCGACCCGGCGGGGCGTCCCGCGGGCGGCGAACGCGGCGTCGGTGAGGCGCCGGGCGCCCCAGTCCGGATGGAAGTCCACGAAGGTCTCGTCCGCCAGTCGCGTCCACGGCGCGTACGGTGCCCGCGCGAGGGGGTGCGACGGGTCGCAGAGCAGAACCATGGGTGCGCGGGTCAGCGGCAGCAGGCGTACGCCGTCCGGCGGCGGGCCCGGGAGGGTCACGAAGGCGATGTCGAGGTGGCCGGCCGCCACGTCCTCGGTCAGTACGGCGGAGCCCGCCTGGCGCAGGCGCACCTCGACATTGGTGTGCCGGGCGCGGAAGCGCGCCAGCAGGGCGCCGATGTCGACGGTCACGCACTGCTCGATCCCCACGGCCAGACTGCCGCGCAGCAGGCCCTGCACCTCGGCCACGGCCTCCCGGGCGGCGCGCGCGCCGGCCAGCGTACGGGTCGCCTCCACCAGCAACGCCTCGCCGGCGCCGGTGAGTTCGACGCTGCGCGTGGTGCGGACGAACAGGGGTGCGCCCAGTTCCCGTTCGAGCGCGCGCACCGAGGCCGACAGACCGGACTGGGAGACCATCATCCGCTGGGCGGCCCGGGTGAAGTGCCGCTCCTGCGCGACGGCCACGAAGTATTCGAGCTGGCGCAGTTCCATGACTGAGAACCCTAGTCGCTGAGTCCGTCCGGTTCTTTCTATTGGACGCGTCACCGGGGCCCGGGACAGCATGGTCGCGCGCGCCCCGCGCACCGGCACCATCCAAGGAGTACTCACCGTGGAGTATCGCAACCTCGGCCGCAGCGGCTGCGCCGTCTCGGCCCTCGCCCTGGGCACCATGACCTTCGGCGCCGAGTCCGACGAAGCCTGCTCGCACGCCCAGCTCGACCGGTTCGTCGAAGCCGGCGGCACGTTCATCGACACCGCCGACGTCTACAGCGCGGGGGTGTCGGAGGAGATCGTCGGCCGGTGGCTGGCCGCCCGCCCCGCCGCCGTACGCGACCAGGTCGTCATCGCGACGAAGGGACGCTTCCCGATGGGCGCGGGACCCAACGACGCGGGCCTGTCCCGCCGCCACCTGGACCGCGCCCTGAACGCCTCGCTGCGCCGGCTCGGCGTCGACTGCGTCGACCTCTACCAGGTCCACGCCTGGGACCCGCTGACGCCGGTCGAGGAGACCCTGCGGTTCCTGGACGACGCCGTACGGCAGGGGCGGATCCACTACGTGGGGCTGTCCAACTACACCGCCTGGCAGATCCAGAAGACGGTCGACATCGCCGACTTCCGCGGCCTGGCCCGGCCGGTGACGCTCCAGCCGCAGTACAGCCTGATGTCCCGCGAGATCGAGTGGGAGATCGTCCCGGCCTGCCGGGCCGAGGGCCTGGGACTGCTGCCGTGGAGCCCGCTCGGCGGCGGCTGGCTGACCGGCAAGTACCGCCGCGACCAGCGGCCCGCCGGGGCGACCAGGCTGGGCGAGAACCCGGACCGCGGTGTCGAGGCGTTCGACCGGCGCGGCGCGGTCGAACGCACCTGGGCGATCGTGGACGAGGTGCGGGCGGTGGCGGAGGAGCGCGGCGCCTCGATGGCCCAGGTCGCCCTGGCCTGGCTGCTGGACCGCCCGGCCGTGACCTCCGTGATCCTCGGCGCGCGGACCGTCGGGCAACTGGAGGACAACCTCGGCGCGGCGGAACTGCGCCTGTCGGAGGCGGAGTCGGCCCGTCTGGACAAGGTCAGCGACCCGGGGGCGGCGGACTACCCGTACGGTGTGCTGGGCCTGGAGCAGCGCGGCCGGAACATCCGTGGCGGGCGCTGACCGCCGCCCCACCCCGCTGGGTGCCGCGGCGGTCAGGGTACGCCCGTCAGGGAGCGGCGTCCGGTGCGGTGCGCCGCAGGGCGCCGGACCGGCCTCATAGCGGGCCCGCCCGGTCGATGCGGCAACACCGCCAGGTGCCGTGCCGGCGTCGTGACGGGCGAACTCCGGCTGACGCGGCGCTAGAAGCCGTAGGCCGACTCCACCACGTACGCGCACTCCGTGTAGATGTAGCCGTAGCGGAGCTTGACGGTGTCCGTGCCCGGCGTCGCGGTGGAGCCGCCCAAGGACGTGTGGAGGAAGTACGTCGTCCCGGCCGGCAGGTTGATCGTCTTCTTCGGGTAGTTCGTGCCGGACTCCTTGCAGGCCGAGTACGACGCCGTGGCCTGGCTGGAGTACGTGGCACAGGAGCCGCACCCCTTGAGGGTGAAGCTGCCGGTGACGGGGCCGGTGTAGAGGACCTCGACGTCGTCCGGGCTGTCGTTGCTGACCGTGACGGGTATCCCGCCGCCGGAGGCCAGGGTCGGCAGGCGCTTGCCGGCGTCGGGCGTCTCCTTGGCGATCTCCGCGGCGATGGCGATCTTCTTGGCGAGCGCCCGGTTCCGGTCGTGCGGGTAGGTGTCGACGAAGTCGTTCATCGTGGAGAGCGCGTTGTCGAAGTCGCCGTTCCGGTACTCGTCCACGCCGCACGCGTACGTGCCGGCCTGCACGTAGGAGTCGGCCCGCCGGGCGTCGCCGTTCAGGGCGGCGGCGACGCCCGTGCTCTCCCCGGCGAGGGCCCAGGCCCGGCTGCCGAGGGTGCGCAGCCGTGAGGCGGCCGCGCAGGGCGTGCCGCCCTTCACGTCCTTGCCGGCGTTGTCGATGGTGGACCTGACGGCCGGTTCGACCTTCGCCGCCTGCGGGGACCTGGGGAAGGTGGTGAGCAGTTCGCCGAGGTTCCCGCTGTTCGTGACGCTGCTGCCGTCCGCGGTGAACTCGTCCACCCCGCATTCGAGGAAGGAGGTCGCGAGCCGGTCGTCGGGCCAGGCGGCGAGCGAGCCGAGGTTCTTCCTGCCGTAGGTCTCCGGCACCGTGCGCAGGTACTTCAGGGGCGCGACCGCGTCGCAGAACCGCTTCTGGTCGTAGGGCGCGCCGATCGTCGCGTAGTACGTCTTCAGCCGGGCCGGAACCCGACGGGCGGCCCTGGAGCCCGGGTGGTGGTCCCAGAGGTCGCGGTAGGCCGACAGCGCCTTGCGGTACTCGGGCTCGGCCGTCTCGAAGGGCTCGGTCCTGGCGTTCCGGACCAGCAGGTCCGCCGCGTCGAGCCGCTTCAGCAGCATCTTCTGGACCGCCTCGTCGCGCGCGTCGTCGTACAGGACGGCGCCCCCGACGGGCGCGCCGAGCAGCACCAGACCGAGCAGGACGGCAAGGGGCGCCCGCGGCGGCCAGACCAGCCGGGTCCGCAGGCCGCGAGCCGCGCCGTGCAGCGCCGCGAGGCCCAGGAAGACCAGGTACGCGACGACCGCGCCGCCGGACACCCCGTCCGGGTCGGCGGGCAGGGCGACCAGCAGCAGGATGCCGGTGGCGATCCAGCAGGCGGCCGCCGCCGGCCAGCGCCGCACGAGGGCGTAGCCGAACCCGAGGCCGCTGAGGTTCAGCAGGCCGACGGCGACGGCCCGTAACCAGTCCGCCGGCGGTGGCGGTGAGGGCGGCGCGGTGGGCGGCTGCGGGGGCCGCGGCGGCGGGGGCGGCCCCCCGAATCCCCCCGCTCCGCCGGTCCCGCCGCTTTCGCCCTGCTGGTCAAAGGCCACCGCTTCTCCCCCCAGGTTCGCTCGGTACGCCGTACGCTCCACCGTCCGCCGCGCGGAACCCAGGGCCCGGGCCGCTGACGGCGCTGATGACGCCGACGGAGACCAGGACGTGAAAAACGGCGGGTCGGTTCCAGACAAGTATGACGGACCGGGACCAACTTGCCTGCGGTCGAGGCCTGTTCGGCAGACTCGGCCGACGGAGAGCGTCCGGCGGTGACCGGGATCAGTGGGTGGGCCGGCCTCCGGGGGTCACCTGACCCGGGCCCCCTCGCCCTCTTCCTCGTCGCTCTCGCCCGGCACGTGCACGTCCCGTACGTTGATGTTGATCTCCACGACCTCCAGGCCGGTCATCCGCTCCACCGCGTTCGCCACCTGGGAGCGGATCTCCGCCGCGGTCTCGGCGATCTCCGCGCCGTACACCACCATGACGTCCAGGTCGACGGCGGCCTGCTTCTCCCCGACTTCCACCTTCACTCCGCGCGTCGGGTCCGGCGTACGCGAGACCTTCTCCCGTACCGCCCCCACCGCTCGGGCGGCGCCTCCGCCCATGGCGTAGACCCCTTCTACCTCGCGCGCGGCGATTCCGGCGATGGTCGCCACCACCGAATCCGCGATGGTGGTGCGGCCGGGCACTTCCTTCCTCCGGTTCGGACGGCTCGCACTGGTCGACACGGTCGCGGGCCGGCTGTCGGTGGTCGTCATGGTGGATCCCTTCCCTGCGAGGGTGGTTGGGAGGATGGAACCGTCACCGCCGGGCTCCGGGCCACACAGCTGTGCGATCACGGGCCCTGCGTGTCCTCACCTGAACGAGAGCGTTCAGCTCGCGATGGAATCAGGCCCTCCCCTCCACTGTGCGACCCCTCTCCCGCCGACGCCACCCCACGCAAACGGCCGTGCCGGTCGCTCCGGGTGAGCGCCCACCTGCTCGCGGCCGGCCGAGACCCGTCGGACGCCTGCCGCACGGCGCCGGCCGACGCGGCGACCCTGCCGGACGACTTCCGCTCCGAGCTGCGGGCGCTGGCCCTCACCCCGGAAGGGCGGCACGGCGGTGCGGCCGGGCAGCGTGTACGTCCTGATGACCGAGGCGTCCACCGCACCGGAGTTCCGACCGCGCGGTGTGCTGTGACGAAGGCACGTGCGGCGCGGAGGAGCCAGCCGTGACGATCTTGATCTCGTCCGGCATCGAGGGCGCCACGGCTGCGGGAAGGGCCCTCAGGGCGGGGCCCGGCGGGCCCCGGACGGGGTCCGCGGGCCCCTCCACCGGGTATCCCCCTGGTCGACCCAAAAGTTGAGCGGTCACTTGTCACGTTTGATGCGGCGAGCTATATAGGTGAGAGACGTCATGTGCATCCGTTACCGCGAGAGGGGTGACCCATGACGCTCATGCGTACGGACCCCTTCCGTGAACTGGACCGCCTGACGCAGCAGGTGCTGGGCACGGCCCAGCGGCCCGCGGCGCTTCCGATGGACGCGTACCGCGACGGGGTCACCTTCGTCGTCGAACCGGACATGCCCGGCGTGGACCCGGAGTCGATCGGCCTCGACGTCGAGCGGAACGCGCTGGCGGTCAAGGCCGAGCGCCGCCCGAGCGCCGGCCCGGACACGGAGATCCTCATCGCGGACCGGCCCGCCGGTTCATTCAGCCGCCGGCTGCTCCTCGGCGATTCCCTGGACACCGACCGCATCGAAGCGACGTACGACGCCGGCGTCCTGCGGCTGCGCATTCCGGTCGCCGAGCAAGCCAAGCCCCGCAGGATTCCCATCAGCGGTGGCGCCGGCGGCCCCAGGGAGATCAAGGGCTGAGCCCTCGCCACGCGGGGCGGGACACCCGGCCGGCGCCCCCACCCCGCCCGCAGGGCGGACCTCGGGACGACGGATCGCGACAGAAAGGGGCTGCCGGCATGGTGATGAAGTGGGACGACTTCCTGGCGGCGGCCCAGGAGCGGGGCGAGTACGCCTCCCGGGACGAGGCCGAACGCGCGGCCCGCGTCGTCCTCGCCCTCCTCGGCGCGCACCTGGTGGGCTCCGAGCGAGCCGAACTCGCCGCCCGGCTGCCCGATACCCTCTCCCCCGTCCTCCTCAACCCTCTCCAGGCCCCCGAACCCCTCTCCCCCGACCGCTTCGTACGGGCCACCGCCGCATGGATCGAAGGCGCCACCGAACAGACCGCCCGCTGGGACGCCAGCGCCGTCCTCAGCGTCGTCGCCGACGCGGCCGGCGACGACCTGATGCGCGGCATCCTCCTCCAGCTCCCCCCGGGCTACGACCTCCTCTTCGGCCGCCCCCAACCCCTCTGATCCCGAAGGACGGGCGCGCCGGCCCGCCGTACCGGGGACCCGGAATCACTCGACTCCGTCGAAGCGTTCGCGCCACGCCGGCGAAGCGTCGCCGATGCCCGCCCCGGGCGTGCCCGGCCGCCGGGCCATCGGCTGGACGCCCGGCGCCGGCTTCGTCCCCGGCGACCCGACGCCTCGGCCGGCGCCTCGGCCGGCGTCTCGGGCCGCGGCGGACGCTCCTTCCGTGTGGTCGCCCCCGACGACATCCGCCCCGACCCCGAAACCCCTCCCGGAACCGTGGAACCCCGGCGCCCTGCGGGGCACGCCCGCATCCCCCGCGTGCCCCGGATTCTGGCGCTGGTCACGCCGGCCGGGCCTGCCGCCCACCGGGATCAAAGCCGTACGATCGGGTAAAATTACCGCAATGTACGAGTGAGGCGATGGTTCGACGAGAGCCAATGAGAGGGGCGGGCAGAATGCACCGCGGCCAGCTACGCCTACGGCTCAGCGCACCAGCCGTCGCGCTGCTCGCTCTGCTGCTGTGTGCCCTCGCCCTCGCGGGCGGTGCCTTCGCGCCCGCCGCGCGGTCCGCGAGCGGTATCGACACGGTCGCGGCGCAGCTCAAGAAGGGGCCGGTCCACGTCGATCCGCGCGCCTCCGGCGAGCTGTCGCCGGTGCAGGCCGACGCGCTGGCCACCAAGATCAAACAGGCCGACAAGCCGGTCTTCGTGGCCGTTCTGCCCGCCGCGGCGGAATTCGCGCCGCAGACCGTGCTCCAGGACCTGCGGTCGGCGGTCGGCATCAGCGGCGTCTACGCCGTCCGCCTCGGCGACCGGTTCAACGCCGGAGCCGACCCGCAGGTCATGCCGCGCAACGCGGTGTCCAACCTGGTCGGCCAGGTGCGGCGGTCCTCCGCCGGGAACGCCGACGCCGAACTCACCAGCTTCGTGGACCAGGCGGTCCAACAGGCCCGCGGCAGCGCCCCCGGCTCGTGGTCCGGTCACACGGCCGGCGGGGGCGTGACGGCCGCCGTCGTCCTCGGCGCGCTCGTGCTGCTCACGGCCGGCGGCGGGTACGTACTGTTCCGCCGCGCCCGCAACGCGCGGATCGATCGTGAGCGCGTGCAACTCGAACGGCTCCGCACGGTCGTCGACGAGGACATCACGGCTTTCGGCGAAGAGCTGGACCGGCTGGACTTCACCCCGTCCGACCCGCGCGCCGACGAGGCGATGCGCGACGACTACGTGTACGCCCTCGACGCGTACGAGCGCGCCAAGGCGCTGATGGCCGCGGCGCGCGGGCCGGACGACGTACGGCCGGTCACCGAGGCGCTGGAGGAGGGCCGCTTCGCGCTGGCGACCCTGGCCGCGCGCCGCAGCGGTGAGCCGCTGCCCGAACGGCGCCCGCCCTGCTTCTTCGACCCCCGGCACGGGCCGTCCGTGTCCGACGTGCCCTGGGCCCCGCCCGGCGGCGTGCCCCGCGAGGTGCCCGCCTGCGCGGCGGACGCGGCCCGTATCGACGACGGCGAGGAGCCGATGTCCCGCACCGTGCCGACCTCGGCCGGCCCCCAGCCGTACTGGAACGCGGGCCCGGCGTACGGGCCCTGGGCCGGCGGCTACTTCGGCGGCGGCCTGCTGCCCGGCCTGCTGATCGGCACCTTGCTGGGCGGCGCGTTCGGCGGACCGGGATACGGGTACGGCAGCGGCTACGAGGGCGGCGGTACCGGCCCGGACGGCGGCGACTACTCGGGCTCGGACTTCGACCCCGGTGATTTCGGCGGCGGGTTCGGTGACGGCGGCGGGTTCCAGTGACGCGGAGTGCCCGGGTGACGCGCCTCCGCTGCCGCCGCTTCCAGGTCGCGCGGCGAGCAGGCGATCCGCTCGGGTGAGCTGCCCGGGGTGGCGGCGGTGGCTCCCCTGAATGGCGGGCGGTGGGAGCGGCCGGCGGGGCCGCGGTGATCGTCGTGCGAGCCCACGGGCCGGCCGGGTGGGGACCGGCCGGGTGGGAAGCCGCCGGGGTGCCCGCGGTGCGGAGCGTACGTCCGACGTAAGCTCGTCGTCCGTTCGCGCATGACCGCTGGGAGCCGCCGTGGCCGCACAACCGACCGACTCCACCGGGTCCGGACCGTCCGGGCCGGCCACCGCCGCCGTGCGGCGGATCGGGCTCGGTCTGGCCGCCGTCGGCCGGCCCGGGTACATCAACCTGGGCCGCGACCGCGACCTGCCGGCGGACCGCGGGGTGGCCGCGATGCGCCGCCGCGCGCACGAACTGCTCGACCACGCGTACGCGAGCGGCGTCCGCGCCGTCGACACCGCCCGCTCGTACGGGCGTGCCGAGGAGTTCCTCGGCGAGTGGCTGAACGCAGGGGACCGGCCCGGACTGGTCGTCTCCAGCAAGTGGGGCTACACGTACACCGCCGACTGGCAGGTCCACGCGGAAGCGCACGAGATCAAGGACCACAGCGTCGCCACGTACGACCGGCAGCTGGCCGAGACCCGACGGCTGCTCGGCGACCGCCTCGACCTCTACCAGGTGCATTCGGTGACCCCGGACAGCCCTGCGCTCACCGACACCGTCCTGCACCGCCGGCTCGCCGCGCTGGCCGCGGCGGGCGTCACCGTGGGCCTGTCGACCAGCGGTCCCCGGCAGGCCGAGGCGATTCGCGCCGCGCTGGCGCTCACCGTCGACGGCGAACCCCTCTTCCGCAGCGTCCAGGCCACGTGGAACCTCCTGGAGCCCTCGGCCGGCCCCGCCCTGGCGGAGGCCCACAACGCCGGCCGCAGAGTCATCGTCAAGGAGGCCCTGGCCAACGGCCGCCTCGCTCGGCCCGACCCGCGGCTCGACCCGGTCCTGGCCCCCCTCACCGAGACCAGCGGCGCCCCCTACGACGCACTCGCCCTCGCCGCGGCCCTCCACCAGCCCTGGGCCGACCTCGTCCTCTCCGGCGCGGTCACCACCGCGCAGCTCACCTCCAACCTCCGCGCCACCGCGGTCCGCCTCGCCCCCGACGACCTCTCCCACCTCGCCGCCCTTTCCGAACCCCCCTCCACCTACTGGACGCACCGCTCCGAACTCCCTTGGAGCTAGGGCCGCGTCGGTCGCGTCGGTCGCGTTGCCAGGGTGCGCCCCGTCGCGGCGCCCGGCACAGCACCTCGCGGCGTTGACGCACCGACCGGGCAGGCCCACGACGATGCCGATCCGGCGCCTTGCGGCGCACCGCACCGGACGCCGCTCCCTGACGGGCACACCCTGACCGACGCGACGCTGGCCGCCCCGGAGGGCTCGACGCTCACCGGCGCGTTCATCCACCCGCTGCCGGAGTGGCTGGGCAAGCTGACGCTGCTGGCCATCGCGATCGGCGGTATCGCCGCCAACGCGATCAACATCTACTCGGGCGCGCTGTCGTTCGTCGCCATGGGCGTCCGGCTGCCCGCGGCCGTCCGGCGCGCGACGGTCGCCCTGGTCTTCGGGGTGGCGGGGACCATCGTCGCGTGGACCGGTCTGCACGACTCCGGCCACCGCTACGAGAACTTCCTGCTCGTCATCACCTACTGGATCGGCCCCTGGCTGGCGGTCGTCCTCATCGACGCCTACCTGGGCCGGGAGCGGCCCGACGCCGAGACCAGCGCACTGCTGGAGGACCGCACGTACCGCAACTGGTCGGGACCGCTGGCGATGGCCGCCGGGACCGCGCTGGGCGTCCTGCTCTTCTCCAACCAGAGCGAGTTCACCGGAGTCGTCGCCAAGCACATTCCGCAGATCGGCGACATCGCGTTCGCCGCCGGTTTCGTCGGCGCCGGAGCCGTCTACCTTGCGCTGCGGAAGGTGCCGGGTCTGGGTCCGGCCTCGGCGGTGCCCGTCGCCGCCGATCCGGCCTGATCGGTCGGAGCCGGCCCGGTCACGCGGGCCGGCCCCTCACTCGGTCGCCCGCAGCAGCCGGTGCGCGCACGCCGCGAGCAGCAGCTCCCCGTGGGAGTCGGGGTCGGCCACCGGCAGGCCGAGCAGCGACTCGATGCGCTCCAGGCGCTGGTAGAGCGACTGCCGTCCGACGTGCAGCAGCGCGGCGGTACGGGTCGGGCTGCACCCGTTGCGCAGGTGCACCTCCAGGGTGCGCACCAGATCGCTGGGGTGGGCGGCCTCCCACCCCAGCAGCGGTCCCAGGGCGCGGTCGACCAGTCCGGCCAGCCGGTGGCGGGCGGCGGCGGTGAGGCCGCCCGCGCGGCAGCGGTCGCCGCCAAGCCCCGGCAGGCGGGCGGGACGGGCGCTGTCTACCTCGGCCCCGTGCCGGCGGCGGACGCGTTACCTTCGGCCGCGACGGGCGACGGGTCGGCGGCGGCCGGGGGCC
>NZ_DATDBG010000041.1:0-35049 GCF_036524955.1 Streptomyces sp.
GGTCATGATGAGCCGGAGCGGGTGCTGGCGGGGCTGGGCAGGCTGTGGGCGGATGGGGCGCGGTGGTCGTTGCCGGTGCCGGCGGCGGATGTGGACCTGCCGGCCTACCCGTTCCAACACGACCCCTACTGGCTCCTGCCGGCACCGTCGTCCGATGGCCTCGACACGCCGGACCACCCGCTGATGCGGTCCCTGGTGAAGCTCCCTGACGGGCAGGGCGTGGTGCTGACCGGGAAGCTCTCCAAGTCGACCCACCCATGGCTGGACGAGCACACCGTGCTCGGCTCCGCCCTGCTGCCCGCAACAGCGTTTGTGGAACTGGCCGTCCAGGCCGGCGAGCACGCGGCCAGTCCGGTGCTGACCGAGCTGGTCCTCGAAGCGCCGCTCGTGCTGCCCGACCGCGACAGCGTCCACGTACAGGTCACCGTGGGCGCACCCGACGACATCGGGCACCGGCCCGTCACCATCCACTCCCGTACGTCCGCCGAACCCGACGACTGGACCCGCCACGCGACCGGCATCCTGAGTTCCACTGCGGCCCCGGCAGACCGGGCTGAACCGAAGCCCGCCGACGCCACAGCGATCGACATCGGCACGCTCTACGACCAGCTGGCCGAGGCCGGCTACGACTACGGGCCCACGTTCCAGGGGCTCACCGGAATCTGGCGGCACGGCGAGGACCTGCACGCCGAGGTCAGGTTCCCGGCGGACACCGCAGAGCTGACCGGCTACCGCGTCCACCCCGCGCTGCTGGACGCGGCCATCCAACCGCTGACTTTGCTCACCGGCATCACGGCCGAGGCCGGCGGCCCCGGCGAGAGCCTGGCGCGGCTGCCGTTCTCGTTCTCCGGCGTGTCGATCACCGGTTCGGCCAGTACCGTCCTCGTGGCGCTGCACCCGACCGGGCCGGACACGTACGCGGTGCGGCTCACCGACACCGCCGGCGTGCCCGTCGCGACCATCGACGAGATCGCGTTGCGGCCCGTCGAACTGGCGGGCCTCGCCACGAAGCGCCACCCGAACACGCTGTTCGCCGTCGACTGGACCCCGATGGCGGCACCGGAAGGCCCGGACGTCGAGGTGGTTTTCCACGAGGTCACCGGCGAAGGCGAGCCGGTCGCGGCCACCCACGCGGTGACCCGGGAACTGCTCGGCAGGGTCCAGGAGTTCCTGGCCGCCGGCACGTCGGCCAAGCTCGTGGTCCTCACGGGGAACGACCTGGCCTCGGCCGCCGCCCGGGGCTTCCTGCGCAGCGCGCACACCGAGAATCCCGGGCGGATCCTGACGGTCGGGCTCGACGGGACGGCCGCGTCACGGCAGGCGATCCCCGCCGCGGTGCGTGCCGCCGTGAGCAATGACGAGCCCGAAATCGCACTGCGCAACGGAACCGCCCTCGTGCCGAGGCTGGTGAAGCCCGTAGTGGACCGCTCGGCCGAACCCGTGGACGGCACGGTGCTGATCACCGGGGGCACCGGCACCCTCGGCGTTCTGGTCGCCCGGCACCTGGTCACCCGGCACGGCGCGCGGCACGTGGTCCTCGTCAGCCGGAGCGGCGTCGAGCCGCCCGGGCTCCGGGAGGAGCTGGGCGTCGACCTCACCGTGGCCGCGTGCGATGTCGGTGACCGCGAGGCCTTGAGCGACCTTGTCAGCACGATCCCCGACCTTCGGGTCGTCGTGCACGCCGCCGGGGTGATCGACGACGCCGTGGTGGGGTCGTTGATGCCGGACCAGGTCGAGAAGGTGCTGCGCCCCAAGGTCGACGCCGCGTGGACCCTGCACGAGGTCACGAAGGACATGGATCTCCGGGCATTCGTGCTCTTCTCCTCGGCCTCCGGGGTGTTCGGCGGTCCGGGGCAGGCCAACTACGCCGCCGCCAACGCGTTCCTCGACGCGCTGGCCGAACACCGGCACGCGCACCACCTGACGGCCACCTCGCTGGCCTGGGGCTACTGGGCCGAATCCAGCGGCATCACCGGGAACCTGACCGAGGCCGACCACCGTCGGCTGGCCCGGACCGGGATGCTGCCGCTGGCCACCGAGCAGGCCCTCGACCTGTTCGACACCGCCCTGGCCGACGGACGGCCGACGCTGATGCCGGTCCACCTCGACCTCACCGCCATGGGCACCCCACCCGCGCTGTTCCGGGGACTCGTCCGGCCACGGCGCACGGCAGGGCCGGCGACCGAACCCGATGACCTGGTCCGGAAGCTGAACTCCCTGCCCGAACCCCAGCAGCGCGCCCTGCTGCTGGACCTGATCAGCACACACAGTGCGAACGTCCTCGGCCACACCACCGGGAGCATCGAGGACCCGCAGCAGGCGTTCCGCGACCACGGCGTCGACTCGCTGACCGCCATCGAGCTGCGGAACCGGCTCAACGCCGCCACCGGGCTGCAACTCGCGGCGACCGCCGTGTTCGACTTCCCGACGCCCGCGCAGCTCGCCAACCACCTGTACGGCCGGCTGTGCGCGCCGGAGAACCGGGTCGCCGGGCCGATGGAACGTCTGCTGCGCAAGGCCGTCGACATCGGCCGCGCGCGGGACGGCCTCGAACTGCTGGCCACGGCGTCCCGGTTGAGCCCGACCACCGAGACACCCGAGGCCGAGGCGGTCACGTTGGGCGCCGGCTTCCTCCAACCGTCGCTGGTCTGCCTGCCGTCCGCGCTGGCGTCCTGCGCGATCGAGGAGTACGGGCGGTTCGCCGCCGCGCTGGAGGCCACCCGCGATGTCACGGCGGTGACGCTTCCGGGGTTCGCCGGCGACCCGCTGCCGGCGAACGCCGACGTCCTGGTCGAAGCGCTCGCCGAGGCTGTGTCGACCGTCGACAACCCGGTGCTGGTCGGCCGTTCGGTGGGCGCGTGGCTGGCACTGGCCACCGCCAAGGAGCTGGAACGGCAGGGGGTCCGCCTGAGCGCCGTGGTGCTGATCGAGGGCTTTCCCGAGGACCTGCCGGGCGTACTCACCGGGATGCTCGACGCCGAGCACCAGGTCCAGCCGATCGACGACGACCGGCTGGTGGCGATGGGCCGCTACCTCGACCTCGCCGGCACACCGCAGCCCGTCACCGCGCCGGTGCTGCTGGTGGGCACCGAGAAACGCTCGTGGCCACGGCTGTCCACCACCGCCCAGGACGTGATCACTGTCTCGGGCGACCACTTCACCCTGCTGGAGAAGCACTCCGCGGCCACAGCGCTGGCCATCAGTACGTGGCTCCTCGACTTCAGCGGGTATGGCGCCGGGCTGTCCGACCTCAGAGAAAGGGACGAGCATGATCTGGGATAGCGTCTACATCGGCGGGACGGGCCGATATCTGCCGCCACGTACGCTCGCGACGGATGCCGTGCCGGACACCGAGACCATGCGGCGGCTGCTCGCGCTGTCGGACTTCACATCGTTCACCAAGTCCGATGACGTCACCGAGCACGCGATGGCCGTGCACGCGGCGATCGAGGCGCTGCAGGAGTCCGGGCTCAGCGGCGCGGACATCTCGATGGCCGCCTACGCCCAGATGGACTCGCAGGATCACATGGCGCCCTCCTGCCACCTCCAGCGTGTCCTCGGCCTCGGCCACGCCCTCGTCTACGAGGTCGAGGCGACCAGTAACGGCGGCTCCGCCGCGCTCCAGTCCGCCGCCGCGCACCTGGTGGCCGACCCGACCGCGACCGCGACCCTGGTCACGGCCACGTCCCGGTTCCTGCCGCCCCGATGGGAACGCTGGCAGCCCACCATCGGCATCTTCCTGTCCGACGGCGCGGTGTCGGCGGTGCTGAACCGCGAAGGCGGCCGGGCGCGGCTGGTCGCAACCGCCAACAGCTCCGCAACCCAGATGGAAGTCCTTGCCACGCCGACGATCCCGGACCCGAAGGGCCACCGCAACCGTACGCCGATCGAGGTCACCGGCCTCGCACCGTACCTGACGCTGATGAGCGAGGCGCTGGTCAGCGCGGTCGAGCAGGCCGCCAAAGAAGCCGGTGTCGACATCGCCGACATCACACGGTTCGTTGTCACCGGCCTGGGTCTCGCGCAGCTCCAGGTCGTCGTGCTGGAGCCACTCGGCATCGACCTGAGCCGCACCACCTGGCCGTTGCTGCGCGAACTCGGCCACGTCGGGCCGTGCGATCAACTGCTGGGCGTGGAGCACCTGCTGCACGACGAGACCCTCAAGCCCGGCGACACGATCATGGCCATCGGCCTCGGCATGGGCTCCCGGTTCACCGCGACACTGCTGGAGGTCACCGAGCGGCCCAAGCCGCGCACGACGACGACCTTCGCCAAGCCGGTGCGTGCGAGGATCGCGCCGGTCGACCCCTATGTCATCGACCCGTCGGGCAGTGACATCTTCGGCGAGGCCGGGAACCTGCGCGAACGCGGCGCAGCCACGCCGGTCGAGCTGCCCGGCGGCGTCCACGCCTGGGCCGTGACCGGGCACGACTTGGCCAAGAGGCTGCTGCTCGACCCAAGAGTCTCCAAGGACGCGAACCGGCACTGGCCCATGTGGCGCGACGGCGACATCCCACCGGACTGGCCGCTGATCATGTGGGTCGCGATGAAGAACATGTTCACCGCGTACGGCGACGACCACACCAGGCTGCGCAGCCTGGTGGCCAAGGCGTTCACCCCGCGCCGCATCGAGGCGATCCGGCCGCGCGTCGAGGAGATCACGGCCGGGCTGATCGACAGTCTGGCCGCGGTGCCGCCGGGCCAGCCGGTCGACCTGCGCGCGCACTTCGCGTTCCCGCTGCCGGTCCAGGTGATCAGCGGCTTGTTCGGGGTGGCCCCGGAGGCGGGTGCGGACCTGCGGCGGCTGGTGGACGCCGTGTTCAGCCTCGACGCCGACCCGGCGGGCGTACAGGCGGCGTCCGGCGAGTTGTACATGCTGCTCAAGGGACTCGTTGCCGCCAAACGGGAAAACCCCGGCGACGACATGACCAGCGACCTGATCGCGGCGCAGGAGGAGGACGGCACCCGGCTGTCCGATCGGGAGCTGCTGGACACGTTGCTGCTGACCATCTCCGCGGGCTTCGAGACAACGGTCAACCTGCTCGACCACGCCATCCACGCGCTGGCCACACACCCGTCGCAGCTGGGCCTGGTCATCTCCGGGACAAGCTCGTGGGAGGACGTGGTGGACGAGACGCTGCGGTGGCAGGCACCGGTTCCGAACCTGCCGCTGCGGTACGCCGTCGAGGACATCTCCGCCGACGGCGTCGAGATCCGCAAGGGCGAAGCGATCCTGATGTCGTTCGGTGCGGCCGGCCGTGACCCGGCGCAGCACGGAGCCGACGCGGAGGAGTTCACCGTCACCCGGCCGTCGCGGCACGACCACCTGACGTTCGGGCACGGCGTGCACTTCTGCCTCGGCAGCCCCCTGGCGAAAATGGAGGCCACGACGGCGTTGTCGGCGTTGTTCTCCCGGTTCCCGAGGCTACGGCTGGCTGTGCCGTCGTCGGAGCTCGAGCCGCTCGGGTCCTTCTTCACCAACGGACACAAGACCCTGCCGGTAATCCTGGAGGAGAACTGATGGCCCACTTCGCTTTTGTGAGCTCGCCGGCGCCCGGTCACGTGAACCCGACGCTGCCGCTGGTGGAGGAGCTGGTCCGGCGTGGTCACCGGGTCAGCTACGCCACCGGACCGTCCACCATGGACGGTCCGGTGGCCGCTGGTGCGTCGCCGGTGGTCCTGCCCTCGGAGCTGCCGCCGGACATGGCGTCGCGGAGCGACTTCACCGCGGACCAGCTTGCCGTGACGTTGGAGTACTTCCTCGCCGACGCGCGTGCTTCGTTTCCGGTCCTGTCGGAACATTTCTCGGCGGATCGGCCGGACGCGGTGTGCTACGACTCGGTGACGTTCACCGGAAGGATGCTGGCGAACCAGCTCGGGGTGCAGGAGATATCGCTGGTGCCGACCTTCGCGGAGAACGAGTCGTTCTCGGCGGCGCAGGTGTACTTACCGCCCACGTTCGACCACACGCATCCCCGGCTGGTGGCTGCGATTCAGGAGATGGGGAAGTTCGCGCAGGGGCACAGGTTCCTGGACAACCCGAACCTGATGTTCGGCTATGTGGCCCCGTCGAGTGTGGTGTTCATCCCCCGCGAGTTCCAGCCGTCGGGGGAGACGTTCGACGAACGGTTCCACTTCGTCGGGCCGTCGCTGAGCAGCTGGCAGGTCGCCCAGGAGTGGAGCCCCCGGTCGGCCGCGCCGGTGCTGCTGATCTCGCTGGGGACGGTGTTCAACGTCCGGCCCGAATTCTACCGGATGTGCATCGAGGCGTTCGGGGACAGCGCCTGGCAGGTGGTCATGGCGGTGGGCGGGCTGAACCCGGAGTCGCTGGGTCCTGTTCCGGGGAACTTCGAGGTGCACGCGCGGGTGCCGCAGGTGGCGGTGCTGCGGCACGCGAGGGTCTTCCTGAGCCACGCCGGGAGCAACTCGGTGATGGAGTCGCTGTACCACGGGGTGCCGTTCGTGGCGGTGCCGCAGATCCCGGAACAGCGGGTGATGGCCCGGCTGGCGGAGGAGCTGCGGGTCGGCAAAACGTTGGCCGAGCTGACCGTGCAGGGGCTGCGCGACGCCGTTGCCGAAGTCGAGTCCTACCGGCCGCAGGTGGCGGCCATGAGCCGGACCGTGCGTGCCGGCGGCGGTGCGGCGAAGGCGGCGGACGTACTGGAGAAGCTGCTGGCCAATAGCGCCCGGGCTGCGTCGGACGAATGATGTCGTTCGCCCGCGGGGCGGGCCCCGTCGGCGCCGACACCGGTGCCGGCGGCCGTCCTTGGGTGCCGCCCCCGATCCGTAACGCCGGCGATGCCGGTGCGGCGAGGCGCCCGCGTCCGGGGGCCAACTCCTCCGGCGGGTAGGCCCGACGGGTTCTCGGCACGACGGACTCCTGCTTGCGGGGAGCAGGGTCCCCCAAGCGGACAGTTGTCCACCGAACCGGAGCAACTTCACCGCACGACTTCGTCCACGGACCGGTCGAGGCCGGCCTGCACGGTGGCACGCAAAAACGCTTGGACTCTGCGGGCGCCGTCACGGGACACTGCGGTTCCTGGCCTACCCGTAAAACGGATGCGTCGCCACGAGCTGCGCGAGGGCTCCGTCGTCGTGCCCCGCCTGTGGGAAGAGGATCTGAACGAGGGCACTCGAACCGAAGCTCCGCGCGGCCAGTGAGGCAAGGGTTTCTCTGCGGAGAAGCACGTGGCGGGCTGCCGCACGACCACACAGGGGTGGGATGGGATGGGATCGCCTTTATCGCGCGACGGTTCGCCGGGCAGGGGCTCGGTGTTCCTCGCACTCCGTTACTACGGACGGGAGTTGGCCCGGCTCCGGTGGCTGACGGTGCCGGCGATGCTGCTGCCGGCGATGGGCAACATCGGCATCAACTACCTCGCGCCGCTGGTCGTCGCGAAGCTCGTCGGCCGAATCGCCGGCGACGCCGGTATCGCCATCGGCTCGACCCTGCCCTACGTTCTCGGCTTCGCCGGCGTTCTGCTGCTCGCGGAGACGCTGTGGCGCGTCGGCCTGCACTGCCTGAACCGCCTCGACGCCCTCGGCATCGAGCACCTGTACGTGATCGGCATGGACGAGCTGTTCGCCAAAGACGCCGCGTTCTTCCACGACAACTTCGCCGGGTCGCTGACCAAGCGGGTCCTGAGCTTCGCCTCCCGCTTCGAGGAGTTCGTCGACACGCTGACGTTCTCGGTCGTGGGCAGCTTCGTGCCGCTGGCGTTCGGGTCGGTGGTGCTGTGGCGCTACGAACCGCTGCTCGTTGTCGGGCTCTTGGCGATGATCGCGCTGACGGCGCTGTGTGTGACGCCCCTTATCCGTCGCCGCCAGGCGCTCGTCGGCCGGCGCGAGGAGGCGATCGCCCGGGTGTCGGGCCACGTCGCCGACAGCCTGATGAACATCGACACGGTCCGGGCGTTCGCCGCCGAGGAACGCGAGGCCGCCGAGCACCGGTCCCGCGTCGCGGAGTCGCGGCGGCTCACGCTGCGGTCGTGGGACTACGGCAACCTGCGCATCGACACGCTGGTCGCACCGATGTCCGTGCTGACCAACGCGCTGGGCCTGCTGCTCGCGGTCGCGCTCGGCGGGGGCGGGCACGGCGTGGAGGCGGTCGTGGTCGCCTTCACGTACTACACCAGCGCGACGCGGGTCATGTTCGAGTTCAACCAGATCTACCGCCGCCTGGAGAGCTCGATGACGGAGGCCGCGCAGTTCACCGAACTGCTGCTGACGCCGCCGGCCGTGCTCGACCCGGTGTCGCCGGAGCCGCTGCTGTCCCGAGCCGCCGACGTCCGCTTCGAGCAGGTGACCTTCGCCCATGGGGGCGCGGAGCCGCTCTTCGAGGGCCTCGACCTGGCCGTGCCCAGCGGGGCGAAGATCGGTTTCGTCGGCCGGTCCGGCGGCGGCAAGACCACGCTCACCCGGCTGCTGCTGCGGATGACGGACGTCGACGCCGGCCGGATCCTGATCGGGGGGCAGGACATCAGCAGGCTGCGCCAGGCCGACCTGCGCAGCCTGATCGCCTACGTGCCGCAGGACCCGGCGATGTTCCACCGCACGCTGCGGGACAACATCGCGTTCGCCCGGCCGGACGCCACCGACGCCGAGATCCGTCGCGCGGCCGAGGTGGCGCACGTCACGGAGTTCGCCGACGCGCTGCCGGACGGCTTCGACACCATGGTGGGCGAACGCGGCGTCAAACTGTCCGGCGGACAGCGCCAGCGGGTCGCCCTCGCCAGGGCGATCCTGCGCGACGCGCCGATCCTGCTGCTGGACGAGGCGACCAGCGCCCTGGACTCCGAGAGCGAGATCCTCGTCCAGGAGGCGCTGTGGCGGCTCATGGAAGGGCGGACGGCGCTCGTGGTGGCGCACCGGCTGAGCACGGTCGCCACCATGGACCGGCTCGTCGTCCTCGACCTCGGACGGATCGTCGAGCAGGGCACGCACCAGGAGCTGCTCGCCTCGGGCGGCGCCTACGCGAAGCTGTGGCAGCACCAGTCGGGCGGCTTCCTCGACGGCACTGCGGGTGCCGAAAGCCCCGTCTATGGCCTGTGACCTGCAGGTCCAGCGAGCGGCCGACGGTCGTCGGACGGGTGTGCCCGTTCGACGCTGTGCCCTGACTGCTTCTCCGCCCGGGGACGCCCCCTGATCTCGGATGTCCGCCACAGCAGATCAACCCAAACTTGCCTGTTGCGCGACGTACTTGGACATACCTGCACTAATGCGGTCACAGTCTAGGCAGACCTACCTCTTCGGCCTTACCTTGAGGCGATGACCGATCCCCGTGTTCCGACCGGTACTGAGTTCACCGAACTGGTACCCGCGCTTCGCCGCGACCGTCCCTGGGCCGCCGTGTCGCTGCCGGTGTCCGGCTGCACGCCATTGCCACGAGTTCTGGTACCTGTGGCGGCACGGTCCGTTCTCGAATTGCTGAGCGACTGGGCCGAGGTGCGCCCCGAGCAGGTGGCATTGGCACAGGCGGATCACGTTGTCACCTATCAGACACTGCAGGCACGCACAGCCCGGCTGGCCGAGCTGCTGCGGCTGCGTGGTGTCGAGCCGGGGCACGTCGTGCCGATTGTCCTGGGGCGGAGTGTGCTGTTTTTCGAAGCGGCCGTGGCCCTGTGGAGGCTGGGAGCGGCTTTTCTGCCTGTCGATCCGCAATGGCCTGCTCCATGGCGTGATGCGACGATCGGGCAGACGGGCTCGACGCTGTGTCTCACCACCATCGCCGGCCCGGATCTGCCGTTCGGCACAGAGCGCGTCGAGTTGGACACTCTCGACCTGGATGCTCCGCCGGACGACCTTGTACGGTGGACCGGGCGCCGGCTGCAGCCGAGCGACGTGGCTTATGCCGTGCGCACGTCGGGGTCCACAGGCGAGCCAAAACTGGTTGTTGTGGAACATCGGGGTCTGACCAACCTGATCGCGGCACAGCGCGCCGAGCTCATGGGTATGGACGGCTCGGCGATCGTGCTTCAGTTCTGTAGCCCTTACTTCGACTCGATGATCTTTGAGTGGGCGATGGCGCTCGGCAGCGGGGGCCGCCTGGAAATCGTGGGCGACAATGAGGTCTCGAGTAAGTCGGTGGAGGAGGTGCTGCGCCACCGGGGGATCACGCACACATGCCTGCCCGCGGTACTCGTGCGCACCATGGAGCCTTCCGACCTGCCTGCCTTGCGTGTCCTGATCAGTAGTGGCGAGGTGTGCCTTCCGTCCACCGCCAGGCTGTGGGCCGGGCGGGTACAGCTGGTCAATGGTTACGGCCCGACCGAGACCACGGTGTGCGCGACAATGCATACCGTCGGCCTTGCCTCAGCTGACGCGGCCGTCGTGCCGATAGGCAGGCCACTGCCCGGTACCAGTCTCCTGATCGTCGATGACGAGCTGACTCGTGTGCCGGACGGTGAACCCGGTGAGATCCTGATCGGGGGCGCCGGTGTGGCGCGCGGTTATCTCGGCCGCCCGGACCTGACCGCGGAGCGGTTCCTGCCCGACTCGTCAGCTCCCGGCGCCCGTCTGTACCGGACCGGGGACCTGGGCCGGTACCGTCCTGACGGCGTCGTTGAGTTCCTGGGCCGGAAGGACGAACAGGTCAAGGTCCGTGGTTACCGTGTCGAGCCCGCGGAAGTCGAACTGGCGTTGACCTCGATCGACGGTGTTCGTGACGCGGTCGTGGTCGCGCACCAAGCGCGCTTGACCGGTTACGTGCGGCTTTCGCCGGGGCACACTGTCACCGGCACCGGGCTTCGTGAACGGCTGGCGCAGGTTCTGCCCGGCTACCTGGTGCCAGACCTGATCGTGACCGTCGCCCAGTGGCCGCTGCGTCCCAACGGCAAGATCGATCGCTCGAAACTGCCTTCTCCTCTGCCGCTGGGAGCTGATCGGAGCACGGCCACGACGCCGGACGAGCGGTTCATCAGCGAAGTCGCCGCCGAACTGCTCGGTGTGGACAGCGTCGGTGTGCACGAGTCTTTGATCTACGCCGGCTGCAACTCACTCATGGCCGTCCAACTCGTCGCGCGCGTCCGAGATGAGCTCGGCCACACTCTTCCCGTCAGCGAAGTCCTGCGTGCGGGAACAGTGGCCGCGATCGCGGCCTTGTTGACTGACGCGGCCGAGCACGGCCCTGTTCCGTCGCCGCCGGACGCCCCTTCGGCCGTGTCGCACGCACAGGAGCGCATCTGGTTCGCTCACGAGAGCGCCACGGACTCGATTGTGTACAACGGCCAGTGCGTGCTCCGGCTGGCCGGCAACCTGGACTACGCGGCACTGGACGCCAGTTTGACTGAGATCGTGCGCAGGCACGATGTGCTGCGTTCCAGGCTCATCCTTCGAGACGGCGGGCTTGAGACGTGCGTCAGTCCACCATGGCGAGTCGAACTGCCTGTGGTCGACCTTGCCGGTCTCGACGCGATTGAGCGGGATGAACGTGTCGCCGAGTATGTCCGCGACGCAGTGCGGGCACCGTTTGATATCGCAAGCGATCGGCTGGTCCGGTGGGTGCTGATCCGGATCGAGGTGGACGAGCATCTGCTCATCCACACCGAGCATCACGCCGTGCACGACGCCTGGGCCTTCACGGTGTTCCTGCACGACCTCGTAGAGGCGTATGTCGCGTACCAGCAGCATGGCAGTGCGCAACTCCCGCCACTGCCCATTCAGTACCAGGACTACGCCCGCTGGCATCGCGATTGGTGCGACTCACCAGCTGCGGCAGCGCAGCTTGACTATTGGACCGGCGCGTTGGCCGGGGCGTCGGCGGTACTGCCGTTGCCAAGACGTCTCCGTCGCACCGGTCGTCGCACTCCTGTGCCCGGCGGGCGAGCGGCAGCGGCGCCTCGGATGCGAGTTGGCCCAGACCTGGCCCGGGCGCTGGAGCAGTTCGGCCGACGCCACGGGGCGACGCTCTATATGGTCATGTTGTCGGCCTATTTCGTCGTACTGCACCGCATGGGCGGTGCGAAAGACCTGTTGGTAGCAGCTGGTGCGGCATGTCGTAACTGGCAGGCCACTCAAGACTTGCTGGGCATGTTCATCAACACAGTGGTGCTCCGTGGTGATCTACGTGCCGACCCCACACTCGTGGAGACCTTGGACCGTGTCCGCACTGTCTGCCTGTCTTCCTACGACAATCAGGAATTGCCCTTGGAGAAGGTGATCGCTGATCTTGACGTACCCCGAATTCCTGGTCTCAACCCGTTGATACAGGCTGCATTCAACTTCCACGAGGCCCAGCCGAAGTCGCTGAGGTCGGTGCCGCTCGACATCACAGTCATCGACGGAATGAACAACGGCACCGCTAAATTTGACCTCAGCGTGACCGTCTTCCCCAGCTATGCCTCACCAGGGCACATAAGCAGGCACGAGGGTGCGATATTGCACATACCGCGCTCGGAAACGCCGGTTCATCCCAGTCCGCTCGACACGCTATCGGGCCTCGACGTGGTCTGGAAATACGACACCGCCCTTTTTGATGACCGCCAAGTGCTCGCCATGCTGGCCGCATACCTTGAGGTCCTTCGCGCGATGGCGTACGCGCCGAGCACACACCTGTCCGGAATCGCGATCCGGCATCTTCTCGGCGATCTTCCGGTTGAGCCGGAACTGCCTCGGGTCCGGCCGCGCCCACGTGACAACTATCCTGCACATCTACGGTCGGATGACCAACAGGGAAACGAGAGGAGGTCGGCGGTAGATGTGATCACCAGAATTGTTGGCGAGATTCTGGGTGTCCCGAATCCTCGCGGCGACGAAGATTTCTTCGCACTGGGCGGCAACTCGTTGCTCATGACAGAACTCCTCGCCGCCATCCGCAAGGAATTTGCCGTTTCAATAAAACTTGAGGAATTGCTGAGTAATCCCACAATAAACTGGATGGCAGAACGGCTTGAAAAGAGAGCGTAGATATCCGCATGGGGCTTGATTCGTAAGCGGCTCGGCCTCGTCGTCCGTGATCTTCTTGACCGCCGGAGCGTGGGTATGCCGGCAGATGGAACCGCGATTGCATACTTCTTTTTTGTGGTCATCATAAGATAATTTCTAGCCATTGTGGCTCGGGGTCGGCGGAGAGGGAAGGAGGTGGCATATGTCCGTTTTTGCGTTGGGCCCGGCTCTGCGCTCAGCCATGGTTGACGGGTATGCGATGCCGGCGTGCAACGTGTTCGACGCCGTGAGCATGGATGCTGTGCTCGCGGCAGGGGAGCGCCTGGTCTCGCCGGTTGTCGTGCAGATTTCGACCCGCACCCTCCGAGCGTGGGGACCGGTCCGCCTCAGGAGAATGTTCGACGCGCTGTCCTCGCAGCGCGACGTGTCGGCACTGCTCCATCTCGATCACTGCGATGACCCAGCAACGGTGATCGCCTGCATGGAAGCAGGGTGGAACTCCGCCCTGTTCGATGCGTCCGCCCTTGACGTTGAGCTCGCGGTCCGGTTGACCCGTGACCTCGTACTACGCGGAGCCGACAGAGACTTCCACATCGAGGGAGAGATCGACCGCATCGTCTCCGCCGCAGACGCGCACACGGGTGAGGTCAAGATCGATATCGACCGATCAGTGAACTTCGTGGAGCGAACCGGCGTGGCCTGCTTCAGCCCCGCGGCAGGCACAGTCCACGGTGTACCGGTCGGGCCGGTCGAACTGGACTGGGACGGTCTGACGGCACTCGCACAACGCACGCGGCTCCCGTTGGTGCTGCACGGCGGCAGTGAGTTGGACACCACGACGCTGCGACGTGCTGTCACCTGTGGGGTCGCCAAGGTCAACCTGTCGAGCGCCCTGAAGACCGCCTTCTGGAGCGTTTGGGCCGCATACAGAACCCCGCCGTTCATCGAGCCGACGCAACTGCTCCAGCAGGTCTTCGAAGGTGTTGAAGACGTCGTCGCCAGGCATGTGGAGGCAGTTGGGAGCAAGGGGCGTGCATGTGCCGAGCGTTGATCCTCGACTGCGACGGCGTCCTGGTCGATGCCGAACAGACTGGCCATCTGCGGGCGTTCAACGAGATGTGGCGCCGACTGGACGTCCCGTGGCAGTGGGCGCCGGCTGAGTACGTCTCGAAGCTGTCCATCTCCGGCGGACGAGAACGCCTCGCGAGTCTGCGCGACGATGCCCGGTTCCGGTCCGCGGTCAGCGTACCGAACGACGACGACGACTGGTTGGGGCTGGTCGGTCACTGGCACCGGCTGAAAACTGACATCTACATGGATCTCGTTCGGCGAGGCGAACTCGAAGTGCGCGTGGGCGTGCGACGACTGGCGCAGGAGGCGGTCGACTCGGGTTGGGGGCTCGCGGTCGCCTCATCCGGTGCTCGCAGGTCCGTGGAGTTGGTCGTCGGGCACGCGCTCGGTGATCGGCTCGCAGCCGCGGCGGTGATCGTGACGGGAGAGTGCGTCAAGGCCAAGAAACCAGCCCCCGACATCTATCTGCGTGCCGCGTCCCTCCTCGGCGCCGAAGCCTCTGAATGTCTTGTGGTCGAAGACACCGAGGTCGGCCTGACCGCCGCGCTGAACGCGGGGATGACATGCGTGGTCACGCTGACCAGGCACTCCGGGGGCAAGAGGTTCGACGGAGCCGCCGCAGTGCTCAGCGCCCTCGGCCCCACCTCACGCGCGCCCATGCGAGTGATCGCCAATGACGCGATGCTGCCGCTCGGTACCGAGTTCGGTCTGTCCTCTGTCTCTGCGCGGCCATCGTCGACCGGCGCACCTTCAACGGCGCGATCATCGCAACCTGCACCGACTCCCACCGCCTCAGCAGCATCCGCGCACGCGCCGGAGAACCTGTTTGATGGTTCCGAGCCGTCTCTTCCATAGTTGCGGACTGTCATCAGTCAGGACTACCCACAGCAGGGCACGCACTCATGCGCACTCTTTACGTCGTCACCCATCCGGAGGCGACGCACCACGTCGAGGGCGTCGTCGGCGGATGGCATGATTCACAGCTGACGCCCGCCGGCGTCCGCGCGGCTGCCTCCATTGCCCAAGCGCTGCGGGCCCAGGTCCCGGACGGCGCCGAGGTGGAGCTGTTCTCCTCGGATCTGCAGCGTACCCGGCGGACGGCCGAGGACGTGGCCGAACTGTTCGGCGTGAAACCCATCCTGGACCGCAGACTGCGGGAGAAATCCTACGGAGAAGCAGGGGGAAGGCCGCAGGAGTGGCTGGACCGGCGGTTCGTCCCGCCCCCGGCTGCCGGAGAGCGGCTGGAACACGACGAGGGCATCGAGGGTGCCGAGACCAAGGCGGCGTTAGCGCAGCGCGTCTACGCCGCCATGGACGAGATCCTGCAGCGCCCGTGCGAACACCAGATCATCGTGACGCACGGCGGCTCCCTGACGTTCGTCGTGGCGTCCTGGATCAAGATGCCGATCGGGTCGGTCGGCTATGCCAGCTTCCGGGCGCCCTCCGGCAGCATCACCAGGCTGTGCGAAGACGACTTCTTCCATAACCGCCAGGTCGTCAGCCTGGGTGACACCAGCCACCTTTCGGGTCTCCAGGCGGGCTGAGCAGGACTTCCACGTCGTCGGCCCCGAAAACGGCGTCGAAGGAGCGGGTGTGTGTGCTGCCCCGGTCCCGGATGAGGAAGCGCAGTGAGTCCATGCGGCACCCCAAGACGATGGCGAGGTTCCTGGCCTGTGCGGGACGGTGGTGCTGGGTGAACGTCCGTTTGCGCGCGGAGTTGACGGCGCCAGGCGGGCCGTGTGGTGGAGGCGACCGCGAAGACCTGGCGCCCATGGCCGCGCGGGATCAGCCGGGAGAGTGCGGCGAGCCAGACCCTGTCGGCCGGCTCGTAGCGGACCCGGGCGATCTGACGGCGCAGCACTGCGGTGCGGGGCGGGGATCAGCCCGGCGTGGCGGGTGATGGCGAATGCACCGGCGGTGGGGCTGCGTCCGAGACGGCGTGGGCCAGCGGGCGCGTGCCCCGGTGCAGCCGGGGCACGCGTGGTTCCGCTGAGGGATGCCGCCGCACGCTGCCTGCCCAGGCTGTTGCAGCAGCAATGGCGGGCGCGGCTTCGGCGGCGGTCGCTCCCCTGCTACGGGACCCAGTAGTTCCCGGAGGCGACGATCATGGACTGGAGCTGGACGCTGCTCCCGTAGTAGAGGGAGCTGTTGATCCCGGTCGAGACGAGCTTGGTCCACAGCGCGTCCAGCCAGGCCTGGGAGCCGGAGTCGGTCATCGCGGCCACGGCGAACGGCGCCGTGAAGGCCATGTCATGGCCGGAGTCGAAGGCCGATCCGCTGAGGTGGTAGCCGGTGACGATGGTGTCCGGGTTGCCTCCCGTCCTGGACTTGATCCAGGCGTTGAGCTTGCGCGCCTGGGTGAGCGAGGTGGCGTCGCCGCTGGTGACGGCGTCAGCGCCGATGCGCCACGGGTCGCGGCAGGCGTTCCAGCCGTAGTCGCCGTCGTTCGAGCTCTCCAGCACCTGGCCGGAGGCCGGACGCGGGGTGGAGCTGGTGTTCACGATGAAGTCGGCGAGCAGGCCGGTGGACGGGGCGTAGTTCGCCTGCTGTTGGGTGATCAGGTTCTGGTGCGCGGTGCGGATGGTGTCCCAGGCGCTGTCACCGGTGGCCTTCTTGAAGGCGCGGAAGTGGTCGATGAGCCAGTCGGAGGAACGGGTGATGGAGTAGTACTGGTCGCCCGAGGTGGACCAGTCGCCCAGCAGCATCAGATGCGTCGAGGAGTTGACCTCCTTCGACTTGATCGCGTTGATGTGCTTGATCGCGAGGTCCTTGTAGTTGTACGTGCCCGCGCTGCCCCACTGCTTGTCGGCGAGCAGCAGCCCGTACGCCACGTCCAGGTCGCCGTCGGTCGCCGAGTCGGAGCCGTTGACGCTGGTGCAGGAGGAGTCCTGCTCGGCGGCGAGCAGGTTGGAGTTGTGCACGGACGGGTGGGCGAGCACGTACTTGACCATGCCGTCGAAGATGGTGTGCGCGTTGGAGTCCGCGCCCGCCATGGTCGCGACGATGACCATGCCGTAGCCCTGGCCCTCGGCCACGTAGGGGTGGTCGGCGTCGGGGGAGTAGGTCTCGTACCAGCCGTTGCCGCAGTTCTGTTTGACGAATGCCGACTTCCAGGCGTTGTACTTGCTGATCACGGCCTGGTCGAGGGTCGACTGCGAGCCGGTGGGCTTGAGCGTCCCGGCGGCGTACGGGAGGAGGTGGCTGCCGAAGGGCACCGCCGGGCCCCCGGTGCTCGCCTGGGTGGTGCTGGTCACCGGTGCGCTCGCCGCGGACTCGTTGCCGGCCGCGTCCCGCGCGGTGACGGTGTAGGTGTGGCTGCTGGAGGCGGCCAGACCGCTGATGGTGACGGTGGTGCCGGACGGCGAGGCGACCACCGAGCTGCCTTCGCGGACCCGGTAGCCGGTGACACCGATATTGTCGCTGGAGGCGTCCCAGGCCAGGGAGATCGACGAGGACGTGGTTGCGGTTCCCCGGGGGTTGACCGGTGCGGTGGGCGGCTGGGTGTCTCCGCCGGTGGAGGCCGAGACGGACAGTCTGTCCAGGTTGGGGCCGCCGCCCGAGGCGGTGGCGGTGGCGCGGATGGTGTTGGCGCCCGCGTTGAGGCCGGCGTTGACCGTCTTGGTCGCCCAGGTGTCCCAGTCGGCGGTGGGCGGGAAGGAGACGGCGGAGGCGACGACCGTGCCGTTGACGGAGACGTCCATCGGGCGGTCGGTCGTCGTACCGTTGGCGTAGCGGAACTGCAGGCCCGCCTGGCCGGCAGCGGACGGGGAGACGGTGAACTCGACGTATGAGCCGGTGACGTTCGTGTAGTCCACGAAGCCGGTGCCGGTGTAGTCGAGGTGGTTCGTGGCCACCGTGCCCTGGGAGACGGTGGCGTCCTCGGCCTGGTAGTCGGCGGAGGCCGCAGTGACCTGGAAGTCGATGCAGTCGAGGTTCGGGTCGCCGCCCGCGGCGGTCGCTGTCAGCCGGATGGTGTCGCTGCCGGCCGTGACCGGGGCCGTGATCGTCTTGGTCGCCCAGGTGTCCCAGTCGGCGGTGGGCGGGAAGGAGACGGCGGAGGCGACGACCGTGCCGTTGACGGAGACATCCATCGGGCGGTCGGTGGTGGTGCCGTTCGCATACCGGACGGCGAAGGAACCGGTGCCGGCGCTCGCCGCGTTCAGCGTGAACTCCACATACACGCCGGTCGCGTTGGTGGTGTCGACGAAGCCGGAGCCCGAGTAGTTCAGGTGGTTCGTGGCGACCGTGCCGGAGGAGACGGTCGCGTTCTCCGCCTCGTAGCGGGTCGCGGCCGCGGCGGCCGGCTGGAGCTGGGTGAGCAGCGCACCCACGAGCGCGATGACGAGCGTGAGGATGGCCAGGCCCGATCGCGCTGGGCAGGTCGGTCTCTTCATGCCGTGACGCCTCCTAGTCGAACATTCTCGTACAGCTAATTGTTAGGAAAGCAACCTAACGATAAACTAGGATGCTGGCATGGTCAGGTCAATGCATGTATCGGAGCTTTTCCGCGGACAAGCGGAACGGTTCGCGTTCTCCGTTCCCGGCGGTGACACCGTGTCCCTCGCCGCCGGAAACCCCGTGGTGGTCAAGGTGCACAGCAGGGGGTCTGCCACGTCAGGACCGCCGCGCGCACGCCTGGGTGGAGCTGCGTGAACCATGGAGCGCGTCCGAGGTGGTCGCGCTCGCGGACGGCCTGGACATCGCCATCAGCCCCACCGTGTACTTCGGCGCCGGATACGCCGGGGGATCAAGCCTGCCACCGCGGGGTCAGGCTCTGCCTGGGCAACGCCGCCGATGTTCCCACCCTGACCACCGCGATCCGCACCCTGCTCGGCGGCACTGGACCGCGGGCCGACCTGGGCCTCGGGCACCCACGTCTGACGGCTCGTCACGGCGCTCGGACCGAAGGACCAAGGAAACCGGTGACCGACCCTCACCACGCGAACCTGTCATCGACGCGAGCCGCGTCCACCACGCAGGGAACGAGCAGGAAGACCGGCCAAGGACGGACACCGACGGCTCCTACGGCACGACCGGGTGCCGGGCACCGGGAACGTCACGTGTCCGCCAGCCGTTGGCGGGGCTTGAGGAGGCGGTCGCGCAATTCGCGTTTGAGCACCTTGCCCACGGTGGACAGGGGGAGGCTGTCCGTGAAGGTGATGCCGCGCGGCACCTTGTACGCGGCGATCAGACCGCGGCAGGTGTCGCGCAGCTCCTGCTCGGTGGCCGTGCGCCCGTCCTTCAGGACGACGACGGCGTGCACTGTTTCTCCCCATTGGTCGTCGGGGAACCCGACGACCGCGCACTGGGCTACGGCCGGGTGCCGGGCCAGGGCGTTCTCGACCTCCGCGGCGTACACGTTCTCACCGCCGGTGACGATCATGTCCTTGAGCCGGTCGACGACGTGGACGTAGCCCCGGGCGTCCATGAAACCGAGGTCGCCGGTGTGCAGCCAGCCGTCGCGGACGGCAGCGGCGGTCTCCTGCGGACGGTCCAGGTAGCCCAGCATCACATGCTCGCCGCGGACGGTGATCTCGCCCACCCGGCCCCGGGGGCACTCGGCGCCCGACGTGTCGACGATCCGCACCTCGGCGTGGGGCGCCGGGCGGCCGGCGGACCGGCGCAGCCCCGGGTCGTCGTGTTCCTCGGGCAGCAGGAGGGTCGCGACCGGGGCCAGTTCGGTCATCCCGTATGCCTGCGTGAAGCCGGCCAGGGGAAAGGCGGCCCGGGCCGCGGCCAGCAGGCTGTCCGTTATGGGCGACGCCCCGTACATGATCCGCCGGACACCGGCGAGGTCGTACCGGCCCAAGTCCGGGCTGTCGAGCAGCATGCGCATCATGGCCGGTACGAGGAGCACGTCCGTGACGGTGTGCTCGCTCATGACCGCGAGTACACCGCCGGGGGTGAAGGAGGGGACGATCACATGGGTGGCACCGGCCACCAGGCCCGCGGTCCACGCGGCGAGGCCGGCCAGGTGGAACATCGGCGCGGCGTGCAGCAGGCACGCGCCGGGGCGTACGAACCCGCCGGACGCCAAGCTGCCCAGGGCGGAGACCATCAGGTTGCGGTGGCTGAGCATGACGCCCTTGGCCTCGCCGGTCGTTCCGCCGGTGTAGAAGACACCCAGCACGTCGTCGCCGCCCCGGCAGGAGTCCTGGGCCGGGCGGGAACCGTCGACGAGGTCCTCGTAGTCACGGCTGCCGTCCGGCTGGGTCCCCTCGCCGCAGAACACGACGGTGCGCAGCCCCGGCCACCGGTCGCGGAGTGCGGGCACCACGGGAGCGAAGGCGTCGTCCACGAAGAGGGTGCGGGTCTCGGACTCCCGCAGGGCGTGGACGATCTCAGCGGGGTGCCACCGGGTGTTGACCGGGTTGAGGGCGGCGCCGGCCCACGGGACCGCGAGCAGGATCTCGTGGTAGCGGTCCGAGTTGAGGGCGAGGATCCCCACCCGGTCACCGGGACGGCAGCCGAGCCGCCGCAGCGCCCACGCGAGCCGCGCGACCCGGTCGGCGCTCTGCGCGGCGGTACGCGTCCGGTCGCCGAAGACGGTCAGCGGACGTTCCGGGTCCCGCTGGACGGCGTTGTGCAGTGGCTGGGTGAGGTGCATCCTTCCTCCTGTCGTAGGGCGGTCCGGGCGCGGTCCGCGGGGGCGGGGGAGAGTGGTACGGCGCCGTCACGGCGCGGCAACTTCGTCCCCACGCCCGTGCGGCAGCAGATCCGGCTCGCGCCGGGGTTCGGTGAAGGGAGTGCGCTCGGTGCGGACCCGGCTCAGGCACAGGTGAACAAGGGCACCGACGACCAACCCCACCGGGTAGGCGAGGTCGGCGCCGTGCAGAAGTCCCCGGGCGACGGAGCCGAACAGCGCCTCGAGCACGGCGTTGTGGGCCGCCAGCTCGGTGCCGAGCGTGGTGTTGGAGAAGGGGAGGCAGACCAGGAAACCGACGACCTGGGCCGTGACGGCGGCGTACTGCGACGACCGGGGCCCCGTGCCGGTCGCGTTCGCCGACGCGCGTGCCCGGCCCGGCCGCCGGCGCCACCAGTGCACCGCCAGGATGCCGACGAACGGCCCCACCCAGTACGACGCCAGAAAAATGACGTTGGTGAAGCGGTCCGCCAGGTTGCCCTGGTGCAGGTAGACGGTGAGCGCGAACGCGACGAGGCCGGTCATCGCGGTCACCATCGGCCGGGGCAGCCGCACGCCCGCCGCCATCAACTGCAGGCCCGAGCTGTACTGGGCCACGGTGGCGTTCGCCACGACGCCGAGACACAACGCGACCAGGACGAGCCTGCCCTGAGCACCGCCTCCGACGAGGTGGTTCACCGCGGCCATGGCAGAGGTGTCGGGCAGCAGCGATCCGGCGAGCAGGCCGAGGCCCTCCAGCCAGACGCAGGCCGAGACGATGCCCGCCCACACCCAGACGAACAGCCTCACGCCGGAGACGTCCGCGGGCAGGTAACGGCAGTAGTCGGCCGCGTTGTGCGCCCAGGCGAAGGCGAAGGAGAAGGATGCGGCCGCGAGCAGCCCGAACGAGCCGGCCGCGTCGCCACCGTGCACCGTCTGGTGCAGGTGGACGTCCCCCGCGTGCCGGACGACCTGAACGGTCAGCAGGAGGAAGCCGGCCCCCACGACGACGGCCATGAGGCGTTCGACGGTATGCATGATCCGGTAGCCCAGGGTGCTGACGAAGGCCACGCACGCGAACACCAGGGCGACAGCGGGCAGGAACGGAAGGCCGAACGTGACATCGAGGGCCTCGGCGCCGAGGATGCAGCCCAGGGCGATGAACGCGATGCTGGTGCCGAAGGCGAACAGGCCCACCAGCGCGGTGCCCCCGCCGAACACGGCCCGGGAATAGGCGAGTTGCGGCAGGCCGGTGCGGGCGCCGGTGATACTGAGGGCCGCGGGTGCGAGCGCGCCCACCGTCGTGCCGAGCACGATGGCCGCCATCGCGTGGCCCAGGCTCAGGCCGATGTAGTCCGCGGAGCCCAGGGCGCCGAGGAAGAAGGCGGTCGGGACCAGTTGCGCGGCGAACCACAGAACGCCGACACGGGCCGGCGTGCCGTGGCGCTCGCCCGGTGGGACCTGCTCCAGCCCGGCCCATTCCACCGTCGCCTGCGCACGAGTCGGCTGCGGATCCTCGTCCAACGCTGACACCCCTTTCCGTTGGAGCCCTGCCTTGCTGCCTGGTCGAACTCTGGTTCGGACGACGGATGGCCGGACGGGCACGCACGCGTCGACCGGCACGGCGCGGCCTCGCCCTTCCCGCCGTTGTGACGTGCTGAACTGCCGTACGAGGGGCGGCGCATGGCGCGCCGCCCGTGGGCCGTGTCCGGCAAGCCGTGCCGGTGCGGCGACAGCCGGCGCGCGCACCAGCGGAGCCAGCGACCCCCGCCCCGGGGCGGCGGCGGTACACCGGCCGCGACACAGTCATCATGCGGCGGCCCGTCGCACGGAACGATCCCCGGCCGCCGAATCTGTCATGTGCCGTTCGGAGACTCGTCGTTGCTGCTCGGATCAGTCTCCCCGGGTGCCGAGGTTCGCCGCGCGCTGCGCGGCGGCCTGCGCCTGCCGCAGGGGCGGCGACTGCGCGCGGCAGCCGGCGTCCTCCAGGTCCATGGCGAGGTCTTTCGCGCCTGCGTTACCGCGGTACCAGGGCGCGGACGGAGTGGACGGTGCGCGGTCGGCCTCGCGCTCGGGCCCGGACCGGGCGGCGTACGGCGGGCGACCGGACCACGGTGCCGGCGCAGTACCGTGTCCGGCCGCACCGGCAACCGCACCCTTCGCAGCGCGTCCTTCGGGAGCTGGTGCAACAGCGACGCCAGGAAGGCCCGGTCGCCCGCTGTGAGTCGGACCCGTTGCCTGGGACGAGGCGGCTTCCGGCCCGAGCCCGCCGCCCGGCCGCTGCACCGTCGAGGCGGCGCGCCCGACCGCGGACCTGCGGCTGACCGCCACCCTGGACGATGCCCCGATCGTAGCCCGCGTACGATCCGCCCATGGGTGATCTCGTGAAGGGCGTCGGGCTGTTGCTGGCCGGGCAGCGGTGGATGGCACGGCACAGCCGGCAGTGGGGCTTCGGCATGATCCCGGCCGTGATCACCCTCCTCGGTTACGTGGCCGCGCTCGCCGTACTCGTTCTGTGGGCCGACGACCTCGCCGACTGGGGCACGCCTTTCGCCGATCACTGGGCCTCACCCTGGCCCGGCCTCTTCCGCGGGCTGCTGACCGCCGTCGTCATCGGCGGCGGCCTGCTCCTCGCGGTGATCTCCTTCACCGCCGTCACCCTTCTCGTCGGCCAGCCCTTCTACGAAACGCTCGCCGCGCGCGTCGACCTTGCCGACGGCGGTGCCCCGGAAGTACCCGAACGGCCGCTCTGGCGCGAGCTGTGGATCTCCGCGCGCGACAGTCTCCGCGTACTGCTGCTCGTCGCCGCGTTCAGCGTCGGCCTCTTGGTGCTCGGCTTCGCCCCTGTCATCGGCCAGACCGTCGTCCCCGTGCTCGGCGTCTGCGTCTCCGGTTTCTTCCTCACGCTCGAAGTGGCCGCGGTGTCCTTCCAGCGCCGCGACGTGCCCTTCCGGGAGCAACTGCGGCTCCTGCGCGGCCGGCTCCCGCTCGTCCTCGGCTTCGGCGTGCCCCTGGCCCTGGCCTTCCTCGTCCCCGTCGTTGCCGTCTTCCTGATGCCGGGCGCGGTCGCAGGCGCGACCCTGGTCGTCAGGGAGTTGCTCACGGTGGAGGACAAGGAGGGAGCTGTTTCGCCGTCCTAGTGCCGCGTTGGTCGCGTCGGTCGCGTTGCCAGGGTTCACCCCGTCGACACGCCCCGGCACCGTACCTCGCGGCGTTGCCGCGTCGCGGGCAGGCCCACGACGAGGCCGGTCCGGCACCTTGCGCCGCGCCGCACCTCGGCGGGATCGTTGGAGGGCGTCTTCAGCGCGGGCCCGGTCGGCCACGTCCCCGCCCCCGCGGCTGCGGACGCCCAGGTGGGCGGCGGCGAAGTCGAGGAGCCTGTCGGCCAGGGCGCGGGAGGCGCGGAGCGTGGCCCTGCCCGCGACCACCACGCCCGTCGAGGCGAATGCGCCCGTGTCGTGGCGTACGACGGCGGTGTCGGACTGGCGGAAGGGGGTCCGAACGGCCCGAGTCCCGCCCGCTACCGGTAGAGCCGGACCCCGCCGCCCGTCCCCAGGGCATTGAGCTCCAGCACCCCGCCGTCCGGTGTGACGTACACCGTGCCCGCGGTGAGGTTCCAGTGGCCGGTGCCGACCGGCAGGCGTGCGACAGGGGTGGCGTGCCCGGTGCGCGGGTCGAGCTCGACGAGTTGCGGGGAGCCGGAATCGGAGACGGCGTACACCCGGTCGTCGCCGGCCGTGCTCGTGGCGAGTCGCGCGGCGCGGTAGCTCCAGAGCCTGGCGCCGGTGGTGGTGTCGAAGCCGACGATCTCGGCGCCGCCGGCCTGGGCCGGGGTGACCAGGACGTTGCCCACGAGCCGGGCGGAGTGGTCGGCCGCGGTGCCGTTGCCGGGCATGACCTCGGTATTGCCCACGGCGAGCTTGCGGCTGCGCCCGGAAGAGGCGAAGACCCGGACGCTGTCCTGGCCCGCCGTGTGGATCGAGGCGATCAGCGGCGAGCCGGAGAAGATGTGGGCCAGATCGGTGTGGGCGCCAGGGGACTTGGTCCAGAGCACCTTCCCGGTCTTCCCGTCGTAGGCGGTGAGCTTGAACGACTCCTTGCTGTCGGCGCAGTAGCTGTCCACCAGTACGATCCCGTCGGCGCCCCAGTTGTAGGCGTTGCAGTAGTAGCCGCGCGAGCGGAAGCCCCAGACGCGGCGACCGGTGCGGACGTCCACACCGCCCAGGAAGTTCCCGCTGACGATCGTGGCGACATCGCCCTGGAGGTACGTCTGCGCGGACATCGCCGTGGGATGCGCGGAGTCGACCAGGGGAGTGGTCCACAGGATCCTCCCGGTGGCCGTGTCGATGCCGGCCAGCGAGGTGCAGGAGTTGCTGTCCTTGCCGAAAGCGACCGTGCCGAGTCCCTGCGCGGTGACGGTCGGGGACATGGCGCAAGGGCTGGTGCCGCCCTTCGCCGTGGGCGCGGCGCTCCACACCTCGCTGCCGTCGGCCAGGTCGTAGGCTCTGAGGCCGCCCAGGGTGCCGGCCCGGATCAGCAGCTTGTCGGTGAGCCAGCTTCCGATCAGTTCGTCGTCCGCGGCGGGCGCGGGCACCTGCCAGACCCGGGCCAGCTGCTTCGACGCCACGGGGGCACCGTCCTCCGGCTTCAGCGCGGCAGCGGCGGCCGCGCCCGCGGCGGCGAGGGCGGCGAGGGCAAGGAGGATCTGGCCGGCTCGCCTGCCTTTCCGGCGGCCCGGTTGCGGCTGCGCCGGGACGGACCCGGAGAAGGGCGCGGTCCCGCGATCGAGAACCGCGGTGCCCGTCGGCGGGTACGGGACTCCGTGGTCCGCCTGCTCGCGCGTCCGTTCCTGCCACTGGTACCGGGTGGCCGGTTCCGGAGCGGTCTTCTCGAAGGCGAGGCCGGGCTCGGGGACGTCATGCGGAGCGGCGGGGGCGGCTGACTCCCACGACTCGCCTGAGGGCCAGTCAGCCTGGCGCCGGGCACGCGGGGCGTCCCCGCCGAAGGACGGCTGTGCCTCGTGCGGCGTGCGGCGCGGCCGCGCGTCGACCGGCCTGCGGGGCGCGAAGGCCCAGCCGACGTCCTCCCGCGGAACGCCCTGCCCCGGCGACGGTTCCGTCGTCATCCCCGCACTTCCAGTCTGCTTGATCCTTCACGTGCGGCGGCCCCTGTCTCGGCGCGCCGTCGTACATTGTCGTACCGGCCGGGGCTGCGCCCTTCCCGTTCTGCCATGGCCGGCTCAGCCGTTCTTGAACGAGTGGCCGAAGTGGTACCGGGCCGATTCCGCACGGAAGGCCGCCCGGGCGCCCACCGAGGTGTCGATCCGCCAGTCCATCAACTGGGAGCTGCCCGACCAGGACTTGCGCTGGTCGTACCAGACCAGCCCGATGACGCCGGCCTTCGCAGCGCCCTGGAAAAGGTCGCGCACCTGCTCCGCCTTGCGGTTGCCCTCCGCCACTCCGGTCTCCGTGATCAGCACCGGCTTGTCGGAGAAGGCCTTGACCTCCCGCAGCGTGGGCGTGAACAGACTGGAGAAGGCGTTGCCGTCGATCGGCCCGTAGTAGCCGATGAGGCCCACCCAGTCGACGTAGGCGTTCCCGGGGTAGTAGGGGCGCAGCTTCGCCGTGGTACCGGTGTCGACCACATGCGGACTCCACACCCAGATCACGTTGGTGACGCCAAGGCTGTGGAAGATGTCATGGACGTGCCTCCAAGCCGCGACGAAGTCGGCGGCTTTGGCGTGGTCGGGACCCCAGGAGTTCCACGGACCGTTCATCTCGGCGGCGAAGGCGAGGGCCAGCGGGCCGTGGTACGCGGCGATCTGCCGGGCCAGCCGGCGGACGTAGGCGTCGTCGAAGCCGCCGCCGATGTCGGCCAGCGAGGTGTCGAGGGGCACCAGCGAGAGCATCGGGAGCAGGCCGTGCTGCCACAGGAAGGCGTTGCCTTCCGGATCGAAGTCGTCGCCCCAGGCACTGTAGTACTCGCGTATGTCGGGCGCGCGCCCCGCCTGCTGCGTGAAGGTCTTCACGATGCCGTACTGCCACGGCGTCTTGTCGTCGACGACGCCGAGCATCCGGCCTGCCGGATTCAGCATGGACGAGACGTCGAAAGGCCCGGACGGAGCGGAGGAGGTGCTCCCCGGCACCGGAGCCCCGCTGTCGCCCCCCTTCCCGCCGCAGGCGTAGACCAGGAACAGAACGGCGACCGTGAGCACTACGCCGGCCGTGCAGCCGGGGCGGAGGGTTCTGGCCATACGCAGAGGTCCGATCGGGAAGGTGACAGGGTTGCGATCAGGATCCTATGAGACCAGGGTCAACTCGCCACATCTTCATATCAGTACGGTCACGCGGGCCGGATGGATCATGACAAACCGAACAACCTCGCTGCCATGTGGCACGTCGCTGCACTATTTTCGGTCCACACTGGTGTTCGCGCCGACGCGATCAAGGAAAGCCCGAGGCCCCTGGTGACCGGCATCACAACAGAGGTCGAGCCCTCCCCCGTCTTCGTGGACCGCACGGGTCGACGCGGCCGGCGCCTGCGCGGTCTGGGCTGGGTGGTCGGCGTCGTCTGCGTCGGTTTCGCCCTGGCCATGATCTCCGGCCTGTTGGGAACCCAGTCGCAGGCGCCCCGCTTCGCCGTCCCGGACACCGCCGACACCGCCCCGCCCGGCCAGTACGTGAACGCCCCGCTGCCCTCTCCTCCGTTGGAGGCCAGGCGCAGCACGGGTGAGCCGGGCCGCGCCGGCCCCCGGCGGATCCCGAACGCCACCACTCAGCCGACAACGGCCGGGACCGCCTCCGCCGCTGTCCCCGACTCCGCCCCCTAGTACGCGCGACGACCAGGAAGTACATGCCCCGCCACCAACGCCCCCGGCAGTCCGTCCTGCGACCGCGCAGACTCGCTGCGCCACCCCTGCGATTCTTCCTGCCGATGACCGTACTGGTGACCCTGCTGGCGCTGATGGTGCTCCGCGGCATGGCGAACAACGAGGTGTTCCACGACGAGCGCATCGCGGTCTCGGTGGACAAGGGCACCGTGCCACGCAGCCTGCTGGAGGGCGGTCCGATCGTGGACGCGCGGGGGGCCAGGAACGACAAGCCGGTCAGCTATACGATCCCCGAGAAGACCGTCGTCCTGAGCTTCGACGACGGTCCCTCCCCGCAGTGGACTCCGAGGATTCTCAAGGTGCTGGCGGACCAGCACGTTCGCGCCGACTTCTTCGTCACCGGCGCGATGACCACCCGCTACCCGGCGCTGATCCGCCAGATCGTGGCCGGCGGCCATGAGATCGGCGCGCACACCTTCACTCACCCGGACCTCGCGCTGCACTCCGGCACCAGGCTCACCTGGGAGCTCGGCGAGACGCAGCTGGCCCTGGCCGGTGTCGCCGGCGTTCACACCAGCTTGTTCCGCCCGCCCTACTCCTCCACCGTCGACGCGCTCGACGACTGGTCCTGGCCGGTGACCAAGCAGGTCGGGTCGGACGGCTATCTGGTCGCGTTCATCGACAAGGACACCGACGACTGGAAGCGCCCCGGTGTCAACGCCATCGTCAAGGCCGCCCTGCCCGAGCTGGCCGGACAGGGCGCGATGATCCTGCTGCACGATGCGGGCGGCAACCGGTTGCAGACGCTGGCCGCGCTCCCGATCATCATCGAGAAGTTCAAGTCCGAGGGATACACCTTCAAGACCATCGGCGAGGCGCTCGGCACCGGCCCGGCGAACACCCGGGTCACCGGCTACAGCCTGTGGGCCGGCAAGGCGTTCGTGTGGTGCACCAGCTTCTCCGTGCGGCTGATGCCCTGGCTGGTGGCGTTGCTCGCGGTCGTCGGTGTGCTGGTCTTCGTGCGCTTCGCGATGATGCTGGTGCTCTCGGTCGTGCACGTGCGGCGCACCCGCAAGCCCGGCTTCTCATGGGGTGACCCGGTCACCGAACCGGTCACCGTGGTCGTACCCGCCTACAACGAACAGGAGTGCATCAGCAACACCCTGCTCTCGCTGGCCAGAAGCGACCATCCGATCGAAGTGATCGTGGTCGACGACGGGTCGACCGACGACACCGCCGCCATCGTGGAGGAGCTCGACCTGCCGATGGTCCGGCTGATCCGCCAGCCCAACAGCGGCAAGCCCGCCGCCCTCAACACCGGTGTGGCCGCGGCCTCGAACGACCTGATCACCATGATGGACGGCGACACCGTCTTCGAGCCCGCCACCGTCCACGAGTTGGTGCAGCCCTTCGCCGACCCGCGGATCGGCGCGGTGGCGGGCAACGCCAAGGTCGGCAACCGCGACACCCTGATCGGCGCCTGGCAGCACATCGAGTACGTGATGGGCTTCAACCTCGACCGCCGGATGTACGACGTGCTCAGCTGCATGCCGACCATCCCCGGAGCCGTCGGCGCCTTCCGCCGTGAGGCACTGGACCAGGTGGGCGGAATGAGCGACGAGACGCTCGCTGAGGACACCGACGTGACCATGGCCCTGCAGCGGGCCGGCTGGAAGATCGTCTACGCCGAGAACGCAAGGGCCTGGACCGAGGCTCCCGGCAGCATGAGCCAGCTCTGGTCCCAGCGCTACCGCTGGAGCTACGGCACCATGCAGGCGATGTGGAAGCACCGGCACGCGGTGCTGGAACGAGGCGCGGGCGGACACTTCGGCCGGGTCGGACTGCCCTTCGTCGCCCTGTTCATGGTGCTCACGCCCTTGCTCGCACCCGCCATCGACATCGCCATGGTCTACGGCGTGGTCTTCGTCGACCCCTACAAGAGTCTGGGCGCCTGGTTCGCGGTGCTGGCCCTGCAGGGCTTCTGCGCATGGTGGTCCTTCCACCTGGACCGGGAGAAGCCGTGGCATCTGGTCACCCTTCCCGTGCAGCAGGTGGTCTACCGGATCCTCATGTACATGGTCCTGCTGCAGTCCTGGATCACCGCCCTGACCGGAGGCCGACTGCGCTGGCAGAAGCTGCGCCGGACCGGCGAAGTCGGGCTGGACGTCACCACGGCGGCGAGGCCGTCATGACCACAACGGAATCCGGGGCGTTCGAAGTGGACTCCGACACCATGCCGCTACGGGTGGCCGACTCGTCTGCGATACCGGCGCAGAGCCCCCCACCGGAGATACCGGACCCCGCGCGCGGACCTGCGGCACCCGTGCCGAAGGGCGGTCGTGACCGCTACTTCGACCTGCTGCGGGCGCTGGCCCTGATCCGTGTGGTGATCTACCACAACTTCGGCTGGACCTGGCTGCCGCTGCTCTTTCCTTCGATGGGCGTGATGTTCGCGTTGGCCGGCGCGTTGATGGCCCGGTCCCTCAGCAGACCGGCCATGAGCGTCATCCGGGGGCGGCTGCGCCGTCTGCTCCCCCCGATGTGGATGTTCGGCGTGATCGCGCTGACCGCGATGATCCTCGACGGCTGGGGCCCGCACGCCGAGGGCCACCCCAACTGGTGGTGGGGCAAACTCGCCTTCTGGGTCCTGCCGCTGAGCACCCCTCCGTTCGCGACCTCACTGCACGGTTTCGACGGCCACCTGCCGTCCAGTTGGGCGGAGCAGATCGTGGTGCCGCTGTGGTACCTGCGCGCGTACCTCTGGTACGTGCTGCTGTCGCCGCTGATGCTCAAGGCGATGCGCCGGCTTCCCTGGGTCACCCTGCTGGTGCCTCCGGTGCTGTCGGCGATCCTCAACTCCGGCCTGGTCGACCAGTCCGGCCGGCTGATGGAGACGGCCACCGACTTCACCACCTTCGGCTCCTGCTGGCTCCTCGGCATGGCTCATCACGAGGGGCTGCTCCGCCGCATACCCCAGTACGTCGTGCCCTCGATCGCGCCGCTGGTTCTGGCCGTCGGCTTCTGGTGGCTGCAGCAGTCGCCGGTGGACGACCCCCGGGTGGGCGCCGACCTGGAAGCGGTGCCGCCGGCCCAGGCGATCTGGTCCATCGGCTTCGTCATGCTGCTGCTCCACCTGAGCCCTTCGTGGGAGCAGTGGCCCCGGCCGCTGGAGCGGTTCAACGGGCTGGTGAGCCTGCTCAACTCCCGTGCGGTCAGCGTCTACCTGTGGCACTGCGCGGCGCTGGTGCTGACCGAACCGCTGATCGATCCGCTGTGGGACAACGACTTCTGCTACACGCACGTGCGCTGGCTGCTGTCGAGCCAGTGGTTCCCGTTGCTGGTCGCCGTTCCGCTGATCCTCCTGGCACTGCTGCTCTTCGGCTGGGTCGAGGACGTGGCGGCCCACCGCAGCCCGCGGCTGTTCCCCTATCCGCGGCGGGCCAAGGGCCGGCGGCGGGCATAGGGCCACGTCCTGCGTGGTGAGGCGGTGCCGGTCGGGCGTGGCCGGCGGCTACTCGTCGGGACCTGTCGGGACCGCGGCCATCGGCGGGATCGGGGCGTGAGCGTGGCCGGGCGGCCCGCGTCGGGTCCGTGGCGTCGTGGGCGGGGTCATGCCGTGCCTGTGAGGCACTCCCGGGCGCGGGGTGGTGCCGTCAGGGCGGTTCGGTGACGATGCCGACGGGCGGGACGGCTGCGAGAGGGCGGCAAACGCGTTCCGCCGCCGCCGGCGGAACGGATCCGGCAGGGGGCCGCCCCCGGCCCTCTCACACGCGCATGACACGCGGCCCGGCCGCGGTGAATTCGGCCGCCGCCTCGTCCTCCATGGAGGTGTCGGTGACCACGACGTCCAGGTCCCGGAGATCGGCGAACCGGCAGAACGAGTCGTTCCCGATCTTGCTGCTGTCGGTGAGCAGCACCCGCCGGCGCGCCCGCTGGCACATCGCCCGCTTGACCTCGGCTTCCGCGAGGTCGGGGGTGGTGAGGCCGTGGTCGACCGAGACTCCGTTGGTCGCCAGGAAGGAGACGTCGATACGGAACGAGTTCAGCGTGCGGATGGCGATCACGTCGACTTCCGCGAGCGTACGGGCCCGTACCCGGCCGCCCAGAGTGATCACGGTGAGGCCCGGCTGTGCCGCGAGCAGCTGAGCGATCGGCAGGCTGTTCGTGATCACCGTCAGTTCGCGGCCCCCCGGCAGCAGCTCGGCCAGGCGGGACGTGGTCGACCCCGCGTCCAGCAGGATCGCCCCCTCGGCGGGTACTTCGGCCAGCGCGGCCTGGGCGATCCGCTGTTTCTCCGCCTCCATGAACTCGCCCCGTGTGGGCAGGTCCGGCTCGAACCCGAGCCGTCGCAGGGGGATGGCTCCCCCGTGCACACGCCGCAGCAGGCCCTGGCGTTCCAGCAGCGCCAGGTCCTGCCAGATCGTCTCGCGTGGCACCGAGAAGGTCGCGGCGAGCCGTTCCACGTTCGCGTGCCCCTCCCGATGAGCCAGCGCCACGATTTCCCGCTGGCGTTCCTCGGTCTGCATGAGATCACCTCCTGCAGTCTTGGCGATACTGACGCGCACTCCGGCGCCGGGGCCGTCAGGCGAGCGGACCGGCGGCATCGGCCGGGTGCAGCGGCTGCTCGGTCCAGATCACCTTGCCCTCATGGGTGTAGCGAGTACCCCAGCGCTGAGCGAGTTGGGCGACGAGGAACAGGCCGCGCCCGCCCTCGTCGGTTGCGGCGGCATGACGCAGGTGCGGTGAGGTGCTGCTGCCGTCGGTGACTTCGCAGATCAGCGCGCGGTCGCGGAGCAGACGTACCTGGATCGGCCCGTGAGCGTGCCGAACGGCGTTGGTGACCAGTTCACTGAGCAGGAGTTCCGTGGTGAAGGAGCAGTCGTCCAGGCCCCACTCGGCAAGCTGCCGGACGGCGGCCGCGCGCACGTCCCTGACGGTCTCCGGGGTGGAGGGCACGTCCCAGCTCGCGGTGTGCTCCGCGCCCAGTGCGCGGGTGCGAGCGACCAGCAGTGTCACGTCATCGCTCGACCGGGCCCCCGGCAGGGCCCGCAGTACCGCCTCGCAGGTCTGCTCGGGGGAGCGGTCGGGATGGGCCAGCGCACGGCGCAGCTGTTCGAGGCCGAAATCGACATCCCAGTCACGGTCCTCGATGAGACCGTCGGTGAACAGCACGAGCTGGCTGCCTTCGGGCAGGTGCAGCTCGGCGGCTTCGAAGGGGAAGCCGCCCAGGCCCAGCGGCGGCCCGCCGGGCAGCTCGGCGAGGTATACCGAACCGTCGGGGCGGACCACGGCAGGCGGCGGATGGCCTGCGCGGGCCGCGGCGCAGCGCTGGGAGACCGGGTCGTAGACGGCGTACAGGCAGGTGGCACCGACCACGTCACCGCCGCCCGGCCTGGCTGACTCCTCCCGGTCGATGGTCATCACCAGGTCGTCGAGCCGCCCGAGCAGCTCGTCGGGGGTCAGGTCGAGGGCGGCGAAATTGTGCACCGCGGTGCGCAGACGGCCCATGGTGACGGCTGCGTGCATGCCATGGCCGACGACGTCGCCGACGACCAGGGCGACGCGCGCCCCGGACAGCGGGATCACGTCGAACCAGTCACCGCCCGCCCCGCCCATGCCGATCTCGGCCGGCAGGTAACGATGAGCGACCTCGGCGGCGGTCTGTTCGGGGAGAACACCGGGCAGCAGGCTGCGCTGCAAGGACAGGGCGATGGTCTGCTCGCGGGTGAACCGCCGCGCGTTGTCCACGCATATGGCGACACGGGCCATGAGTTCCTCTGCCAGGTGCAGGTCGTCCTCGTCGAAGGCCCCGGACTCCTGGGAGCGGTAGAAGGAGGCAAGGCCGAGCACCACCCCGCGGGTGCGCAGCGGGACGGCGATGAGCGAGTGGATGCCGTACCGCAGGATCCGCCCGACGCGGTCGGGGTCCTGGCTCCGCCACTCCGGGACGGCGCGCAGGTCCGGTTCGAGCACCGCCTCCCCATCGGCGAAGGCACGGGCCTGCGGCGCGGACGAGGCGAAGCTGACCCGCGCGCCCACCGGGTCGAACGGCGGGTCGGTGTACCGGCTGCCCAGCGCCGCCCGGTGCAGCGGCAAGTCCGCGAAGATCGGGTCGTCGCCACCCAGCACGGCTTCCAGCAGGTCGACCGTGACGAAGTCGGCGAATCTGGGGACGACCAACTCGGCCAGTTGTTCCGCGGTCCGGGTGACGTCCAGGGCGGTGCCGATCCACACACCCGCGTCGTACAGCAGTGCGAGACGTTCCCGGGCTGCCAGCGCGAGCCGACCCATGTCCCGGTGTCCCACCGACAGCAGCCATTCGCGCGGGGCCTGGGCCGGTGCGGCCGCGGCCGTCGGTGCTGTGCGATGCCGCTCCTGCTCCCATTCCCGGCCGCCCGGCACCGGCACGCCTGCCGCCGGAAGCGGCCCGTCGCGTGGCCCGGGGGGTGCGCCCTGCGCGGGCGACTGGCCCGTCCCGTCAGCCGTGGCGGTCGTCCGGCCCTGCGCCGCCTCGGTGGACAGGCTCACCTTGACAGCCACACCCTCGTCGGCGCCCTGCGGCCCCGACACAGGCAGGCACACCAGGGTGGCCAGCTGGCCCCTGGACAGCGGAACCCGCTCAACGGTCGCGCGGGCTGTGGACATCAGCTCGGCGGCCTTCTCCCGCAGCAGGATGATGTCGTTCTCGGTCAGCGCGCCGCGGTCCGCGGCGGCCAGGTCCAGTTCCACATCCGGTACGGCCGCCCGCTCGCCGTTCTGGGCCCGCAGAAACCGCTGGAGCAGGGAACGCTCCCGTTCGGTGTACTGCTCCAGCAGCTGCTGCTCGACGGCTTCTGCCGCCTCGGCGAGCGTGGCCGTCATGGCCGGGTATTCGGCGCACCAGGCGACAAGACCGATCGCGCCTTCCAGGTGCCCGCTGAGCGGGTCCCGGACGGCTGCCCCCACGGTCGCGAACGGGTGCAGGCGGTCGACCCAGTGCTCGGCACCGAAGACTTGGAAGGCCCGCCGCTCCTCCAGCGTCGTACCGATGCCGTTGGTGCCCACGTACTCTTCGCGGTAAGTGAACCCGGGCGCGAGGCACACCGCGTCCAGATGCTTGTACAGCGCCCTTTCCCCCGCACGGCAGCGCAGGATCACCCCGTCCCGGTCGGCGAGGATCACGCCCACCCGTGCACCCGCGACCTGCGACTCCACCTGCTCCAGCACCGGAGCGGCGGCACGCGGCAAGCGCCCGGTCAGATCGAGCTGCGGCTGGTACGGCGGGGCCAGGGCGGCGTCCGGTGAGACCCCCATCGACTGGCACCGGTGCCACGAGTTCACAATGGGGACCCGCAGGCTGCTGAGGGCCGGCTCGCCGCTGAGGATGCGCTCGCGGCTGCGAACGATGCGGTCTCGGTCGCCCCAGAAGTCCGGCACCTGGATCACTTCCTTTCCCGCGCGAGGAAGCCGCGAACCGATCGGCTCGCCCCCTGACCGCAGGCGCCGGGACATGCACGGCCGGGTACGCCGACCTGGGCTGTTGCGCGGAGGCGGGCCCCATGGCCCGTCGCTCTTCGTCCATCTCACGATACTCCGGACGCCCGGATCATCCGGTTCTACGCGGCCCGCCCGGCTCGGCGGGCTTCTCCACCCGGCGGGTGGAGAA
>NZ_DATDBG010000042.1:0-6749 GCF_036524955.1 Streptomyces sp.
AGTTCGACCAGTGTGGTGATCAACTCAATGCCCTGGTCAGCGAGTTCGCGGGCGAGCATGTCGGATGCCGGCCCGGCACAGGCACGTACAGCAGCATCCAGGGTGCTGACCGCCTCTTCGAACAGCACCGGTGCGACGAAGTCGGCGGGGTCCGGGCAGCGGGCGGCATGCTCGTCCAGCACTCCGGCCCCATGCCGGGACACAAGACTCAGTAAGCGCTGGGCCTCATCCTGGCTCAGCGAAGGTTCTCGCGGCGCCGAGGCGGGAAGGGCGGGCATCCAGTCGTACTTCGGCGCACTGGCAGCGACGGCCTCCACGATCTCCGCGAGCCGCCCCTTGTAACCGGGTGCTACGTCGAGGTGTTCGTACCACTCCGCCTCACGTATGGCGCGCAGTTCGTCACGGAGCCGCGCGCGGGTGTCCGACAGTTCCGAGCGCAGGGCCTCATGGCTCTTGATCCGTACCTCAAGACGCTCCGTAGACTGAGTGGCGCTGAGCTGGGAGAGCGCCCGCACAGACTGTTCCAGGTCGTCGCTGCCGGCCTGGCGCCGATCGCCCTGGAGGACGCACAGGCTGCGGAGCTCGGGAGGTAGCTGCTGCCGCAGGACCTTCAGAGCCTGGCCCTTCTCACTCGTCACGAGCACCCGCTTGCCGTCCGCCAGCAGGGCGCACACGAGGTTGGCGATTGTGTGCGTCTTTCCCGTGCCGGGCGGTCCCTGAACGACAACGCCGGTATCGGTCTGTAGGCGCCTCAGCACCTCTTGTTGGGCTTCATTCGATAACAACGGGAACAGCGGGTCGGGTCCAAGGGCGGGCGGCACCTCACGGGCCCCCGCCGCCGTACCCCACGCCCTGCGGTCGTCCGCTTCCAGCCGGTACAGCAACTGAGCCAGGCCCAGTGGGGCAATGGCACCGGGCTGGGCAAGACGGTTCGCGATGCCGTCGTAGAAGTTCACGAGGGCGCCCTGACCCCGCTGACGGAGAATGATCGCCGGCGCGAACCCGAGCGTGGGCACCGGCAGCACCGGGTCGGCCGGTGGGCGACCCCAGCCACGGTGATACGCCACCGCGCGATCGGTGCCGAAGGCCCTTTCCGACCAGTCACCGAGCACGTCCTGGGCATCCCGGGACAACGGATGGAACCCTTCCGCATCGACACGTTCCCGCAGCGGGCCCAGCAGACGGGTGCTGTAGCCCTCGTCCGCGTCAAGAAACTCGCTGTCCTCCAGCCTCGCCGGGTCGCCGGGTGCCAGGGCAACGGTGATGGACATGTTCACGGAACTCACAGTGAGTATCAGCCGCGCTGTCAGAACGTGCCGGGCGATGCGCGCCGACGGACGTGCGGCTCCGAAAGTCAGCAATCCGGCACCCAGCACCGCCTCGTATTCCTCGCCCTCCTGCTGAAGCCTGGTCGCCATTCGGTAAAGCTGCTGATGGAGTTCCCGGTAGGGCCGGTCTGCGCGCTCTTTTTCCGACCACTTGCGCCACGCGTCGAGCCATCGCGTGTAGGCGCGCAGAACGTCGTGCGCGTCCTCCCGGCGGATCTCGGTGACCTCGAACAGGTCTCCGTTCTCGTCCTCCTGCCAGCCCTGGCCCGGCCCCGACTCGGCCAGCGGTGGCACTTCAGGAGTCGCGGTGGCGGCGGCTTCGGGATCGACCCATCCCACCAACGCCTCGGGCAGGACAGGAGCCGGGCGAGGCGGGCGGTGTGCCACCTTGAGCAGAGTCCGGTCGCCATCCGGGTTGCGCAGGAGCCTGTCATCCGGGAGCCCGGAGAGCCAGAGAACCTCGGGATATTTCTGCCAGTCCCGCACCGGCTTGTACGACCCGCGAACAAATTCGCGCATGTATTCGACGAGTTGGCGCGTGCGGTGGACCGCCTCCGGATTGTTCGCACGGAGTGCAGAGTGAAGAGACACCTATCCCCCAGATCTCGGCTCGACGGAAAGCCTTCCAGGATGCAGGAGAGAAGCACCACCATCAACAAGGACGGGCGAATGACGATGTGAACAAGCCACGTCTCATGAAAGTTGGCCGTAAGCCAGCCAACTGCTAGGTCTGTACCCACGCACAGCGCGTCATGTGCCGCCGCGTACACCTGGCCGGCGGGGTCGAGGCGGGTCCCGTTCCCGGCCCGGAGCTGCCGAGCGCCACCCTCGACGGGTACCTTCTCGTACGGGTCGCCGGGGCGGTGGACGCCACGTTCCGGGTGGACGCCGCCACCCGCGGCTGGCTGGACCAGCTACTCGCCGCACACCGCACGGCCGAGGACTACATCGGCTCGCGCCCGCTCGTCGGCATCACGCGGCAGCAGCTCAGCACCGTCGTCGACCTGACCAGCCGAGCTTCGAGCCCTTCTGATCGGCGGGGACAGCGTGGGAGCCGGGCCGGATCTCCTCGGCCTGGAACCCAGGGCACATCCAGGGCACATGAGGCCCGAAAGTGTCGGTGACCGGCGGCAAACGCTGAAGGTCGTTCCGCCTGGTCACCGGCCGTTTCGCGGCGAAGCCGCAGGTCAGCGCCCCGCCTTCGCCACTCGCTCCACGAATGGCAGGACTTCGCCCGCCGCTGCGAGGAATCCGGCCACCAGCTCTACTGCCTGGTCTGGCCGTAACAGGGGTCTCGTCACTCAGGAAGCACGAGCCGGAGGACAACAGCCGATGCGTGCACCACTGGCAAGGGTCGGGAGTGGTCCGCGTCAGCCGCGGAGGCGGCGGATCCAGAGGTCGCGTGCGTCGGGGTCGGCGGAGGTCGGGCCCGTGTGCTGCCAGCCCCACGCGCGGTAGGCGGCTCGGGCGGCGGTGTTGGCACGGGAGACGCGGGCGAGGGCGACGGGGGCGTCCGTGCGGGCGAAGAGGCGTTCCAGCATGCTGGCGGCGACACCGCGGTGGCGGTAGGTGGGGAGCACCGTCAACTCGGCCACGGTGAAGACCTGGGTGGGAGCCTCGCTCCGGCCAGGGCGGTCGGTGCGGCGCGCACCACCCTCAGCGCCCCCGGCGCCCCCCGGCCCCCCAGCGGGGTCGGCACTCGCGGCGGCGTCGGCGCCCTCGGCCGCCTCGGCACCCTCGGCGCGGAAGCCGTACGCGCACGCCACCAGCGCGCCCCCCGCGCTGCCGATGACCATGTCGAAGGCGGGGCGCTGGACATCGGCGGCGAAACGCCGGAGGAAGTCGTCCCGGTCGGGAGGCGCCTCGCCGGGAACGTCACGGTAGGCCGCCACGTAGAGGTCCGCCACGGCCTCGCGCTGCTGATCGGCCTGCCACCTGCTCAGGCGCCGCAGGAACACCGTCTCCGCCATGGGGTCTCCTCCCGGCCGCCGGCCCGTGACCGGCGCTCACATCGTGGCACCGGCAGGGCTCTCCGGGAACACCGCGTACGACGACGGCGTACGAGACGCGTACGGGAACCCCGCACGACGGCCCGGGACGGTCAGCGCGAAAGCGCCGTCACGCAAACCCCCGTCACCCCGGGCACCGTCACCCCGGGCACCGTCACCGCGAAGGCGCGCCCAACTGGTCGAACGCCTTCGTCAGGCCGCGTTTGAGGAAGCGGGACACCGGCCGTTCGAAGAAGCGGTGCACGAAGTAGCTGAGCAGCAGCGACGCGGCGATGAGTCCGGCGATCAGGAGGCGCGCGTCGACGCGGTCGTGCAGGTAGTGGATCGCGGTGGTGCCGGCGGCGTAGTGCAGCAGGTAGAAGGGGTAGGTGAGGGAACCCGCGGTCACCAGCCACTTCCACTGGACGCGGTCGGTGAAGCCGAGCGCGACGGCGGCCATGAACGCCAGGAACAGCGTGTAGATGAGCAGTGCGCCGCGCCACCCCGAGACGTGCTCGACGTGTTCGATCCGGCGGGCCAGCTCGTTCTGCGCCATCAGCCACGACAGCCCGAGGATTCCCCACAGCAGCAGGTCCTGCCCGAAGCGGTGCATCAGGTACAGGGCGAGTCCGGCGATGAAGTACCAGGTCGAGTCGGGGTCGGCGAGCAGCGACAGGGCCGGCAGACCGGCCACCGGGGCGATCGCGGCGAGCGCGCCCCACGTGCAGCAGAAGATGACGACCTTGCGGTACGTCAAGCCGGTCGCGACCACCGCCAAAAACACCAGGTAGAAGCGGAGTTCGGACCAGAGCGTCCAGTACACGCCGTCCACGTTCCGGACGTGCGAACCGGACTGGAGCATCGAAAGGTTGAAGAACGCCTCGCGGGTGTTCGGCCGGCCCCAGACGACGGGGTACGCGGTGAGCACGACGGTGGTGAACACCACACCGAACCAGTACGCCGGGTACAGCCGGATCACCCGGGAGACGAAGAAGTCCCGCGGCCTTCGGTCCCAGCAGGACATACAGATCACGAAGCCGCTGATGACGAAGAAGATCTCGACGCCGATCCAGCCGTACGCGGCGATCCGGAACACGCCCGGCATGATGTCCGAGACGGGTCGGCCCCAGATCGTGTTGTCCGGCCGGTCCACCCGGAACGTGCCCGCGTAGTGGTGCAGCGCCACCAGCAGCGCGGCGCCCAGGCGCAGCGCGTCGATCACGTACAGCCGCGATCGACGCCGCTCGGGCGGGGACGCCGGCTTGGGCGCGGAGGCGGGGGCGGGCGCGGGCGCGGGCCCCGGAGCAGGTGCGGGCAGCGGTGTGGACACACGCGACGAAGCGCCCGGCAACGCCGGGGCCTCGCGGGGCGCGGTGGCCGCCGGTACGGACGCGTGAGCCTGCAACAGCCCGTTGCCGCCGGGGATCACTTCGCGCTGCGGCCAGTCGTCCGCCGCACTCCCCGCGTGCCTCATCTGCCGCCCTCGTCAGTCCGGCCCGGCGGGCCTTGTCCGTCGTGTTCCCGGGCGGCCTGCGCCACCCGAGGAAGCGCCAGCCTAAAGTAAAGCGGTTACGCCGACCAAGCCACCCGTTGAAAACCGTCACCGGCTGAACCACGGCTGAACCAGGGCTGCAGGTCCCGTCCGCCGAACCGCCCGCCGTGCGGTCCCGGACGTCGATCGCCGCTCACGGAACCCGCGACAACGGCATGTCACCATCACGTCGCCGTCCACGCCCACGCGTGCACCCGCCCGTTGCGTCCCGTTCCGCCGGTACGCGCCCGTCGTGGGCCCGCCCCGGCTCGCGGGTCGCCCGGCCCGGCGAAATCCGCCCCCGTAAGATCGGGAACCCGACAACGGCGAAGGGCAGCCCCCCGTGCAGGACGAGACGATCGTCACGTATCTCGACCGGCTCGCCGCCCGCGTACCCGCGCCCGGAGGCGGCGCCGCCGCGGCGCTGCACGCCGCCCAGGGCGCCGCGCTGCTCGCCATGGTCGCCCGCTACACCACCGGCGAGAGGTACGCGCCGCACGCGGAGCGCATCGCCGAGCTCACCGCCGAGGCCGACGAACTGCGCGCAGCCGCGCTGGGACTGGCCGCGGCGGACGCGCGGGCGTTCACCGCGGTCACCGACGCCTACCGGCTGCCCCGCGCCGACGACGAGCAGCAGGCGCACCGCTCGCAGGCCATCGCGCGGGCCCTGGCCGGCGCCGCCCGCCCGCCCGTGGACGTGATCGCCGCCGCCGCGCGGATCGTCGCCCTCGCCGAGGACCTGCTGCCCATCGGCAACCCGAACGTGGTGACGGACATCGCCGCCGCCACCGAAGCCGCCCGCGCCGCGGCCGCCACCGCCCGGGTCAACATCGAGATCAACCTCGGCGGCATCACGGACGACGCGATCCGCCTCGAACTGACCGGGGTCCTCACCGACGTGGACCCGCTCGTCGCCCGTGCCGAAGCCGTCACCGAGGCCGTACGGGAGCGGATCCACCAATGACGAACCCCACCGCCGCCGAGCTCACCGGCCGCCCCCGCGCCGACGCACTGCGCGCCGAAATCACCCGCCTGGCAGCCGAGTTGGCCCAGGACGGCACCCCGCCCAGGCTCGCTGTCGTGGTCGCGACCGAGGACGAGCCGACCGCCTGGTACGTACGCTCCATCGCCCGCGCCGCCGCCCGGACCGGCATCGCGTGCGACACCGTACGGCTGCCCGCCGACGCCTCGCCCGAGCAGATCCGGGAGCGGCTGTCCGAGCTCGGCGCCGATCCCACGGTGCACGGCGTCATCCTCCAGACGCCGCTGCCCGAAGGGTCGGTGGCGGCCGAACTCGCCGACGCCATCGCGCCGGAGAAGGACGTGGACGGGGCGAATCCGCTGAGCCTGGGGCGGTTGGCGGCGGGGCTCCCGGCGTTCGCGCCGGCGACCGCGGAGGCCGTTGTCCAACTCCTCGACGCACACGGCGTCGTGGTGGCCGGCCGTACGGTCGCGGTGGTCGGCCGCTCCACGGTGGTCGGCAAGCCGCTCGCCCACCTGCTGCTCGACCGGGACGCGACGGTCACCGTCTGCCACTCCCGCACCGTAGGCCTCCCGGCCGTGACCGCCGCCGCCGACATCGTGGTCGCCGCGGCCGGGCGCCCCGGCCTGATCACCGCCGAGCACGTCAAGCCGGGCGCGGTCGTGGTGGACGTCGGCACCAACCCGACCCCGGACGGCGGTCTGGTCGGCGACGTGGACGCCGCCGCGGTCGGCGCGAAGGCCGCGGCGCTGTCCCCCGTACCGGGCGGGGTCGGGCCGATCACCACGGCGCTGCTGCTCCGGCACACGGTACGGGCCGCCGCTCGCGTGCTGTAGCGGGCGGACGCGGGTGCCGCAGGGCCCCGGCGCCCCGGTGGGCCGCCCGGCCGGGGCGCCGGGGCGGGCCCCCCGGGCGCCGCA
>NZ_DATDBG010000043.1:0-9684 GCF_036524955.1 Streptomyces sp.
CCCGGCAACCGTACGGTTGCCGGGGCCGCGGCACGACGGGGACGGCTCGTCCCACTACTCCTCGGCGGAGTCCGAGCCGTCCTGCACGGAGAGCAGATCCTCCAGTTGCTCCTCGCGGTGCGGCGCGGCCACGAACAGCAGTTCGTCCCCGGCCTCCAGGGCGTCGTCCTTCGACGGCGTCAGCACCCGGTTGCCGCGGATGATCGTGACCAGCGACGTGTCGACGGGCCATGCCACATCGCCCACCCGGGTGCCGACCAGGCCGGCCTCCTGCGGCAGGGTCAGCTCCACCAGGTTCGCGTCACCCTGGCTGAACCGGAGCAGCCGTACCAGGTCGCCGACGCTCACTGCCTCCTCGACCAGCGCCGACATCAGCCGCGGGGTGGACACGGCCACGTCCACGCCCCAGGACTCGTTGAACAGCCACTCGTTCTTCGGGTTGTTCACCCGGGCGACCACGCGCGGCACCCCGTACTCCGTCTTGGCCAGCAGCGACACGACAAGGTTCACCTTGTCGTCGCCGGTCGCGGCGATCACGACGTTGCAGCGCTGGAGCGCGGCCTCGTCCAGTGAGGTGATCTCGCAGGCGTCGGCGAGCAGCCACTCGGCCTGCGGGACCCGCTCCACCGAGATGGAGGTGGGGTTCTTGTCGATGAGCAGCACCTCGTGCCCGTTCTCCAGCAGCTCGCCCGCGATCGATCTGCCGACCGCACCGGCCCCGGCGATGGCGACCCTCATGACTGCGTCTCCTCGGGTCCCTTGGCGAACGCCGCCTCCACCTCGGCGATCGCGTCGGTGCGCATCATCACGTGCACCAGATCGCCTTCCTGCAGCACGGTCTGGGAGGTCGGCAGCATCGCCTCGCCGAGCCGGGTGAGGAACGCCACCCGTACGCCGGTCTCCTCCTGGAGCTGGCTGATCTTGTGCCCGATCCAGGCGGGGGAGGCGTGCACCTCGGCGAGCTGCACGCCGCCGCTGGGATCGCGCCACAGCGGCTCCGCGCCCGAGGGCAGCAGCCGGCGCAGCATCTGGTCGGCGGTCCACCGCACGGTCGCCACGGTGGGGATGCCGAGGCGCTGGTAGACCTCGGCGCGCCGCGGGTCGTAGATCCGGGCGGCCACGTTCTCGATGCCGAACATCTCGCGTGCCACCCGCGCCGCGATGATGTTGGAGTTGTCGCCGCTGCTGACGGCTGCGAAGGCGCCCGCCTCCTCGATTCCGGCCTCGCGCAGCGTGTCCTGGTCGAACCCGACTCCGGTCACCCGCCGCCCGCCGAACCCGGAACCGAGCCGGCGGAACGCCGTCTGGTCCTGGTCGATCACCGCGACCGTATGACCTTGCTGTTCGAGGGAGTGGGCGAGAGTGGAACCCACTCGCCCGCATCCCATAATCACGACGTGCACGACCGTCCTTCCGGCTGTCAACTTTTCCGACTGAGACCCCAAAAGCCGACTCCGGCCGTTCTCAGCGTCTCAGACCGCGGCCAAAGCTACACACGCGCGCCGCGGTGCGGGAGGTTGCGCCGCGGGCGTCTCACATGTCCGCCACACATCCGCGCCTCGTGCGTGCGCCACACCCGTCCGCCTGGTATCTCCCCGCCTCCCCGCGCCACATTCCCCTCGGCAGTGGGGCACCGCACAGATGGGCGATCCCTTACGATCGCGGGGTGTCCAAACTGACCGACCTGCCGAAACGCATTCTGATCGGCCGGGCGCTGCGCAGCGACAGGCTGGGCGAGACGCTGCTCCCCAAGCGGCTCGCGCTCCCGGTCTTCGCGTCCGACCCGCTGTCCTCGGTGGCGTACGCGCCGGGCGAGGTGCTGCTGGTCCTGTCGATCGCGGGAGCCTCGGCGTACCGCTTCAGCCCGTGGATCGCGGTCGCCGTCGTTGTGCTGATGTTCACGGTGGTCGCCTCCTACCGGCAGAACGTGCACGCCTACCCCTCCGGCGGTGGTGACTACGAGGTCGCCACCACCAACCTGGGGCCCAGGGCCGGGCTCACCGTCGCCAGCGCCCTGCTGGTCGACTACGTGCTCACGGTCGCGGTGTCGGTCGCCTCGGGCATCGAGAACCTGGGCTCCGCCGTGCCGTTCTTCGTCACGCACAAGGTGCTGGGCGCGGTCGGCATGATCGTACTGCTGATGCTGATGAACCTGCGCGGCGTACGCGAGTCGGGCTCGATCTTCGCCATCCCGACGTACGCCTTCGTCTTCGGCGTCTTCTGCATGATCGGGTGGGGCATCCTCAAGATCGCCACCGGGCACGAGATGCATGCGCCGACGGCGGACTACACCATCCACGCCGAGTCCGCCGGGATCGGCGGCTTCGCGCTGATCTTCCTGCTGCTGCGGTCGTTCTCCTCCGGCTGCGCGGCGCTCACCGGCGTGGAGGCGATCAGCAACGGCGTACCGGCGTTCAAGAAGCCCAAGTCCAAGAACGCGGCCACCACGCTGGCCGCGATGGGTCTGCTGGCCGTCACCATGTTCTGCGGGATCATCGCGCTGGCCATGAACACCGACGTGCGGATGGCCGAGAACCCGGCCGTGGACCTGCTGGACCACGGCAGGCCGGTCGGCGCCGGCTTCACCCAGGATCCGGTGATCGCGCAGGTCGCCGAGGCGGTCTTCGGCCACAACTCGGTGCCGTTCATCTTCCTGGCCGCGGTGACCGCCCTCGTGCTGTTCCTGGCCGCCAACACCGCCTACAACGGCTTCCCGGTGCTCGGCTCGATCCTCGCGCAGGACCGCTACCTGCCGCGTCAGCTCCACACCCGCGGCGACCGGCTGGCCTTCTCCAACGGCATCGTGCTGCTGGCCGGGTTCGCCGCCGTCCTGGTCTTCATCTACGGCGCCGACTCCACCCGGCTGATCCAGCTCTACATCGTCGGCGTCTTCGTCTCCTTCACGCTCAGCCAGACCGGCATGGTCCGGCACTGGAACCGCCACCTGCGCACCGCGACCGACCAGTCCAAGCGCCGCCACATGATCCGCTCCCGCGCGATCAACGCCTTCGGCGCGTTCTTCACCGGCCTGGTGCTGGTGATCGTGCTACTGACCAAGTTCACCCACGGCGCCTGGGTCGCGGTGCTGGGCATGGTGATCTTCTACGCCACCATGACCGCGATCCGCCGCCACTACACCCGGGTCGCGGACGAGATCGCGGCCGGGGACGAGCCGGGCGACGACTACGTACTGCCGTCCCGCGTGCACTCCATCGTGCTGGTCTCCAAACTGCACAAGCCCACGCTGCGGGCCCTGTCGTACGCCAAGCTGATGCGCTCCGACACCTTGGAGGCGCTCAGCATCAACGTCGACCCCGAGGACACCAAGGCGCTGCAGGCCGACTGGCAGCGCCGCGGCATCGACGTGTCGCTGAAGGTCCTCGACTCGCCCTACCGCGAGATCACCCGGCCGATCGTCGACTACGTCAAGGGCCTGCGCCGCGACAGCCCGCGCGACGTGGTGAGCGTCTACATCCCGGAGTACGTCGTCGGCCACTGGTACGAGCACGTGCTGCACAACCAGAGCGCTCTGCGGCTCAAGGGCCGGCTGCTGTTCACCCCCGGTGTGATGGTCACTTCGGTGCCGTGGCAACTGGAGTCCTCCGAGGTGGCCAAGGCGCGTGCCCGGCGCCGGGCGGACTGGAGCGCGCCCGGGGCGATCCGCCGCGGCCCGGTGGGCACGCCGCGGCCGGCCTCACACGAACACAGCGCGCAGGGCACCGAGCAGCGGTGAGGGGTGGGGCCGCGCGGCGGTGACGGTCGCCTGCGCCCGGCGGCGACGGTCGGGCCGCAGGGCGGTCAGGGGCCGTCCCGGCCGGACGTGCGGGCCGCCGTGGCGACGTAGACTGGTCGGCTGTCGCCGAAAGGGCGCCCGGAAGGGCGGTCACCCGCGCGTCCCCTCACCACACCCAGGAGCAGCTCCGCCATGCAGACCGAACCCGCCCCCTCACTGGTGGGCCGCGAGTACGAGGTCGAGGTCGGCCCGGTGGCGCACGGCGGCCACTGCGTCGCCCGTACGGAAGCCGGCCAGGTGCTGTTCGTGCGGCACGCACTGCCCGGCGAGCTGGTGGTCGCCCGGGTCACCGAGGGCGAGCAGGACGCGCGGTTCCTGCGGGCCGACGCCGTGCGGGTCCTGAGCCCGTCCAAGGACCGGGTGGAAGCGCCGTGCCCGTTCTCGGGGCCCGGCCGCTGCGGTGGCTGCGACTGGCAGCACGCGGCACCCGGCGCGCAGCGCCGCCTGAAGGCCGCGGTGATCGCCGAGCAGCTCGCCCGGCTGGCCGGGCTGACCCCCGAGGAGGCCGGCTGGGACGGCACCGTCGCGCCTGCCCCCGGCGACAAGGTCGCCAAGGGCGAGGTCCCGGCATGGCGGACCCGTGTGCAGTACGCGATCGATACCGAGGGCCGCGCGGGCCTGCGCAAGCACCGCTCGCACGAGGTCCAGGTGATCGACCACTGCATGATCGCCGCCCCGGGGGTCAGCGAGCTGGGTGTCGAAGCCCGGACCTGGCCGCAGATCGCCGCCGTCGAGGCCATCGCCGCCACCGGCTCGAACGACCGGCAGGTCATCCTCACCCCGCGGCCCGGTGGGCGACTGCCGATCGTAGAACTCGACCGGCCCGTCTCGGTACAGCGGATCGGTGAACGCGACCACGCCGTGCACCGCGTCCACGGCCGCCCCTTCGTCCGTGAGCGGGCCGCGGGCCGCACCTGGCGGGTCGGGGACGGCGGCTTCTGGCAGGTCCACCCCAAGGCCGCCGACCTCCTGGTCGAGGCCGTCATGCGGGGCCTGATGCCCCGCAAGGGCGACATGGCCCTCGACCTGTACTGCGGTGTCGGCCTCTTCGCCGGGGCGCTGGCCGAACGCGTCGGCGAGCGGGGGGCCGTACTCGGCATCGAATCCGACAAGCGCGCGGTCGAGGACGCCCGGCACAACCTCCAGGACCTCGACCGGGTCCGCGTCGAGCAGGGCAAGGTCGAGCAGGTCCTGCCGCGGACCGGCATCACCGGGGTCGACCTGGTCGTCCTCGACCCGCCACGGGCCGGTGCGGGCCGCCCCGCCGTCCGCCACGTCGCCTCCCTCGCCCCGCGCCGCATCGCCTACGTCGCCTGCGACCCGGCCGCTCTCGCCCGCGACCTGGCCTGGTTCGCGGAGGACGGCTACCGCCCGGTGCGGCTGAGCGCCTTCGACCTCTTCCCCTTCACGCATCATGTGGAGTGCGTCGCGGTCCTTGAACCGGCCGTGAAGGGCTCCTGACCTGCGATTTTGCTCGTGCGCATGACGTGCGGTGCGGACGTTACGGGCGATGAACACTTGGCCGCACGCTTCAACGAGATCCTCGCTCCGGACGGGTTGGAGCTCTACCCGACCGAGTACCCGAGCGCCGCGGACCGTACTGGCTCAACTGGGGCGGGCACGTCTACGCCGACGGGAACTCCGCGACAGCATGGTTGCTGAACGACACCGGCGTGGACTCGGTGCCCGTGCCCGGCTCACTGGCCGGGCTGTCGATGAACGGCAAGCTGCTGCTCAAGGGCCGGGTGGAGAGCTATCCATTCCGTATCCCGATGCCCTGGTCGGCACGGGTCGGCATGGTCAAGGCGGGCGCCAAAGTCGCGCTGCAGGTGGCGCGTTACGCCCGTATCGTCCAGCGGCGGCCGGGTGAGGACGAGGCCCAGCGCCAGCAGCGGATCTACGACTTCATGAACGACCGCTCCTTCAAGGACTTCATCGGTGACCTGCCCGAGGCCGCCGAGGCCCTGTTCAAGCCCACGGTGACCCGCTCCGCCGCCGACATCGACCAGCTCTCCGCCGGAGCCGGCGTCGGCTACTTCAGCCTGGCGTGGAACATCGGCAGCGGCCTCTCGCAGAGCATCCTCGGCGGCCCGTCCACGCTCACTGAGTCGATCGCCGTGGCGCTGGGCGAGCGCGTGCGCCTCGACGCGCCGGTCAACGAGATCGTGCAGAAGAAGGACTCCGTCGTCGTGCACTTCCAGGAGAGCGGCGTGCAGCGGGAGGTGGAGGCCCGCTGCGTCGTGCTCGCCACCCCGGCGACCGTGGCACACCGCGTCGCCGTCGACCTGGATGACGACGTCCGCGACGCCCTCTCCCAGGTCGTCTACGGCCCCTACGTCAGCGCCGCGTTCCTGACCAACGAGACCGGCCGGCAGGTGTGGGGCGACGCTTACGCCATCGCCACCCCGAAGCGCTCCTTCAACGTCGTGCTCAAATTGTCCAACGTCGCCCGCGGCTACGAGTCCGAACGGCGCCCCGGCAGCAGCCTCATGACGTTCTCTCCCGGCAGTCTGGCACGCGAGCTGCTGGAGCACGACGACGACACCATCTGGTTCAACGTCCTGCGCGACACCGTCGACTACGAGGTGCTCGCCGTCTACCGGCCCGACGAGCCACGCCCCGAGTTCCCCGACCCACGTGATGTCCACCAGCCCGCCGAACCGGCCGGAGGGAACCGATGACCGACCAGGAATTCCGGCTGCCGCACGGGGGCCGCATCGACCGCAACGCCGTGCTGCGGTTCACCGTCGACGGGCGGGAGCTGACCGGGCACCCCGGTGACACCGTCGCCTCGGTGATGCTGGCGAGCGGGCTCGTCGAGGTCGCCCCGTCGATCTACCGCGGCCGCCCGCGTGGCATCACCGCCGCCGGTGTCGAGGAGCCCAACGCCCTGTTGCAGATCGACGGCCCGCATGCGGAGGGGATGCTGCCCGCGACGACGGTAGAGCTGTACGACGGCCTGTGCGCCACGACGCTGTCCGGGATGAGCCGGCTCGACCCGACCCCCGACCCCGCCGTCTACGACAAGAAGTACGTACACACCGACGTCCTGGTCGTCGGCGCCGGGCCGGCCGGGCTCGCGGCCGCCGCCGCTGCCACCGGCTCCGGCGCCCGCGTGATCGTCGTCGACGACCAGCCCGAGCCCGGCGGTTCGCTCCTCTCCGGGCGCACCGAGACGGTCGGCGCGCAGACCGCCCTCGACTGGGTCGCCGAAGTGCGCGCAGCACTCGACGCAGCCCCGAGGCCGTCGTCCTGCAGCGCACCACGGCGTTCGGCTCGTAGGACGACAACTATGTGCTGGCCCTGCAGCGGCGCACCGACCACCTCGGAGCCGACGCCCCCGACCCGTCCGAAGGCGTCTCGCGTCAGCGGCTGTGGCACATACGGGCCCGCCAGGTGGTCCTGGCGACCGGCGCCCACGAGCGTCCGCTGGTCTTCGCCGGCAACGACCGGCCCGGGGTGATGCTCGCCGCGGCCGTGCGTTCGTACCTCAACCGATACGCCGTGGCTCCGGGCTCGCGGGCCGTGGTGAGCACGACCAACGACAGCGCCTACGACACGGTCGCCGATCTCCACGCCGCCGGGATCGACATCGCCGCGGTCGTGGACGCGCGCCCCGAACTGTCCCACCGGGCCGCCGAGGTCGCCGTGGCGACCGGGGTGCGGGTGCTGACGGGCAGTGCGGTGGTCGGCACCGCGGGCGGCGGTCGGCTCACCGGCGTCACCGTCCAGGCCCTCGACGACGGCGGTCGGCTCACCGGTGACCCGGCGTCGTTCGACTGCGACCTGCTCGCCGTCTCGGGCGGGTGGAGCCCGGTGGTGCACCTGCACAGCCAGCGCCAGGGCCGGCTGCGCTGGGACGAGGACCTGGTGTCGGGATCGGCCCTTCCTCCTCCCACACGGTGGGGCCGATGCGGGCGGCCCGGCGCTTCGTCAGGCTCCTGGACAGTGAGGGCTTCCTGCCCTCCGTCAGCCGAGTGCGGGCCGAACTGTTCGGTTCGCTCGGCGCGACCGGCCACGGGCACGGCTCGGACAAGGCAGTCGTGCTCGGCCCGTTCCTGCCCAGCTTCAAGGGCGCCAAGCCCTACCACCAGGCACGCGACCGCGGCGTCAGGGCTGGCACCCTGTTGCACTGCTCTCCGCCGTGTACGCATGGGTGGTCAGCGCGTTCCTGCGCCGCCGTGCAGCGTTCCCTGGTCCGGCGACAAGGCGCCGTGGGCGGCCGACGCAGTCGCGCGTCCCGTCAGGAGTGTCGAGCGGCCTGGTCGCGTCGTCGGCCGTCAGGCTCCCGCCTGGCCGCCTGCTCGCCGACTTGGCTGGCGGCACTGCGCGGTCACGGTGGTTCGTGGAGGACCAGCCGGGCGCTGCGTGCCACCTCTTCCGCCACCGCGGCGTCCTGTGCCGAGAGCTTCTCCAGACCGTGAGCGAGCGCCCGAATGAAGTGGGCCAGGGCTGGCGCCCCTGATTCCAGGAGGGTCAGCCGGGCTTCCAGGCCGTGCGGGTCTGCTCCCGCGCCGGGAGCGGTCAGAGAGGGTGTGACGTCCGGTTCACGGGAGTGAACCTCCAGCTGGACATGGGGAGCCTGCTCTGCTGCGCGGCGATTCATTGAGGTCATCGCAGTCTCCTGTCTCGGAGCGTGTCAATTCCGCATGTGTCGCGCACCGCGCGCGGGAGGCGAAGAGCAAGGCCCCCCAGCACCATGTCGTTGCGGCATACCCTTCGTGCCGGAGTTCTCCACGACGGACCAACGCCAAGGGGGGCGTCTGGTGGGCGTGTTGAGCGAGCTGGACAGAGGTCAGCCGCACCGTGGACGGTTGTTGTCAGTCCGGCGATGAGGACTCTCATCCGCGTTGCCTCTTGTTCGGTGTGGCGCTCCTCCGCAGAGCCGGGCAGCGCTGTGGCGTCCTGGCAGCGGCGGGATCACCTCTGTGCCGCCGTCGAGGATCACGACCAGCAGCTCACCTCCAGCGAAGTGCTGCAGCGCAGCCGCGAGCCCGACGGCATACGGGCGCAGGGCCACCGGGGTGCACCGGCACCGGCCACTGGCCACTGGCCGAAGGCGAATCTGCGCCGGACTTCGAAGACGGCCAGGGCGTTACGACGCGCTGGATCGTGTCGTCCCTCGTGCTCCGGGCGCCGTCACACGTGAAATGTGCAGGTTAGGGGGTACGGAATGCCAGCACCACGTTATGGCCGCCGAAACCGAAAGAATTGTTCAGTGCGGCGATCGTGCCGCCGGGCAAAGGCCGGGGCACATCCCGGACAACGTCGGCGTTGACCTCGGGGTCGAGATGGTCGAGGTTGATGGTTGGCGGGGCGAGCCGGTTGTGCAACGCGAGCACGGTGGCGATCGTCTCAACACCCCCGGCTCCTCCCAGGATGTGGCCGGTCATGGACTTGGTGGCAGACACTGCGAAGTGGTCGGTGTCCTCGCCGAAGACTGCGCGAAGGCCCTTGAGCTCGGGAAGATCGCCCTGAGGAGTCGAGGTGGCATGCGCGTTGACGTGCACGATCTCGACTGGTTTGAGGTCGCCTGAGTCCATCAGGTTTTCGAGGGCAGCGGTGATGCCGCGTCCCGTCGGCTCCGGCTGGGTGATGTGGTGACCGTGCGGATCGCGCTCGAGCGAGGCTTGTTGTAACCAAGGGGCAGCGGGCAACGCGGAGTTGCTCGGGGCGATTGCACAGTCCGATGGTCTTGGCGTGGCGTGGCGTGGCGTGGCGTGGCGTGGCGCTGGCGGCTGCGGCTACGACAAGAGCGCTGCTCTCTTTCTTTCGCGCTGCTCTCTGTCGTGGCAGACTGGGCCGATGAGCGTGATCCGAGGGGTCAGGGAACGAGCCCGTGTCGAAGTCACCGCGGCCATCAAGGACGAGGCCAGACGCCAGCTGGCCGC
>NZ_DATDBG010000044.1:0-32319 GCF_036524955.1 Streptomyces sp.
TGCCCCCGGAGCAGGCCGCCAAGGGCATCGCCGCCTACTCCTCGGGCAACCACGCCCAGGCCGTCGCCCTGGCCGCACGGGAGCTGGGCACCACGGCGGTCATTCTCATGCCGGAGGACACCCCGCGGTCCAAGATGGACGCCACGGCCGGCTACGGCGCGGAGATCGTCACCTACGACCGCTACACCGGCTCCCGGGTCGCCATCGGCGAGGCCCTGGCCGCCGACCGCGGCCTGGCGCTCATCCCGCCCTACGAGCATCCGCACGTCATCGCCGGGCAGGGCACCGCCGCACTGGAACTGATCGAGGAGGCCGGCCGACTCGACGCTCTGGTGGTACCGGTCGGCGGCGGTGGGCTGATCGCCGGTACCGCCACGGCCGCGAAGGGCCTGCACAGCGGGATGCGTGTGATCGGAGTCGAACCAGAGGCCGGAGACGACACCAAGCGGTCCTTGGCGGAGGGCAGGCGCATCTCCGTTCCCGTACCGCGCACGATCGCCGACGGCCAGGCCGCGGACATCCCCGGCGAGCTGACCTTCTCGATCAACCAGCGACTCGTCGACGAGATCGCCCTGGTCACCGACGACGAGATCCGCGACGCCATGCGGCTGGCCTTCGAACGCCTGAAGATCGTGGTCGAGCCCAGCGGCGCCACCGCGCTCGCAGCCCTGATCGCCGGCCGCGTCGACCGGCTTCCGCGCCGCGTCGGCGTGATCATCTCCGGCGGCAACATCGACACACGCCGCTTCGCCGAACTGTGCGCACACTGATCGGCCCCGCCTCCGGGCGTCCGGCGGCACGAAGTCCGTCCCGGTGACTGCCGTTGGCCGGGTTCCCCACCGGGCCCGGTGCGGGTCCGGACGGCGCCGGCCGGGCGGAGGAGGAAGGGAACGCCGAGGTCCGTTCCGGCCCGCCGAGGCACGGCCCGGCGCGTGCGCCGGGCTGCGGGGGAGGGCCGCCTCTTCGGGAGCCGTCGCGGGTGCTCCCGCGGCGGCCTGCCCTGGACCACGGCCGGACTCCGGCCGGAGAACGGCGGCCCCTTGGCCCCGGGGCCGTGCGGCGACCTCACCGCGCGGCCCCGGGCAGGGCATTCCCCGCACCGTACGATGCGGGGCCGAGGTGTCCGGAGTGCGGGTGTCCGAGGACCACGGAACCGGGCCGCCCGTTCGCCCACGCGGCGCGCGGCGCCCGCCGGCCTTCGCTGCGGCTCGCGGTTGTCGCGTCCGCGCGCGGACTGCCGCCGCCGGTCAGCCCCGTCAGCCCTGCCCGAGTCGCCCAACTTCCGGCCGCCGCATCACTCGACGAGCCAGGCGGTCGCGTTCCCGGGAAGCTGCTGCTCCGTCAGAGGCGCACTGCTGATGACGACCGAACCTGCCGGCAGCGGGATCGGGGCGCTGCCGAAGTTGGTGACCGAGTGCCAGCCGCCCGGTCGGCGGAAGTGGAGGACCCGCGGGTCGCCGGAGTCGATCCACGCCAGTTCCTCGTCGCCCTGGAGGCGGCGTCGAAGCGCCAGCGCCTCGCGGTACAGGCTGAGGGTGGAGGTCCCGTCGGCGGTCTGGGCCTCCACGGCGTGGTCGGCGTACCAGGCGGGCTGCGGCAGGTGCGGCGCGCCGTCGCCGAAGCCCAGCGACGGCCCGGAGGCCGTCCACGGCAACGGCACGCGGCAGCCGTCGCGGCCGATCTCGACGCCCGCGTTGCGGAAGAACGTGGGGTCCTGGCGCGCGCTGTCGGGGATGTCGGCCACCTCGTGGAGGCCGAGTTCCTCGCCTTGGTAGAGGTAGGCGGAGCCGGGCAGGGCGAGCATCAGCAGGATAGCCGCGCGGGCCCTGCGCAGGCCGAGCGCGCGGTCGAGAACCGCTTCGTTCCCGCCCTGCCGCAGCCACTCCTGGCTCGCCGTGGTGTCCCCGCCGGCGTGCCGCGGCAGGCCGTAGCGCGTGGCATGGCGGACGACGTCGTGGTTGGAGAACACCCAGGTGGTGGAGGAGCCCGAGCGTGCGGCCAGTTCCAGGTTGTCACCGATGATCCGGCGGAATTCGGCCGCGTCGAAGCCGGCTTGGAGAAGGTCGAAGTTGAACGCCTGGCCCAGGCCGTCCGGGCTGGCGTACCGAGGACGGCGAGAGGCGTGCACCCAGGCCTCGGCGACCGCCGTACGCGGCGGGTCGTACTCGTTGAGCACGGCGCGCCACTGGGTGTAGATGTCGTGCACTTCGTCGCGGTCCCAGAGCATGTGCGCGCCGTCCCGCACGGCCTCCGCCAGTTCGAGGTCGGCGTGCGTGGGCAGCGGGTCGTCGGTGAGCTTCTTGGCCAGTCCGTGCGCCACGTCGACGCGGAAGCCGTCGACGCCCCGGTCGGCCCAGAAGCGCAGCGTGGTGAGGAAGTCCTCGCGGACCTCCGGGTTGTCCCAGTTGAAGTCCGGCTGCTCGGGAGCGAACAAGTGCAGGTAGAACTGCCCGTCACCCACCGGCTCCCAGGCCGAGCCCCCGAAGATCGACGTCCAGTCGCTGGGCGGTTCCGTCCCGTCCGGGCCGACACCGTCACGGAAGATGTAACGGCCTCGCGCCGGCGACCCCTTGGGTGAGGCCAGCGCTTCGCGGAACCACACGTGCCGGTTCGACGAGTGGTTCGGAACGATGTCGACGATGAGCTTGATGCCCGCGTCGTGCAGCGCCCGGGTCATCACGTCGAACTGCTCCAGGGTGCCGATTTTCGGATCGACATCGCGGTAGTCGTCCACGTCGTACCCTCCGTCGGCCAGCGCGGACGGGTAGAACGGGCTCAGCCACACCGCGTCGACCCCCAGCGCCTCCAGATACGGGACGCGCGAAATGATGCCGGCGAGGTCGCCGATCCCGTCTCCGTTCCCGTCCGCGAAACTGCGCGGGTATATCTGGTAGACGGCTGCCTGACGCCACCAGTTCGGGTCCTGTTCCGCCAGAGGTTCTGCCTCGGCGTTGACGAAGAGTGTTTCCGACATGAGAGGTCCGTTCGATGTGGGTTGTCGTACGTTCAGAGTATTGATGAGCGGGTCGGTGGCCGATGGTGGGCCCCGCTCACGCCGAACTCGCCGCCCCCGGCGCGGTGTACGCCTACCCGGGGAGACCGGACTCCCCGCGGCCGTACGAGGCATGTGTCCGTCCGAAGGCGGGGCCGGTGCGGCGATGAGCGCGTGATGCCCCGAGCCGAAGAGAGCACCTCCCTGCGGAGCGGACGACGTGGCGTGCACGCCGTGCGGTGGCGGTGCCGCCGTCTCCGGTGCGCGGTGCGTGGTTTCGCGCCCCGTGCGGCGTAATCCGAGCGACACGGGGGCGACATGTATGCGCAACGCGGAGTTCCTATCTTCGATTGAACCGATCGGTTCAATCGCATCGAGGAGCCACCGCATGGACGTCAGCGCAGCAAGCTTTGTACCTCGTCGGGTGACCGGCGCCGCAGAGGCGGCCGAGGCCGTGGCTGTCGACGGCGCGGCCATCGTGACCGGCCTGGCGGACGAGGCGGCGGCGGTCCGTTTCGGCGGCGAGGTGATGGGCGGGCGTTGCGTCCGCATCGGCACGCAGTTCGAGGCCACCCAGCAGGGCGGCGAACTCGGGGCCATGATCGTGGCCGCGCAGCCCCGGGACGAGCGCGGCCGCAAGCGGGACTTCGGCACCGCGCAGGAGCGCATGACCCCGCACAACGACGGCTACGCCTTCGGCGACTTCGCCCCGGACCATCTCTTCCTGTGGTGTGAGCGTCCCAGCGCCGCGGGCGGCGACTCGTTCCTCATCGACGGTGTGCGGCTCCTGGAGTTGCTGGAGGCCGAACCCGCTCACCGGGACCTGGTCTCCTTCTGCCGGACCGTCGACATCGACCATTCGGAGCCCAACTTCCCGCAGGGCGCCTTCGCGCCCGTCGCCCGCCAGGTCCCCAGCGGTCGTCCGCAGGTGCGCTACCACCCCTACCTGGCGCCGGTCGCCGGGCCGCGGGAGGCGGAGCAGTGGCCGTGGGTGAACCGGTGGAGCGAGGCCGTCCTCGCCGCTCGGGACACCGGTCCGATGTTCCGCGTCGAGGCCGGCGAGATGATCTGCATCGACAACTACCGGATCCTGCACGGGCGGGACGGCTACGACGACCCCGCACGCCGGGTCTGCTCGATCTGGGGCTGGAGCACCGACGCGGTCGCGATCCCCCGGGGTGCCCTCGACATCAACGTGCCGGACATCGCGGCTGCGGCCGGCTGACGGCGGTGTCCGCCCCGGCGGCGTTCACCCGTGGTGGCTCGGCGTCCGCAGGGCCTGCCGGGCTCGTTCGGCGATCGAGGCGGCGGCGATCGCGTGCGTCCGGTCGACGGCCGAGCGGTCGCTGCCGCTGACGAGTTCCATCTGCAGTCCCCGCCACAGGCCGACGATCTCGCGTGCCAGGTCTTCGGCCTGGGGCGCGGGGACGCCGGTCCGGGCCAGCCAGCGGGTGACGTGATCGCGCCACTCCCGGTTGACCAGCTCCAGGAAGTCGTCGAAGCGCCCGCGCTGCTGCATGGCCAGGCCGAACACCTCGAAGAACATCCGCAGCATGGGGAGGTTCTCCTCGGCCGCGATGGCGTTCCAGGTGTCGGTGAGGTGCGCCTCGACGGTCATCGTCTCGTCGGGCCGCTGGAATTCCAGTGCCCGGGCGACCTCGGGGAACCGGTCGCCCGCCGCGCGCAGCACCGCCGTGATGAGCTGCTCCTTGGAGCCGAAGTAGTACAGCAGCATCCGGTTGTTCGTGCCGATCGCCTGCCCCAGGCGGCGCAGGGTGAGCTCGGCCACCCCGTGCTCGAGCACGTAGTCCGTGGTGAGTGCGAGCAGGCGGTCGCGCTCGGAGAGGGCATCGGGCATGGCAGCACCCTACCCGCCCCGCTGAACGCTCCTCGGCCCCGGCCGCGGGCCCACCCCTCGTAACAACGCAGCAGATATGCGCAATCTCGGCGAAATGTGGCACCCCTACAATGAACCGAACGGTTCATCGCTTCTCTGTTGTCGTCCCGTCCTCTGTCCCACCCACCCACCCACCCACCGCCCAGGAGAGATCGCCATGACCACCACGCGGGAGCAGTCGTCGAGCTCCTCACCCGACAGGCCGGACCCGCACAAGGCCTCCGGACCCCCGGGGTCGCTCGGCATCGAACTCAGCGGCGTCACCAGGGAGTTCCGGCTGCGGCGGCGGCAGAGCGTGCGTGCTCTGGACGGCGTGGACCTGTCCGTGGGCGAGGGTGAGTTCGTAGCTCTGCTCGGGCCTTCCGGCTGTGGCAAGTCGACCGTGCTGCGCATGGTCGCCGGGCTGGACGAGCCGACGGAGGGCCGGGTGCTGGTGGAGGGGCGCAGGCCCGCCGAGCTCATCGCGGAGCACCGCCTGGGGGTCGCGTTCCAGGAGCATGCGCTGCTGCCGTGGTCCAGCGTCCGGAACAACGTCGCACTGCCCTTCCGGGTCGCCGGGCGGCCGGTCGACGGCGCCCGGGTGGACGCGTTGCTCGACCTGGTCGGCCTCAAGGACTTCGTGAACGCACGCCCCCGGCAACTGTCGGGCGGCATGCGCCAGCGGGTCGCGATCGCCCGCGCACTGGCGCTCGACCCCGACGTGCTGCTGCTGGACGAGCCGTTCGGCGCGCTGGACGCGGTGACCCGGCGCCGGATGAACTTCGAACTCGCCCGTATCTGGGCGGAACAGCGCATCACCACCCTGCTGGTCACCCATGACGTGGACGAGGCGGTGCTGCTCGCCGACCGGATCGTGGTGATGACCGGCCGCCCCGGCCGGGTCCGCCACATCCAGACCGTGGACCTGCCCCGGCCGCGCGGACACGAGGTGACCCGCGAGCCCGCCTTCCACGACCTGGTGGACCGGCTGACGGCGATGCTCGACGAGGGGAGCGACGCATGAGCCGGACGAAGGATCTTCAGCTCATGGTCGTGGGCCTGGTTCTGCTCCTGGTCCTGCTGGAGGTCGTCGGGCGGCTGCGGCTGCTGGGAGACAGTTGGCCCCCACTGAGCGAGGTCGTCGGCTACCTCGGCGATCCCACGGCTCGCGCCCTGCTCGGCCGGGCGTTGGAGGCGACCGTGTCCTCAGCGTTGCTGGGATTCGTGCTGGGCTCGGTGGTCGGTATCGGTGCCGCGGTCGTCACGCTGCTGGTGACCTTCCTGCGGCCTGGCCTGGAGCGCCTGGCGGGCGTGGCCAACGCGATCCCGCCACTCGCGCTGGGAACGCTGATGGTCAGCACCGTCGGTGGCGACGGCGCCCCCACCGCGCTCGCGGCTCTCGGCTCCGGCTTCACGATGTTCGTCGCCGGCACGTCGGGCCTGGAGGCCGCGGCCTCCTCCCACCACGACGTCTTCCGCGTCCTGGGCGCCTCCCGCTGGACCCGCCTGCTGCGGCTCCAGTTGCCCGCGGCGGTACCGCTGCTGCTGGACGGTGCCGCGCTGGCCGGCTCCGGTTCCGTCATGGGGGCCATCTTCGGTGAGTGGTTCGGCGCTCACCGCGGTATCGGCGTGCTGCTGATCAGCGCGATGCAGAACGTCCAGATCGAACTGCTGTGGGCGGCCGCGCTCAGTGCGGCACTCGTCTCGCTCGTGGTCTTTCTCGTCATCAGCGGTGTGCGCACCGTCGCAGTACGGAGGTTCGCATGAGTACCGCCGCACGCGAGAGGCGCGGCCCCGCGAACCTGCTCGGCGGGCGTCCGGCGCGGTCCGCAGGAGCACTGTTCCTGCGCTACTGGACGGTCCTGCTGCTTGTCCTGGCCTGGGGCGTGTGGGTCGAGGCCTTCCACGTCAACCAGATCGTCGCCCCCAGTCCCGGTGCGGTCTTCGGGGACCTGGCGGGTCACCCGGGCGTCTACGCCACCGCCCTGGCGGAGACGATGCTGATGGCCGTCGGCGGCCTGGTGCTGGGCATGACGGCCGGCGTCCTGGTGGCCGCGGGGGTCTGGGCCTCCAAGGTGCTCTCCGGGCTGATGACCCCGCTGGTACTGGTCGTACGGTCGGTGCCGGTGGTGGCCCTGCTCCCGGTGATCCTCAGCGTGGTGGGGTCCGGCACCCCCGCCATGCTGACCGTGACGTCCCTGATCACGTTCTTCCCGGCGTTCGCGTTCACCAGTTCGGGTCTGCGCTCGGCGCCCACGGTCAGTGCCGACCTGTTCACCGTCCTGCACGCTTCCAAGCTGACCCGGCTGCGTCTGCTGCTGCTGCCCCAGGCGCTGCAGGGACTGCTGGTGGCCCTGCGCCTGACCGCGCCGGGTGCCGTGCTGGTCGCGATGCTGGCCGAGTACCTCATGGGAAGCGGCGGCGGCCTGGGCCAGCTCTTCTTCGACTCGGTGAGCTTCTCCGAAGTGGTACGCGCGTGGGGCACCAGTGTGGTCGCCACCGCCGTCTCCGTGGTGACCTTCGTGGCAGCCCGCGCTGTCGAGCGATGGGGCACCGAGCGCCTCACCTGACCTCTGCCCCAGGGCCACCACATTCGCTCACCCGCAGCCTGCCGTGCCGCACGGCTGCTGCCGTCCGTCCGCATTCCGCCCCCCGAGGCGCAGCGCGCCCCCTTCGAAGGAGAGTCCCCCTCATGAACGAGCAGCCCCGTACCGGATCGGCTCCCCGGTCCCGCAGAGACGTACTGCGCACCGCCGGCCTCGCGGGCCTCGGCCTGGCCGGCCTCCCCGCCGTGCTGACCGCCTGCGGCGACGGGTCCGCCACGGACGCAGCCGCGACCGCCTCCTCCACCTCCACCGCCGCGCCCGCGAAGCTGAAGGTCGCGCTGGGCTGGATCCCGAACGTCGAGTTCGCCGGATACTGGATCGCCCAGAGCAAGGGCTACTACGCCGCCGAGAACCTCACCGTCGACTTCATGCCGGGCGGCGGCAGTGCGCCGGACCCGACCGTCTCGGTGTCCGGAGGAGTGGCCGACCTCGGTATCCACCCCGCCATGGCGTCCGTGGTGCAGGCCGTCACCAAGGGGAACGACTTCGTGATGATCGGCGCCCAGTACCAGAGCTCGCCCGGCGGCCTGGTGTCGCTGGCGAGCGACCCGGTCAAGACCCCGCAGGACCTGGTCGGGGCGAAGATCCTCGGACAGCAGGGGACGCAGGCGGGAATCGAGGCCGTCCTCCAACTCGCCGGCCTGCCGAAGAAGTTCAGCTTCATCCCGGTCGGCTTCGATCCCAGCCCGCTGGTACGCAAGCGCGGCAAGGCGTACACCTGCTTCGTCACCAATCAGCCGATCACACTGGAGGAGACCTTCCACCTCCAGCCGGGCAAGGACTACGAGGTCGTCACCTACGCCGAGCTGGGCCTGCCGTCGTACGCCGACGTCGTCTTCTGCAAGCGCTCCCTCGTGCGCTCCAGGAGCGACGTCCTGCAGCGCTTCATGCGCGCCACCGTCAAGGGCTGGCAGGACAACGCCAAGGACCCCTCCGTCGCCGCGAAGCTCGCCGTCACCGAGTACGGCGTCGATCTGGGCCTGGACCTCAAGCAGCAGGTGCGCCAGAACGTGCTGCAGATCCCGCTCACGCAGAGCGCCCTCACCCGCAGCAAGGGCCTGTTCCGCATCGACGAGTCCCTGCTCGGCGGAGAGATGTACGACGCCATGCGGGCGTCCGGCACGAAGGAGCTCCCCGACGTCGCCAAGATCGTCGACCACAGCGTGCTGGACGCCGTCTACCGGGGGAAGGCCGCGATCTGAGCCGCCGTCACGCCGCCGCGAGCTGATCGCCGTGCGCACGAACCTGCTGCCGTGCGCACGCCCCCCTACCTGAGAGATCCGGAACCCCCCGTATGACCGACGCCACCACCACCCGTACCGCCGATCGGGCCCGCGAGGACGCCGTGGAAGCCGCCCTCGGCGGGCTGGACCTCGACGCCAAGGCCGCCCTGCTGTCCGGCCAGGACATGTGGACGCTGCCCGCCGCCCCGGAGATCGGCCTGCGCTCGCTGGTGACGTCCGACGGCCCGGTCGGCGTACGCGGGGCCGGGGTGGACCCCGACGACCCGTCGATCGCGCTGCCCAGTCCCACCGCGCTCGCCGCCGCATGGGATCCGGAGCTGGCCCGCCGGGCCGGGCAGCTCCTTGCCCAGGAGGCCCGACGCAAGGGCGTCCACGTGCTGCTCGCCCCCACCGTCAACCTGCACCGCACGCCGGTCGGCGGGCGTCACTTCGAGTGCTACTCCGAGGACCCGCTGCTCACCGGGGAGATCGGCGCCGCCTATGTGCGCGGCGTCCAGGACGGCGGCGTCGGCACCACGGTCAAGCACTTCGTGGCCAACGACAGCGAGACCGAACGCTTCACCCTCGACGCCAGGATCAGCGAACGTGCCCTGCGCGAGCTGTACCTGGCGCCGTTCGAGACGGTCGTGAAGAAGGCCCGCCCCTGGGGCGTCATGGCCGCGTACAACAGCGTCAACGGCTGCACCATGACGGAGCACGCGCACCTGCAGAACCGCGTGCTGCGCGGCGAATGGGGCTTCGACGGCTTCGTCGTCTCCGACTGGATGGCCGCCCGCGACACCGTCCGCGCCGTCACCGGCGGTCTCGACGTGGCGATGCCCGGTCCCAGGACCGTCTACGGTCCGGCGCTCGCCGACGCCGTGCGTGAGGGCCGGGTCGAGGAGAAGACCGTCGACGACGCGGTGCGCCGGGTGCTGCGGCTCGCGGCCCGGGTCGGCATCCTCGACGGAGCCCCGGCAGTGGTGGACCCCTCGGACCTCCCCGCGCCCGCCGACGGCGCGGCGCTCGCGAGGGAGATCGCCCGGCGGTCGTTCGTGCTGCTGAAGAACGACGCCGGGATCCTGCCGGTCGAGACCGGCACGGTACGCCGGGTCGCGGTGATCGGCCGTGCCGCCACGGAAGGCCATGTGCTCGGCGGCGGCAGCGCCGAGGTCCACCCGCAGCGCGTCGTCACCGCGCTGGAGGGCCTGCGCGCCGCGCTGCCCGAGGGCGTCGGGCTGGTCCACGCGCCCGGCCCCGAACTGCGCACCAAGCTCGCGCCCGCCCGTGACGGTTACCGGCTGCGCCTGGTCTACCGCGACGCGCGCGGCGAGGTCCTGGCGGAACTGCCGCAGCCGGACGGGAGGGTTGCCTGGGCCGAGCCGCCCGAGGAAGTGGCGCCCACCGCGTGGCACTCGGTGGAGATCGCCGGCGTGTTCACCCCGGACCGCAGCGGCGTCCACGCCTTCGCGGTCAGCGGTTACGGCGAGTTCCTCCTCGCCGTCGGCGGCCGGACGCTCTATGACGACCGCCGCCTTCCCGCCGGCGACGACCCCTTCGCGTTCATGGACGCCACCGAACTGCGCTTCGCCGTGGAACTGGCAGCCGGCGCGCCGGTCGAGGTGACGCTGGCGTATGTCCCGCCGCCCCGGGGCGCGGACGGCAACACCTACCCCCTCAATTTCGGGCTGGGCCACCGGGCCCCGTGCCCGTCCGACGACGAGCTGATCGAACAGGCCGTGGCAGCGGCGGCCGGCGCCGACGTCGCCGTCGTGGTGGTGGCCACCACCGAGGAGGTGGAGAGCGAGAGCTTCGACCGCACCAGCCTCAGGCTGCCGGGCCGCCAGGACGAACTGGTCTCCCGGGTCGCGGCCGCCAACCCCCGCACCGTGGTCGTGGTCAACGCCGGTGCCCCGGTGGAGATGCCGTGGCGGGACCAGGCAGCCGCGGTGCTCCTGACCTGGTTCCCCGGCCAGGAGGGAGGCGCCGCGCTCGCCGAGGTACTGCTGGGCCGCCACGAGCCCGGCGGACGCCTGCCCACCACCTGGCCGGTGCGGATCGAGGACTGCCCGGTACTGGAGAGCACACCGAGCGGCGGCGTACTGCGCTACGACGAGGATGTGTTCATCGGGTACCGCGCCTGGGAGCGCGCCGGAGTGCGACCCGCCTACTGGTTCGGGCACGGCCTGGGCTACACCGACTGGTCGTACGAGCAGGCCGGCCTCCGACCGGCCGAGGACAGTGCGGAACAGCTCGGCGTGCTCGTGGTGCGGGTGCGCAACACCGGCCGGCGGGCCGGCGGCGAGGTGGTGCAGGTGTACCTGGAACCCCAGGATCCGGCCGTCGCCACGGGAGCGGAGCGCCCGGCCCGATGGCTCGCCGGGTTCGCGTCGGTCCAGGCCCGGGCGGGGGAGACCGCGGAGGTGCGGATCGCGGTGCCGCGCCGCGCGGTCCAGGTGTGGGACGACGCCGGGGACACCTGGCGCACCGTGGAGGGGTCCTACCTGCTGCGGGCCGGCAGTTCGTATGCGGATCTGCGGCTGACGGCGCGGCTGGAGGTCGCCGGCGAATGAACCGGAGCAGGCCGCTCCGCCAGGCGACCCCCCGCGCCCACGGCCCCGAAGCAATCCGCTCTCCCAAAGGAGGACACTGTCCATGCACGAGAACGGCTCAGTCGCCGCGCCCCGGACCGGTGCCGCGCCGTGGTGGCGGGACGCGGTGATCTATCAGGTCTACATCCGCAGTTTCGCCGACGGCAACGGCGACGGGATGGGGGACATCGCGGGGATACGGTCCCGCTTGCCGTATCTGCGGGATCTGGGGGTGGACGCGATCTGGATCAACCCCTGGTACGTGTCGCCGCAGGCGGACGCGGGGTACGACGTGGCTGATTTCCGGGACATCGACCCGCGCTTCGGCACCCTGGCCGAGGCCGGGCAGTTGGTCGCGGAGGCGCACGAGCACGGGATCAAGGTGATACCGGACCTCGTGCCGAACCACACCTCGGATCAACGCGTCTGGTTTCAGGCGGCGCTGGCCGCCGGAGCGGGCGGTGCGGAGCGGGAACGCTACGTTTTCCGGCCGGGTCGAGGTCCCCACGGCGCCGAACCGCCGAACAACTGGCTGTCGGTCTTCGGCGGCCCGGCGTGGACCCGGGCGGCCGACGGGGAATGGTATCTGCACCTGTTCGCTCCGCAGCAGCCGGACCTCAACTGGGCGCATCCGCAGGTGCGCGAGGAGTTCGCGTCGATTCTGCGGTTCTGGTTCGACCGCGGCGTCGACGGATTCCGTATCGACGTCGCCCACGGTCTGGTCAAGGACACCGGTCTGCCGGACCTCGTGGCGCCGGACGACCCGGGGCACCGGTACCCCGACGGCGAGCACCCGTTCTGGGACCGGGACGACGTGCACGAGATCTACCGCGGCTGGCGCCGCGTCGCGGACGAGTACCCGGGAGACCGCAAGTTCGTGGCCGAGGCCTGGACGCAGTCCCCGCGGAGGCTGGCCGAGTACGTACGAGCCGACGGGCTGCACACCGCGTTCAACTTCGACTTCCTGCAGTGCCCGTGGGACGCGACACGTCTGCGCGAGGTCATCGACTCCACGACCTCGCATCTGAGCGCGGTCGGCGCTCCGGCCACCTGGGTGCTGTCGAACCACGATGTGATGCGGCATGCCAGCCGCTACGGCCGTCCCGTTCAGGACCCGGTTCCCGGCCAGGACTTCCGGCCGCGCGGACCGGTCGACCCGGAGCTCGGTACGCGGCGGGCCCGTGCGGCGGCGCTGCTGATGCTGTCCCTGCCCGGCGGGGCCTACGTCTACCAGGGCGAGGAACTCGGCCTGGCGGAGGTCGAGGACCTTCCCGACGAGGTGCTGCAGGACCCCATGTGGGAGCGTTCCGGGCACACCGAGAAGGGCCGCGACGGGTGCCGGGTTCCGCTGCCCTGGTCGGAGGAACAGCCGCCGTTCGGCTTCAGCCCGCAGGGCACGACGGCCGGGCCGTGGCTCCCGCAGCCGCCTGCCTGGAAGGACCGCACGGCTGAGGCGCAGGCGGGTGATCCCGGCTCGATGCTGGAGCTCTACCGGGCGGCCCTGCGTATCCGCCGCGATCATCCCGCACTCGGGGACGGCACGATGCGGTGGCTGGCTTCCCCGAAGGACACGCTGGTCTTCACCCGTGAACCAGGGTTCGTGTGCGCGGTGAACCTCTCCGCCGAGCCGTGGCCGCTCCCCGCCGGCAGCCGCGCCCTGCTCGCCAGCGGCCCGCTGGACGACGGCCGCCTGCCCCAGGACACCGCGGTGTGGCTCGCCCCCGGCGCCGGGGCGTCCGCCGCCTCGCTCTGAGCAGGCGGAGGCCGCCGCAGGCGGACGTCGGATCGAGCGGCGCGTGCCGGTCCCCGCCGCGCCGGCTGTCGCGGCACCGGCGGATCCACCCGCAGGCGACGCGGCGTCGGGGACCCGCCCCGCCGGGCGGAGGCCAGGGGCCGGTGTGCCGGGTACTGATCAGGACGATTCGGGCCACCCGTCGAACCCGGGGCGCCGCCCCTCGTCCCGGCGTCACACCGTCGTCACCGGCCACGGTGCCGGCCGGGGCGCCGAGGTGCGGGGCCCCGGCGGTCACGATCGCCGACCGAATACGCGTGGTCCTCAAGAAGGGCCGCGGATCGCGGGCCGTACCCGTTACTCTTCCACGGCTCGTCCTTCCGAACTGAAGCTGCTTCAGCGCGCCCTCGACCCGAGAAGTGGGGACCAGAATGACCAGCACCAGGACCAGCGGCGGTGGTGCCTCGCCGCACGGCACAGCCGTGACATCGAGTCTCAGCGTCGAGCTCAACGGCATCAATCAGATCGCGGAGGCCGAGCGGAGGGGCAGTCCGCGGGATCTGTTCTGGCCGTGGTTCGCGGCGAACATATCGGTTCTCGGCGTCAGTTACGGGTCGTTCCTGCTGGGGTTCGGCATCTCCCCGTGGCAGGCGGTCTTCGTCGCGGTCACGGGCGTCGCCGTGTCGTTCGTCCTGTGCGGGCTCGTCGCGATCGCGGGCAAGCGGGCTTCCGCGCCCACCATGACCATCAGCCGCGCCGCGTTCGGCGTACGCGGGGGCCGGTTGCCCTCCACCGTCTCCTGGCTGGTCACCGTGGGATGGGAGACCGCCCTCGCGACGGTGGCCGTTCTCGCCACCGCGACGATCTTCGACCGTCTGGGATCGGGCGGCGGAGCCGCGACGAAGGCCGTGGCGCTGGTGGTCGTGGTGGGCATGGTCGTCTGCGGCGGGACCCTCGGCTTCGACCTCATCATGCGCATGCAGAAGTGGATCACCTGGATCGCCGGGCTGCTGACGGTCCTCTACATCGTCTTCGCCGCCGGCCACGTCCACTTCGGCCGGCTCACCGACATCCCCTCCGGCGGGACGCCCGCCGTCGTCGGCGCGCTGATCTTCACCATGACCGGCTTCGGCCTCGGCTGGGTGAACGCCGCCGCGGACTACTCCCGTTATCTGCCGCGCTCCTCCTCCAGCGCCGCGGTGGTCGGGTGGACCACCCTCGGCTGCTCCCTCGGCCCCGCCGTCCTCCTGGTGTTCGGGATCCTGCTCTCCGGTTCGTCGAAGGAGCTCAACACCGCCATCGCCTCGGACCCGGTCGGCGCGCTGACCACCATCCTGCCCACCTGGTTCCTGGTCCCGTTCGCCGTCGTGACCGTGCTGGGCCTGGTCAGCGGAGCCATGATGGACGTCTACTCCTCCGGCCTCGCGCTCCTCAACGCGGGCCTGCCCGTCCCCCGTTGGGTCGCGGTCTGCGTCGACGCCTGCGTCATGCTCCTCGGCACGATCTACGTCGTCTTCTTCGCCACCGACTTCCTCGTGCCGTTCCAGGGCTTCCTCATCACCCTCGGCGTTCCGATGGCGGCCTGGTGCGGCGTCTTCCTCGCCGACATCGTGCTGCGCCGCCGGGACTACTCGGAGGCGGAGTTGTTCACCCGGCACGGACGCTACGGAGACGTTCGCTGGTTGTCCGTCCTGCTGATCGTCCTGTCGTCCGGCGTCGGCTGGGGACTCGTCACCAACACCATGGCCTCCTGGCTGACCTGGCAGGGCTACCTGCTCGGGCCGTTCGGGCTGGGCGGTGAGTCGGGCGAGTGGGCCTACGCCAACCTCGGCGTCGTCGTCGCACTGGCCATCGGCTTCCTGGGACATCTGCTGCTCGGCCGGGGTGCGGTACGGAAGCAGGAAGCGGAAGCCGCGCCGGCCGGTACGGAGAAGGCCGCCGAGGCGACATACCCGAGGACCGTCTGAGACGTCGGCCCGGGCGGGCCGCGGGCGCCGTACGCCCTGCTCGTCCGGGCCGGACGTGCGGGCCCTGGCGGTCCAGGAGAGGCGGCCGACCGGTATGCCCCGCCGCGGCACAGCGGCACGCCGCTCAGCCGCAGTGTTCCGCTTTCCTCGCCCGCGTACTGATCCGTGCGGCTCAGTACGCGGGGGAGGGAGCCGTCCTGGACGGCGGCCCGCCGCGTCCCAGCCCTCCGGCGCCCCGACGGTCCCCGGTTTGCCGCTGTCCCGTGCCCAGGTCCGGGTCTGGTCCACGGCCGGGCGGCACAAGCCGGCCCTCCGCCCGGCCGCCCGCCCGCCGCGTCGAGTGACGGTCCTGCTGCGCGCCGGCGGTCCCGGGACGGGAAACGGCCGGTCCCATGCCACCCCGGTCAGATCCTGACGACCTCGGAATCCAGTGCCGGTCTTTCGGTTCTCACCTTCCGGACCCGGCGGCACAGGTGACGACGGCGACTGCGCGTTACGGCAGCCGCCGGTCGATACCACCGCCGGGCGGCGAAGTCCCGGTGCGCCGAGAGCGCTTCGCGTGCTGCTCGCCCCTGGTTCCCCGCCCGCATGCCTCGCACCGATTCCCCCGCGGGAGCAGCCCTGCTGTTCGAGGCGAACGGAGATGTTCTCGGCGAGTCGCGCCGCATGACGAGTTCCGGAATTCCCCCGCCCGCCCCGGACGGCGTCCCCGCTCCCGGTCAGGGAAGAGCCTCCCACGCCGGCCCCGTATGCGCCCCCCCGTGCTGCGACCGTCGGCGGAAATACCCCGGAATTCCACCACTCAAACCGGCGCCAGGAGTGCGCGGTTTGTCGCCGAATGCGCCGGTGGTGAGCCCCGCGTGTGAATCCCTTCCGAGCGGTATTCATGCGCCGGTGAACTGCTCGAAGAAAGCGTCGTCCCGGAAAGAATTCCGACAATGTCGGGTCGCCACCGATCGTTGTTTTGCACTGTGGTCATATCTGGTGACTAAGCCCCCGTGCCTCTCTACGGTGATGGCCAGGCGGCCCGTCTGTGCCGCCGCGCAGCCGAACAGAAAGTGGGGGAAACACCTGTGCCAAGATCCCCGATATCCGGCGGAAGGCGACGGTCGCCTCTCCGCGGGGCGACCGTCGCCGTGACCGCCGCCCTGCTCGCGGTCGCCGCCGGTTCCGTCCAGCCCGTACTCGCCCAGGGCCCGGCCCCCGAAGCGGCGGCCGAGGTGTCCACGCTGACGAAGAGCGCCGAGAACATCACGCATCCGGGCGAGTTACCGGTCGAGCACGGCGACACGGTCAACTGGATCACCGGCTACCGCAACGCGTCCTCCGGCGCCCCGGCGCCCGCCACGATCACCGACCCGATCACCGGGGCCGGCACCGCCCAGACGTACGTCCCCGGGTCGCTGCGCGTGCCGCCCGGCTGGACACCTTCGTGGTCCACCGACGGCACCACCTTCACCGCGACCGACCCCGGCTCGTCCACCACGGCCGTACGGGCGTCCATTCCCGCGGTGCCCGCGGGCGGCACCGGCGTACGGGGCGACTTGCTGCCGCCCGTACAGGCCGGCAGCCGCTCCACCGGGGGCGACGGCTTCAGCCCCATCCTCCACCGGACGTCCGCGGGCGACATCGAGGCGTGGAACATCTACCACCACACCGGACCGGCCGCCCCGGCCGTGGTCTGCAACGACCTGTCGACCAACCAGCCGTGCCCCGGCGGACCCTGGCCGCGTCCGCTCAACACCGCAGCCGGCCCACTCGGCAGCGGCAGCACCGGCGACCTGTACACACCGCTCACTCCGCAGTACGTCATCGACCCCACGTACCCCGGTACCGTCTTCTACCCGGCCGCGACCGCCACCGCCGTCGGCGTGGGCTGCCTCGACATGGCGGCGCGAGCCAACTGCGGTTTCGTCCCGCTGCTCGCCTCGGGCGGCACGCCGTCCAGCGCCAACGGCCTGGCCGGGCTCGTCACCGCGGCAGGCAACCTGTACGGCGTGGCCACCACCGGTCAGGTGCTCTGCCTGACCGTCGCCACGCGTACGCCCTGTGACGGCCAGCCGTACGCGGCGATCGTGCCGCCCAACCACGACCTGCCCGGCGGGACCTTCTCCCTCTACCTGGGCTCCATGGTGGTCGCCGGCGGCAAGGTCTACGCCTCCTCCTCGCCGCAGACCAGTGGGTCCACGGCTGCCGGGCCGCCGGCACTGGGGTGCTTCGACCCGGCCACCACCGCCGTGTGTGCCGGCTGGACCACCCCCCACCCGGCCGGTCCCGACGCGAACCACTACTCGTACAACGCCTTCGCCTCGTACGACACCACCGGTCAGCCCAACGGCGTCTGCTCCGCCGACACCGGCGGCCCGGCGCCCGCCATCACCTGCTACGCCCTCGACGGCGGTCCGCTGGCGACCCCCGCGACCGGGCTTTCCGCCCTGCCCGGCGGCGTCCTGGTCTTCAACCCCGAAGTGGTCACCGCGGCCGGCGACACCCGCAGCTACTTCCCGGTATGGGGCGGACCGCTGCCGGGCAACACCGTCTGCCACAGTTGGACCCACGCCGCGCCCTGCGCGGGATTCCCCGCCGCGGCCGGCCACCCCGCCGTCAACGGCGGCGCGACCCGCGACTACGGATACACCTACGACGCCACCACCCGCTGCCTGATCGGCCTCGGTGACGCCGGCATCCTGTTCTCGATGGACCCCGCCACCGGCGGCTCCCCGTGCGTGCACAGCGGCGCCACCCTCCAGTTGCGGCCCTCGGACTTCTACTGCGACAGCGCCTCGGGCCACGTGAACGGTTACACCCAGGCCCGCCTGGCGGACATCGACCTCGCCCACGCCGATCTGACCGCCTCGACCGTATCGATCAGCGACACCGACGGCGGCGTCATCGCCACTCCCGCCCTGACACCGTCGGGCGTCATCGACCTGTCCGCGATCTCCGCCACGGACCACCCGGCCATCACGGTCACCGTTCAACTCGTCCTCACCGACAGCAGCGACTTCACGCCCACCAACCACCCCTCGCTGACTGTTTCGTTCCAGGGCGACGACCCCCAGGTCTGCCTGCGCACCGTCGTCACCGCGGACTGCGCCACCTCCCAGGTCGCCGACACGGCGACCGGGACCGACAGCACCGGTCCGCTGACCTCCAACACCGTCTCCCTGGCGGTCACCCCGGGCGCCCAGTGCCAGCCGCACGTCACCGTCGAGAAGGAGATCTGCACCGTGTCCTCCCCGCACGCCTGCGGGCCGGGCGGCGCGGGCCCCTGGGCCAAGTCCAGTCCGGTCGGCCTGCTGCATCTCCTCGGGACGGCGTACTGGCGCATCACCGTCACCAACGCCGGCCCGGTGGACGCCGTCGCCGTCACCGTCAACGACCCCGCCACGCACGCCTGCCGGACCGCGGCGGGCACCTTCACCCTGGCGGCAGGGGCCGCCCGGCAGGTCCACTGCAGTTCCTTCCTGCTCGCCCTGCCGCTGAAGAACACGGCCACGGCCACCTTCACCGCGGCCAACTCCCCGCAGGGCACCCGCCCGACGACGTCCGCACCGTCCTCGGCGGTCGCCTGCTCGCTGCTGTGCGTCCTGGTACCGGACAGCCACCACTCCTGATCCGCCCCGCAGGTCCGTACCACGGCGTGTCCGTACGACGGCGGGCCCGTCCTCCGGCGCCACACCCGGAGGGCGGGCCCGCCTGTGAGGGCGGCGTCCCGTCGGCCGCAGCCGGCCGGGGCCCGCAGCCCGGGACGGCCGACCGATCTTCACCCGCACACCGGCCGGCCTCGGCATGACCATGCGTCCGCCACGCTGTCTGAACGTCGGCGACGAACCGGTCAGCGGCATCCCCGAGACAGGCGGGACGCGCAACGCCTGCACGGCATGACCCGACCGACTCCGAACCCCGCGGATCAGCCGTCCTTCAGGCGGGAGCCCAGGGTCAGGGCGATGCGGTCGATGAGTGCGACCGCGTCGGCATACGGCAGCGGCCGGATCCAGAACAGGACGCGGTCGGTGCCGGCCTTGGCGTAGGCGTCGACGGACTCCACCTCGCCGCCGAACAGGGTCACGGGGATCGGGGCGTCGGAGCCGGGTTTGCGGACTTCCTGCTTGAAACGGACGATGTCGGCGAGCACGGTCGGACGGAGCATGGGGATCCACTCGTCACCGTAGGCGACGACGCGCTTGGCGACGTTCGGGCCGTTGCCCGCCACCAGGATCGGCGGGTGCGGCCGCTGGACCGGTTTGGGCCAGGAGGTGACGTCGTCGAAGTTGACGAACGTGCCGTGGTACGAGGCGACGTCCCTGGTCCAGATCTCACGCATGGCCTCGGTGCGCTCCCGCATGACCTCCCAGCGGTCCTCCGGGTTGATGCCGTGGTTGCGCATCTCCTGGTAGATCCAGCCGGGGCCGATGCCGAAGTTCATCCGGCCGTCCGACAGCACGTCGACCGAGGCGACCTGCTTGGCCGTGACGATCGGGTCGCGTTCGGGCACCAGCAGGACGGCCGTGCCCAGCTGGAGGGTGGTGGTCGCCTCCGCCGCCGCGCCGAGGGCGACGAACGGGTCCATGCCGATCTTGAATTCCTCCGGCAGCGCGGCGACGTCGAAATACTCCTTCGTCGTGGCGGGGATATGGGTGTGATCGGGATAGAACAGGGACTCGAACCCGCGGTCTTCGAGGTACCGGCCCATGTCGCCGGGGCGAATGGCGTCCTTCGACGGGAACAGGATGAATCCGAACTTCATGTCAGGCCGATCTGCTGGGGAGGCGGTTCACTGCGAGGACGAGCCGGAACGGCGGGCCGCGGGGGGCCGCGCCGTCCACAGCCGGGGCACGGCTCAGCCCACGGTGACGACGATCTTTCCGACCTGCACCCCGGACTCCAGGTAGCGGTGCGCGTCGGCGATCCGGGTGAGCGGGAAGGTCCGGTCGATGACGGGGTCGAGCGCCCCGGAGACCAGGCCCTCGGTGATCGCCGCGGTGGCGGTGGCCAGTCGGGCCGGGTCCTTGGTGATCTCGAAGAGCGTGTAGCTGCGCATGGCGTACGCACTCATCGTCTCCGCCCCCGGGAACGGCGTCGGTTGGCCGCTGAGCGTGCCGTGGATGAAGTGCGTGCCGCCGGGTGCGACCGTGCGGGCCAGGGCGCGGACGCCGGGGCCGGCGACGGCGTCGAACACGAACCGGGCGCCCCGGCCGTCGGTCGCCGCGAGCACCGCGTCCACCACGTCCTCCTGGTCGGTGGCGACCACCGCCCCTGCCCCGAGGCGCGCGAGTTGCTCCTTCTTTCCGCTGCCGCGGGTCACCGCGATGGGCAGCCCGCCCAGGTGACCGACCAGGCGCATGGCGGCCAGCCCCACACTGCTGGAGGCGGCGTTGATCACCACCGCGTCGCCCGCCCGCAGGCCGCCGATGTCGACCAGTGCGCCGTACACGGTCAGCATGGCCATCCACACCGCGGCGCCCGCCGTGGAGCTGACGGACTCCGGACGGCGGACCACGGCGGTGGCCGGAACGACGACGCGCTCTCCGTACACACCGTAGTCGTTCATGGAGAACGCCGGTACGACGCTGACCGGGTCGCCCTCGCGGAGGCCGTCGACACCCGGCCCGGTCGCCTCGACCACGCCGGCGGCCTCGTAGCCGATCAGTGAGGGCAGCGCGCGCGGCTGCTCGATGTACAGGCCCCGGCGGAAGTTCACCTCCGCGCGGTTGAGGCCGATGGCCTCGACCCGGACCAGTACCTCTCCCTCCCGGGGTTTGGGTTCCGGCAGGTCCTCCAGACGGAGGACCTCCGGGCCGCCGAGTTCGTGGAAGCGAACGGTGAGTGTCATTCTGCCTTTCCGGTCCTTCTCTTTCCGCTGTGCGGTCGTCGCTGTGCGTTGCTGTCCGTGCCATGGTTATACCGAGTCATGACGCGCGGATCGCTCGTTTTCAACGACCTCGTGGCCGGGATCCTGCGGGGTGGCCGGTCCGGGTCTGCTCGGCCGGTCACCCGGGCCAGCCGAGCCAGTCCAGCAAGGCCGGGCCCAGCACCCGTTCGGTGTCCTTCTCCGACAGGAAGGGCAGGCGTGCGACATGGTCCACACAGGTGCGGTACGCACACGGCAAACGCGTCAGGTCGGAGCCCCAGAACACGCGGTCCGGGCCGAAGGCGTCGAAGACCCGTCGCAGTGGCTCGTCGATGTCCCGGAAGGGGTACGCCTCGGCGGAGGCGGCGGGCAGGCAGGACGCCTTGACGGCGACCCGGGGGTGGACGGCCAGGGCGAGGAGGCGGTCGAGTTCCGCGAAGGCCGCAGGCCCCGCGACGTCGGTGGGCAGGGCGAGGTGGTCCACCGTCAGCCGCAGGCCGGGGTGGCGTGCGGCCACGGCGCCCACCAGCGGCAGCAGTCCGGGCGGGTACACGGCCACCGGAATGTCCGCGGACTCCAGCGCGTGCCACAGCCAGTCCATCGCGCCGGTGGTGAGCAGGTCGCGGTGCGGCGAGCGGTGGAAGGTGAGCCGCAGCCCGAGCATCCCGCGTTGCTCGGTCCAGCCCTCCAGGAGCGCCAGTGCGCGGGCCGGGTCGGTCAGGTCGAGCCGGCCCATCACGGCGAAGCGGTCCGGATGGCGCTCGGCGGCGGCCAGTGCCAGGTCGTTGCGGTCGCCCTCCCAGGACGGGGGGACCAGGACCGCCCGGTCCACGCCCGCCCGGTCCATCTCCCGCAGCAGCTCCGGTGCGTCGTAGGGTTCGGCGCGGTGGGTCAGGGCGGAGGTGCCGGGCGGCCACGGCCGCCGGCTGGAGGGCGCGCCCCACAGGTGGAGCTGGGAGTCGACGATCACGCATCCACCCGCGTCGGCAGGTGGCCGGCCAGCCGGTCCACCACGGCGGCCGTGACCGCGGACATCGGAGCGGCCCGTTCGGTGCCGACGAGGTCGTACGTCAGCGGCTCTCCGGCGGCGAGCACGTCCCGGACGGCGGCCTCGACGGCTTCGCCGGCCCGGACCAGCTCCGGGTCGCCACGACGGCCGCCAAGCCAGTGCATCGCCTGCCCGGCGCTGAGGATCGCCGCCATGGGGTTCACCCGGTCCTTGCCGACGTGCTTGGGCGCGGAGCCGTGAATGGGCTCGAACATACCGTGCCGGGTGCCGATGTTGCAGCCGACGGAGACGCCCATGCCGCCCTGGAGTGCGGAAGCGAGCTCGGTGATGATGTCGCCGAACATGTTCGGGGCCACGACGACGTCGTAGTGCTCGGGGCGCCGCACCAGCCACTGGGTGAAGGCGTCCACCAGGACGGTCTCCAGTTCCACCTCCGGGTACTCGGCGCCGATCTCCTCGAAGATCGAGACGAACAGCCGGCAGCCGAACAGGATGTTGTCCTTGACCACGCACGTCACCCGCCGGGTCTTGTCACCGGGCGCGCCCTGACGTCCCATGGCGGTCTCGAACGCGAGCCGGATCACCCGTTCGGATGAGGGCCGGGTGACGATGCGGGTGTCGGTGGCGACCTGCCCCACCCCGCCGGGGGCCAGGATGCCCCCGGAACCGGCGTAGAGGTCCTCGGTGTTCTCCCGGACGAAGACCATGTCGACGTTCTCCGGCTCCCACACCTGCTTGTGGGCACCGGAGACGAAGTGGCGCACACCGGGGTAGAGCCGCACCGGACGCACGTTGGCGAACAGGTCGAGCCGAACGCGGTTGCCGACGATCGCCGACCAGCCGGCCATCCTGCCGTCCGCACGCAGCAGGCTGCCGTGCTTGTCCGCCTGGGCGGGCAGGCCGATGGCGCCCAGGAGAATGGCGTCCGCCTCCGCACAGCGTTCCTCGCTGCCCTCCGGCCAGTCCCGGCCGTGCTCGCGGTAGTAGGCCGCGCCGGCCGGTATCTCGTCGAAGTCGAGACGCAGGCCGGTCAGCCGGCCCACCGCCTCCAGCACCTGCACGGCCTGGGCGGTGACCTCCACGCCGATGCCGTCACCCGGCAGCAGCGCGATGCGGTACGCGTCGGCGCCCATCACCGTGCCCCGGCGGTGGTCGCCGCGGAGGCGGAGTCCTGGTCGGCGGCGAGCCCGCTCGGGCCGTCCAGCAGGCCGGTCGCCGCCAGCCAGTCGAACTCCTGGAACGTGGTGATGTCCAGACCGTCGGTGTCGGCGACGAGTTCCCGCAGCCGGTTGGAGGTGAAGCCGCCGATCACGTTCATCGGCGCGTCGCGGTACAGCCGCTCCACCTCGTGGTCGGGCGTGAGCGCCCAGGAGCCGTGGATCTGGACCGCCGCCTGGACGACGCGCACAGCCATCTCGGTGGCGTACGGCTTGAGCATGGCGATCAGTTCGTAGACCGAGCGGCCCTCGGCGCGGTGCCAGGAGGCGCGCCAGGCCAGCAGCCGGGCGGCGTCGATCTCGGCGCGGGCCGCGGCGATCTGCGCCTGCACGCCCTCCATGTGGGCCAGCGGGCGGCCGAAGGCGACCTGGCGGGAGGCGTGCTCCACGGTCGCCTGCAGCGCGTTCTCGGCCAGGCCGATGGCGGCGATGGAGATGAACAGCCATCCCCACGCCATGCCATGGGCGAACTGCGCCAGCGGCACCGGGACGACGTCCTCGCGCCGGACCGGCACGTTGTCGAAGGTGACTCCGCCCCAGGGCATGGCGCGCAGGCCCATGTGGGGCATGGAGAACTGTCCGACGCCGTCCTGGCGCAGGTCGACGAACGCGAAGCACCAGTCGTCCGGTCCGGGACCGGAGCCGTCCTGCGCCCCGTCGAAGCGGGCGAAGACGACGGCGAGATCGGCGTTCGGGCCGTTGGTGATGCGCGCCTTCTCACCGCTGATGACGTAACCGTCACCGGAGGGCGCCGGCGAGACCACCGTGCGGTAGGTGCCGGCGTCGCTGCCGGAGGTGCGCTCCACGACCGCGAAGCACGCCACCTTCTCGCCGCTGAGCAGCGGGTCGAGCAGCCGGCGGTGCTCGACCACGTCGCCGTACGTGGCGATCAGCTTGCCGCACACCAACGTGGACATGGTGGCCGACCAGTAGGAGCCGCCGCAGGCGCGGGCCAGTGTCTCCATCACCTGGGCCTGGGTGACGCCGTCCAGGCCCAGGCCGCCGATCTCCTTGCTGTGGAAGGCCCGCAGGTAGTCGCTGGCGGCGATGTCCTGCCAGTTCTCCGGAGGCATGCCGCCGGCCTTGTCCGCCTCGGTCGCCCGCTGGGCGATGCCTGCCTGGAAGCGCCGTTCGAACTCGGCCACGAGCGCGCTGTCCACACTGTCCGTTGAGAAGTCCATGCTCACTCCGTAAGTAGTCGTCGGGCGGACGGCCGGTGCCGGGCGGGCCCGTCAGCCCAGGCCCAGCACCGAGGCGGCGACGGCGGAACGGGTCAGGTCGGTGCCGTGGGCGGCGTGCTCCAGCCGGGCGAGGTCACGGGCCGCCGCCTCGGCCAGCGGGTCGGGGAAGCGGTCGGCAAGGGCGAGCACGCGCGTGGTGTCGGCCACCGTGGCATGCGCGGCACGGACCGTGAACAGCTTGGCGACAGCCGCGTCCTGGCGTCCCGGGTGGTCCTTCTGGTCCAGCTCCCAGGCGGCCCGGTACACCAGACCGGTGCTCAGCTCGACGCGGGTGCGGGAGTCGGCGAGGGCGAAGCGCACGTCCTGGAAGCGCTGCACCGGCCGGTCGAGGAACTGGGCGGTACGGGCGGCGTCCAGCGCGCGGTCGAGCAGCGCGCGCATCACCCCGATCCAGGTGGCGGAGGTGACGGTGGCGTCCAGGGCCAGCAGCAGCGGCAGCAGCTCACGGTAGGCCGCGTCGGGGGTGCCCAGCAGCGCCCCGGCCGGCACGCGGACGCGGTCGAAGGTGAGGCTGCCCAGGCCGCGGGCGGTGTCGGCGACGCGCAGGCCGGGAGTCCGCCGGTGCACGACGAACGCGGAGGCGGCGCCGGGCCCGGTGGCCGCGGTGACCAGGATCCGGTCGGCCCAGGGGGCGTTGACCACGTCGGCCTTGGTGCCCTCCAGCAGCCAGTCGCCGTCCGGCCGGGCGGTGGCGGTCAGCGCGCGGTTGGCCCGCGCGGCGCCGCCGGCCAGCTCGTAGGCCGACAGCGCGGTGGACACGCCGCCGTCGGCGACACCCGGCAGCAGGTCGCGCCGCTGCTGCTCGGTGCCGAGCTTCCACAGCGCGACAGCGGTCAGCACGGCGTGGGTGCTCAGGGCGGAGGCCAGTGCGGCGTCGCCGGTGCCCTCGCCCAGCCCCTCCCACAGCGCGCACAGCCGCGAGACGTCCAGACCGCGGCCACCGCTGCCGGCGGGCAGGGCGGCGGCGGCCAGCCCCTTGTCGGTCAGCGTCTTGAAGACATCCTCGTCGACCCCGGTGCGCAGCTGCTCGGCGGACACCAGACCGGCCAGGCCCAGACCCTCGCTCCTCAGCCGCTCCTGTTCTTCGGTGAACGTGAATTCCATGGCCTTGCTGGCTCCTTCGGTGGACACGGAGGTCGGGCAGGGAGGTCGGCGCGCCCGTCCGGGGCGGGCGGTAGCCGCCCCTCGGCCGGACGTCCGCGGAACTGGCGCCGAACCGCCCTGCCTCGGGTGCACGGTCCCGGGACAGGGCAGGGCGGCGGCGGAACGGCCGGGAGGGGGTGGCCGGACCGGGCGGAGCGACGGGCCGCACAGTTCGGTCCGGTCGGCACGACCGGCCCCGTCGGGCGGCCACGCCGGGCCGCGAGGGCCCGTCAGACCTTGACGGGCAGGCTCCGCTGCAGGGAGGTCTCGCCGATGTAGTCGGCCTTGATGCCGGACTTCTGGAGGTACTCGATGCCCAGGGCGACGCGCTGGACGCGCTTCTCGACGGTGGACTGGTTCACCGGGTCGGCCGGGTGGCCCTGGGCGCTGGCGCCCATCTTGAGCATCATCGGCGCGGCGATCTGCACCAGTTCGGGCACCTCGGTGAACCGGATGAAGCCGCCCTTCTGGCCGTACACGTCGGTCGGGATGTCCAGTACCAGGTCCGGGGACTGCTTGCGCATCTCCTGGAACACCGGCAGGCCGAGGTCGTGGATGGTGGTGACGCTGTCGGCGCCGTTCTCCTCGTAGATCTTGGAGGTGAACGGGTTGGAGACGATGCAGTGCGAGGACGCCTTGAACTGGGTCTCGGCAGGGATGGCGCCCGTGTCCCGCATGGTCTTCAGCATCCGCATCACGCCGAGGTCGTAGGCGATCAGGCCGCGGCACCCCATCTCGGTGAGCCGGATGGCCTCGTCCGCGGAGACGGCCAGCGCGTCGTTGTTGTTGACGCGACGGCCCTGCGAGCCGCCGAAACCGCCGCGGTAGAAGGCGGCCTTGCGGTCGTACTCCGGCCGGGGGCCGAGGGCGAAGACCATGCCGACGCCGTTCTCCCGGCACAGGTCCAGCATGTCCTTGACCTCGCTGTCGGACAGCAGGAACGCGCCCAGCGTCTCGTTGAAGCGGGTGACCGGCAGGCCCTCTCGCTGGAGCAGCGTCAGCGTCTGCTCCAGCACTTTGTAGGAGTTGATCACGGGGACTTCGACGCCGTAGTGGCCGCCGCCCTGGAACTGGCTGGTGGAGGCCTCCAGGGGGATCTCGTCGCTGTAGGGCAGGTCGTTGCTGCGCAGCCAGTCGCGGCCACGGGAAGCGCCGCGGGAAATGAGGTCGCTCAAGCTGTCTCCTCGGTTGGTAACCGGACAGATCGGTGCACGGTCGGGGCCGGCATGGTGCCGGCCCGGGGGAGATCGAGGTCGTACCCGGGTCGTGCTGTACCGCGGGCCGTCGGCCCGGTACGGCATCGATGGGGGTGGGGGTGTGACCGCCGGCGCCGCGCGGTCGTGGGGGAGGTCCGCCTCGGTGACCGACGGGTCCGGATCGACCGGATGTCCGCGGTGTGTCCGTGCTTTTTGGTCGGTCTTCCTGCTCGTTCCTTCCGCGGGCGGCCTCGTTCCTCGGCCGCCCACTCCGGGAACTCGGGCGTCAGCCCTCCCGTGCCGCCGAGGGCCGTCACTTCCCCGGCGGACGGTGTTCGCTCTCCTTGCGGCGTCCCCGGCCGTCACCCGGATGTGGTGAGACCGGCGCCTCGTGCGAACGGGAGGGTCAGGAACGTACGGAACCGGCTGGGGCGGACCGAAACAGCCCGGTCCCTGGCCGGTGTCGTCCCGACGGTCGCTCGCACGGCCCCATGCTAGGACTCCGGTACCGGTCGGCTGAATAGTCCTCAGAGGCAGCGGGGATTGCCTCTTGGCGGTATTCCGCCCCTCCGAAAGACACATGTCCGCTCACCCCTTGGGGGTGGGCGTCTCGCTCCGCACCGCCATATCCTGGCCCTGCCTGCGGGCGTACCGGGGGAAGCGGGTACGGCGTCGGCATTCCCCGCCGAGGAGTGCTTTCTTCCCGCCGGCCGCCTCACGTGCCCGGCGGCGTACGCACACGGTCGGGACGACGCCGGGCGGTGCCGTGGCGACGTCCCGCGCCCACCACCGGAAACGACGGGAATCGACCTTGACCGCAGGACAGCCTTGGAGCGTCCGTCAGCAGCGGGGCGGCACCGTGTCGTCGGACGCGCCGGGGGCGGAGAGCAACGACCGGGCGACGGCCTTGTTCACCGCGTCCATACGCGAGACCGCGCCGAGCTTCTCGAAGACGTTGCGCAGGTGGCGCTTGACGGTTCCCTCGGCGATGCCGAGGCGGATCGCGATCTGCCGGTTGCTCAGCGCCTTCCCCGCGAGGGTGAGCACATCGACCTCCCGCAGCGTCAGCCCGCCGTTCGGTTCGGAGCCGTCGCCCGCCAACGGCTCCAGGCTGGTCGCGGAGACGGACACCGTCACCGTGCGGCGACCACCCGCCTCGCGCTGCCGGATCGCCGAGACCAGGGTCTCCCGGCTCACGCTCTTGTGCAGGTACCCGTGGACGCCCAGGGACAGCAGCTCCCGCACCAGGCGCTGGCTGTCGTCCATGCTGAGCACGATGATGCGGGCGTCGGGGAGCTCGCACAGGATGGCGCCCACGGTGGTGGCAGGGTGGTTCTCCGCCATCTCGATGTCGAGGATGACCACGTCGGGCCGGTACTGTCCGGCCAGGCGGCACGTCTCGGTGCCGGTCGAGGCCTGGGCCACCACGTCGAAGTCCGGTTCGGCAGCCAGCAGGTCGCACAGCGCCTGGCGCAGCAGGGTGTGGTCGTCGGCGACAAGGATGCGGATGGTGTTCTCAGCCACCGGCGGTCCGCCCGTCCTCGATCGGCAGCGAGATCGTGACGCGGGTGCCGGCCTCCGGGGCACTGCTGATGTTCAGGGAGCCCTGGAGGAGGTGCACGCGCTCGGCCATGACCTCCAGGCCGTTGCCACCCGAGGAACGGACACGTTCGCGGTCGAAGCCCTTGCCGTCGTCGATGACCTCGGCCCGCACCTGGTACGGGGTGACGTCCACACTCACTACGACGTTGCCGGCCCCGGCGTGCCGCAGGGCGTTGCGCAGGCACTCGCGGACCAGCAGGAAGAGCTCCTCCGACAGCCAGCCAGGCAGCCGCTCCTCCGGTCCCTCGACCCAGATCCGCACCCTGCTGTCGCTGTCGCCCATGGACGCGGCGAACCTCTGCAGTGCGGTGATCAGCGAACCGGAGACGTTGGGCCGGCGCAGCGCGGTGACGAGCCGGCGGCTGGTGTCCAGCGCGTCGAGGATCGCCGCCTTCGCGGCCCGGATCTGCGGACCGACGTCCGTGCCGGCCCGGGAGGCCAGCAGTTCGTGCATCTCCAGTTGACGCATCGCCAGGCTCAGCGAGTTGCCGAACTGGTCGTGGATCTCCCGGGCCAGCCAGCGCCGGTTCTCCTCGTACAGTTCCTTGATCCGGCTGCGCGGGAGCTGGTCGCAGCTGGCCGATCCGGCCTCCAGACGGCTGCCCACGCCCTGGTGGAGGGCGCGCACGGCGGCGGTGTAGCCGGCCACGCCGGCCCGGGCGAACTCCTCGGTGTGTTCGCCCCGGTCCGGCCCGGGGACGCCGGAGGACGCGACCGCCTGCCCGATGGCGTCCAGGATGAGGTCCGTCAGGGCGGTTAAAGACTGGACGAAATGGGTCAGCCGAAGGCCGTGACGCATGACATGCTCGTCGTCCGGTGCCACGGGCCCCCCGATCTGTGTCGGGGACACCACCGTGACGCCCTGCGCCAGGCTGTCCGCGCAGTCGACGATGATGCGCCGCGCCTGCTCCTCGACCCAGGACCAGGCGTCGGGGTCGTCGGGCAGGGGGCTGTGTATGTCCCGTAGCCGTTGCGAGTAGAGCTCCAGTATCCGCGGCTCCTGTTCCAGGAGCCGCTGGGTCGGCGTACGCCCGCGTTCGAGGGCGTGCGTTGCGCTCGCCACACCGGAAAATGGCGATCCATCCCTGTTCATCCGACTGCTCCCCCGTGGTGTCAGACGTACTCCCGGCCTGGGATCACTATTGAGGAACGATCATGCGCAAGTGGCCGAAAACTCCGATGTGTGTTCGACGGCACATGTCGAACGCCGCTGCCGCGGAGTCGTCTCCGAGTGCGCGCGGCGGAGCACCCCTGGCTGCGGGTGGTCCGTCGCGGGCCGCGTGAAGACGTGCCGACCCGGCCGGGAACGCGCCGCGGTCGAACTTCTCGCGCGGGGCCCGTCGAGCCGGAGGCCACCGAGAGGGCCCACGGCGGTGCCGGCGGATCGCTCCCGGGGACGGCTGCCGCCGGTGACGGGCGTCCCGGTCGTGTACCCCCAGGGGGTATAATGGGGGTTCTGGTTGCGACGACCGGACGGCACAGGTGGAGGCGATGATGACACGGACGGCCCGCGGCGGCCCGGCTCGCTGGGCGTACGCCGCTGTGGTCGTCCTGGGTGCCGCCCTCGCACTGCTGGTCCACCACGGGGTGACCGCCGCTCCGGTCGCGGTCAGCTCGTCGTCCCTGCACGCGTCGTCCCTGCACGCGACGCCCCTGCACGCGACGCCCGGGCACGCCGTGCCCGGTGCGGTCGCCCCGCCGCACACCATGATGACGACGGGCGCGGGCGCGGAGCGTACCCGCGCCCGTCCGGTCGGCCCGGCCGTCGACAGCGCCGGTGACGGCGCCTGTGCGGCCACCGGCACGCAGCACTGCTCCACCGCGAGCGTCGACACGCTGAAGCTCCCGCCGCCGCCCCGGTGTCGGGCCGAGCAGGCCCCGTGTCCTCACCGGGCCGTCACCGGCCGGAAGGCCGCTCGAACCATCGGCCGCGCGCCACCCGATCTCTCGGTCCTCTCCCGACTGCGCGCATAGGTCGCCCGGCACGGCGCTCCGGTGCCGTTCCGTGCCCTGACGGCTCCGTCCACCGGCGGGGCCGCGCGACGACGGCTCGCCATGAACGACCCGGCGGCGGACCCGCTGCGCGTCGAGCGGGGACAGCGGGTGCGGCTGGACTTCGTCAACAACACCGCGATGTGGCACCCGGTGCACCTGCACGGCCACACGTACCAGATCGGCGACTCCGGCCCGCGCAAGGACACCGCGATCGTCCTGCCCCACCAGAGGCTGTCGGTCTTCTTCGACGCCGACAACCCCGGTGAGTGGTTGCTGCACTGCCACAACGCCTACCACGGCGAGGCGGGCATGATGGCTCTCGTGGCCTACCCGTCCTGACCTTCGCGCCGCCGTGCCGGGCCCGGCCCGCTGGACCCGGCACGGCGGCAGGGGCTTCGTGCGGGGCCCAAGCCGGTGCGCAGCCACGGAACCGAGAACCACCGCCGGATTGTCAGCTCTCGAAGAGAAGGCCGTGCAGGTCGTCGAGGAGGCGGAGCGCGTCGGCACGGCGGCGCGGGTCGAGGGCGGGGCGCGGGCCTGCCGGCCGGTGGTCGATGGTGATGCGGAGGGCGGCTGCCGCCTGGCGGGCGAACATGGTGAGCAGGTCCAGTTCGGCGAGATGGGTGCGGGCCTGGGGGGAGGGATCGAGGACCTCGAGGACGCCCAGCACACGGGTTCCGCTGACCAGGGGGGCGGCCATCAGGGCGTCCGGGACGTAGGAGGTGGACTCGGCTATGTCACGGTCGAACGAGGCGTTGCGCGACAGATCGTCGACGATCATCGGCTCCCGGGAGGTGGCCACCCAGCCGGCGATGCCGCTGCCGGCCGGGAAACGCCGGCCGACGAGGAGTTGCTCGCCCTGACCGGAGACGGCGCGGAACACCAGTTCGTCCGCCGCTTCGTCCAGCAGGCAGACCGAGCTCGCCTGGGCGCCGAAGATGGCGCGGGCAACGTCGACCACGGACTGGAGCAGCTCCCGGGCCGCCGGGTCGGTGTCGTCGGTGAACGGGGCGGGAACTGCCGGGGTCGCGGACATCAGGCACCTCTGACATGGACGTTGGCGGCGGACAGGTAGAGCGCGTTCTTCAACTGGAACGTGGTCATGCGCGGGTAGGCGGAGAGCAACCGGGCGCACTGCCCGGCGATGAACGGGGTCGCGAAGCTGTTGCCGCTGGTCCGGATGGTCGCACCGCCCAGCCACGGCACGGTGACGTTCTGGCCCGGTGCGAAGAACTCCACCGGGGGGTGCGGGTTGTAGAGCCACAGGGCCGGGTCGTCCTCGTGGTGGCTGCCCACCGAGATCACCGAGGAGAAGCGCCATGGGAAGCTCTCCACCGGGGAGTTGTGTGCGGACGCCACGATGACCGTCCGGGTGAAGTAGGCGTCGTCGGCCAGCTCGCGCAGCTCGCCGGCGAAGCGGGTCCGGGTGGTGGAGAGACTGAGGTTGATCACGTCGAAGCCCTGCCGCACCGCCCAGCGCAGACCGGCGAGCAGCACATCGCCGGTGCCGGAGAAGCGCTCGCCGAGGACGCGTACGGAGTACAGCTCGCAGTGCGGCGCGAGGCGGCGGATGATGCCGGCGCACGCGGTGCCGTGGCCGCAGGTGTCCCCGGTGTCGGTCTCCTGGATGTCCACCGCGCCGCTGTCCGGGTCTTTGAGGGCCACCCACGCACCGGCCAGCGGGCCGATCGCCGGGTGGTCGCGTTCCACGCCGGAGTCCACGACGCACACTCGGATGCCGGCGCCGGTACCGGCCGGCTTCGGCAGGCCGTCATCGGCGGACACGCGCAGCTCGTCGGTCGGTGTGCCGCGCAGGCTCCAGGTGAGCGGCGGCGGTGGGGTGGCCTCAGTGCTGGGCATGGGGGTCGTCTCTCCGGGGTGGCTGGGATACGGCGTCGGTGGGTGGGAGGGCGGCGAGCGTGTCGCACCAGCGGATGCCGGGCCGGTGTCCCTTCTCCGCGTACAGGGCCCGTGCCTGGTGGGCCGCGGCGGCGGCCTGTGCGGCCGCGCCCAGCGCCCGCAGGGTGTGCGCGCGGTCCAGCGCGGCCTGGGCCTTCACCAGGGGCGAGGGGGGG
>NZ_DATDBG010000045.1:0-21684 GCF_036524955.1 Streptomyces sp.
GCTTCCGGCGCGGCCAGCACCCGCTGGACGGCCGCCGCGTACTCGGCCGGCCGGTCGGCGGCGGCGCCCGCCGGGCCGAGCAGGACGGGCAGCGCCGAGCAGGCGCTGGCGACCACGGGTGTGCCGCAGGCCAGCGCCTCCAGGGCCGCGAGGCCGAAGGTCTCCACCGGTCCCGGTGCCAGCGCCACGTCGGCGGTGGCCAGCAGCGCCGCCAGGTCGGTGCGGGCAGCGACGTGTCCGAGGAAGGTGACGGGCAGCCGGGCGGCCTTCGCCTGCGTGCTCAGCCGGGCCCGCAGCGGTCCTTCGCCGGCCACCACCAGCGCCGCGTCGACGCCTGAACCGCGCAGGTGGGCGAGGGTTTCCAGGGCGACGCCGGGGCGCTTTTCCAGGGAGAGCCGGGAGCACAGCACGAGGACCACGCCGGCGCCCGGCGCGTACTTCTGCCGCACCCGCGGGTCGTGGCAGGCCGGGTGCCAGGTGTCCAGGTCGACTCCGAGCGGGGCGCGGACGACGTTGCGGGCGCCGATCCGTGCGAACTCGGCGGCGGCCCACGCGGTGGTGCACACGATCTTCGTATAGGCCAGCGCGGTACGGTGGTTGAGGGCGTCGGCGGCGCGGCGGGCGGTCCCGGAGGGCAGTCCCCAGGTGCCGAGCACGCCGTCGGTGCTCTCGTGCGAGACCATGACGGCGGGCACCCGGTGCCGCCGGGCCCACTCGCCGGTCCAGCGCAGGGTGGTGCGGTCGGAGACCTCCAGCCGGTCGGGCGCGAGGTCGGCGAGGACGGCCTCGACCGGGGCGCGTCGGGCGAGCACCCGGTAGCCTCCGGTGCCGGGGATCTCGGGTCCCGGCAGGGTGATGACCCGGCCCTGCGGGGTGAGTTCGTCGGACGCCTCGCGGCCGGGTACGACGAGGACGGGTTCGTGGCCGGCCGCCGCGTATCCCTCGCCGAGGTGGCGCAGCGCGGTGCGCAGGCCTCCGGAGACGGGTGTGACGAAGTTGGCGAGCCGGACGATGCGCAGGCCCCGCTCGGGTTCGCGGACGACGGTGTCGTAGGAGAGTCGGGTGGTCACGCGGCTGCCGCCTCGCGCTCGCCGAGCACCTGGTCGTAGTGGCCGAGCAGTTGGTCGCCGACCGCCTCCCAGGTGCGGTCGGCCACCTCGCTCCGGGCCGCGGCGCCGTACCGGACGCGCAGCCGTGGATCGCCGTGCAGCCGCCGGACCGCGTCCCGTACGGCGGCGGCGTCGCCGGGCGGCACGAGCAGCCCGGTGCGGCCCTGGGCGACGAGGTCGAGCGGGCCGCCGGCCGCGGGTGCGATGACGGGCAGACCGCTGGCCATGGCTTCCTGGACGGTCTGGCAGAAGGTCTCGAAGGGCCCGGTGTGGCAGAAGACGTCCAGTGAGGCGTAGACGCGGGCGAGGTCGTCGCCGGTTCTGCGGCCGAGGAAGACCGCTCCGGGGAGGGCGGCCCGCAGTGCGGGCGTGCTGGGGCCGTCGCCGGTGATCACCACCCGCACCCCGGGCAGCGCGCAGGTCTCGGCGAGGAGTTCGACGTGCTTCTCGGGGGCGAGCCGGCCGACGTAGCCGACGATCAGTTCGCCGCGCGGGGCGAGTTCGCGGCGCAGCGCCTCGTCGCGGTGGCCGGGGTGGAAGCGTGCGGAGTCGACGCCGCGCGGCCAGAGGTGGACCCGGGGCACGCCGTGTTCGGCGAGGGCGGTCAGGGAGGCGGTGGAAGGGGCGAGGGTGCGGGCCGCGGCGGTGTGCACGGCCCGGATCCGGCGCCAGGCGGCGGCCTCGCCGGCGTTCAGATAGGTCCTGGCGTATCCGGCCAGGTCGGTCTGGTAGACGGCGACGGCCGGGACGCGCATCCGGGTGGCGGCGGCCAGCCCGCGCGCCCCCAGCACGAACGGGCTGGCGAGGTGGACCAGGTCGGCCCGGTGCGCCGCGATGGCGGCGGCGGTACGGCGACCGGGCAGCGCCACCCGTACCTGCGGGTAGCCGGGCAGCGGCAGGGAGGGGACGCGGACCACCGGGCAGGGGTTCTGTCCGGAATCGGGCCCGTACGGTCCGGCCGGCGCCACGACCAGCGGTTCGTGGCCGCGCCGGGCGAGGTGTTCGGCCGTGCGCAGGGCGCAGTGGGCCACTCCGTTGACGTCCGGTGGAAAGGACTCGGTGACGATGGCGACACGCATACGGTGGTTGTCGCCGCCGTGGACGTTGTCAGGGCCACGCGCATCTGTCCCGGAGTGGAACGGCCCATGAGCGTTCGGGGACCTACCGGCCCGGGCCCCCCGAGCTGAGCCGGCCGCGCACCGCCGTCTGCACCTCGGCCTCCTCCGCCGGATCGGCGGCCAGCCGGCGCAGCTGCGCGAGGACCCGTACGTCCCCCGACGTGGCCCGGTGCGCGGCGAGTTCCCTGGTGCTCTCCTCGCAGTCCCACAGGCACTCGACGGCGAAACCGGCGGCGAACCCGGGGTCGGCGGTGGCGAGCGCGCGGGCCGCGGCGCCGCGCAACTGGGAGGAGGTCGTCTCGCGGTAAAGGTGGCGGAGTACGGGTGCGGCGCGGTGTTCGGCGAGCCGTCCGACGCCTTCGACCAGCGCGTCCAGGCCGTCGGCGTCGGAACCGCCGGTCTGCACGGTGCGGCGCAGCGCGGCCAGCACGAGGTCGGCGTCCTGCGGTCCGCCGTGCCGGGCCAGCGTCCGGGCGGCGGCGGAGCCCAGCGGGTCGGTGCGTACCGCCCAGGCGCGGGCGCGGGTCATGGCGTCGTCGTCGCGGAGCCGTTCGAAGGATTCCAGGGCGGCGCGGGCGACGAGGTCGTCGCCGCTGGCAGCGGCGGCTTCGATCAAATCGAGGCGTTCGGGGTCGCGGCGGTCGGTCAGGTGGCGCACCGCGGCGGCGCGGGCGGCGGACGGGCCGTGCAGCGCGGCGTCCAGCAGCGCGGGGCGGTCCTCGGGGCCCGCGACGGCGGCCAGGCAGCGGGCGGCGGGCTGATCGCGTTCGACCGCGGGATACGCGGCCAGGCCCTGCTGGGCCCAGTGAAGGACGGCGGGGACGCTCCAGCCGGGGGTGGGGCCCGCGGGTCGCAGCTGCCGCTGCCAGCGGTCGAAGGAGACCTGCTCGGTGGCCTTGCGGACCCGGGCAGCGGTGACGGGCCGGGCGGTGTCCTCGGCCCAGAGCTGCCAGGGGCGCGGCTCGTACGCCTCGCGGACCGCACGGGTCAGCGCCGCCTCGCCCTCCGGGGTGTGCGGGAAGCGGGCCACGACCGCGGAGCCGAGCGAGCGCAGGCCCGCCTCGTCGTCCCGGACCGCGAGTTCGTCCAGGGCCCACTCCCAGCAGCCGCCGCCGGCCGCGTACCGCCGTAGCAGGTGCAGCGCGTCGCGACGGCCGTATCCGGCCAGATGACCGAGGACGGACAACGCCAGGCCGCAGCGGTGCTCGTCGGCGGTGATCAGGTCGTCGGGGTGGAAGAGGTGCTGTTCGATCCCGTCGAGCGGGCCTTCCAGATCGGAGTAGAGGCGCGCGTAATAAAGGGAGCGCGATTCGACCCGCCAGTCGAGCCGGGGGTCGCGCAGCACACACTGCTCCAGGGCGGCGAGTGCCTCCGCCCGCGGCGCCGCGAGGGCGTGCAGAGGCCCGTCTCCGCGTCCTCTCTGCAGGAGGCCGAGAAGGGTGCCACTGGGCGCTATGTCTGGGTCGAACATGAGGTCAGCATCCGGTGCGGGGGGTTCCATGGCAACGGGATTTCCGCTGCCGGTGCCCGGCATCCTTACCGGCCGGCGGGCGATTCACACCCGGTCGGAGCGGGGGATCCGTGGGAACGGGCGGCGGAAGCCTACCGACTCGGGGGGCGCGATGTCGCTTCCGCTTCGGCGGCGGAGGCCGTCACCGGGGCTGGCGCACGGCGGTTCCGGCGGCGTGCGGACTGCGTACGGACGGCGCACGGAGGGGCAGGGAGCCGGCCGCCCGACCCGGCCGCGTGGCGCCGTCGAAGCCGCCCGGGTGGCCGGAAATCCGCTGGGCTTTTGACATATGCCAGAAGCACCACCAGATCGGGTATCGCTGAAACCCTTACAGACAGTCGCTCCCTGTGCAACAGTCGTTACCGGTCTTCTGTCCGCCACGGCGGTCAAGCGCCTGCCAGCAGACACGTTCGGAGTGCGTCATGCCGTCCCCCACGCACGCGGATCACACCGCCGCACAGCCACCGGACCCCGGTGCGGTGGACGCGCTGATCACCCAGGCGCGTCAGCTGAGGACGCGGGTCGACGCGGTGCTGCGGGACAGCGTGGCCGCCGCGGAGGACCCGCAGTTGCGCTGGCAGCGGGCGCTGTGCGATCTCGCCGTGCACCAGCTCGACGACCTGGGCACCCACCTCGGTCAGCTCAGGGACGGCTTCGAACCGGAGGGGCCGGCGGAGCTGCCGCCCGACGCCCCGTCCCGGTTCCCGCTCCCCGGCCCCGCGGCGGCCGGCGCCCGGGGCCGGGCCGGCAGCGCCGAGTGGAACCTGCTCACCGACGACGTGACCTGGTCCGACGAGCTCTACCGGATCTTCGGGCGGGACCCCGAGGAGGGCCCCCTGACCCTGGACGAGCTGCCGTCCTGGCTCTTCTCCGAGGACCAGTACCTGCTCACCGAGATGGTGACCGGCTGCCTGGTGGACGCGCGGCCGATCGACGGTGAGTTCCGTATCGTGCGCGCGGACGGTTCGGTGCGCACGGTGCACATGGTGGGCGAGCCGGTGCTCGGCGCCGACGGCAGCACGGAGTCCATGTGGGCCGTGCTGCGCGACGTCAGTGACCTGCGCCGCAGCCAGCGGACGCTGAGGGAGACCCGTGATTCCCTGGAGCGTCAGCGGCAGGTCGCGCGGACCGAGCGGCGGCTGGCGGTCGAACTGCAGGAGGCCGTGCTCCCCCCGTGGCGCGACACCCTGCGGTTCCCGCAGGACGGCGGCGCCACCACGATGGATCTCGCGGCGTACTACCTTCCCCCCGCCACCGCCGCCCTGATCGGCGGCGACTGGTACGACGCGATGCAGCTTCCCGACGGCTCCTCCTTACTGACCGTGGGCGACCTCACCGGACACGGCGTCGCCGCCACCTCCGGGATGGCGATGATGCTCGGCGCTCTGCGCGGTATGGCCGTGGCGGGCCTCCGGCCCGGCCCCCTGATGGGCTGGCTCAACGAACTGCTCGACTCTTCGGCGCACCCCGCTCTCGGCAGCGCCCTGTGCTGCCGGTACGAGCCGGACACCCGGGTGCTGCACTGGTCCCAGGCCGGGCACCCCGCACCGCTGTTGTTCCGCGACGGCGCGGGGCGCGTCCTGGACGCGCCGGACGGCGTGCTGCTCGGTTCCACCCCCGGCGCGCGGTACGCCGAGGCGCGCGAGCAACTGGCCGCCGGCGACCTGCTGGTGCTGCACACCGACGGGCTGGTCCCGCGCCGCACGCCCGCCGTGACGGCCGCCGGACCGGAGGCGGAGAGCGGCGTCCACCGGCTGCTCGCCATGGCACCGCTGTTCGCCGGCGCCGCCTCCGCGCAGGACTGCGTGCGCATGGTGGCCGCGGAGTTCGACGCCGCGGAGCGCGAGGACGACGCCTGCGTACTGATCGCAAGGATCGCCTGATCCGTGTGCCGGCCCGTTCGGCGTCAGGCCGGCCGCCGGCCGGTGCTCATACGGACACTCCGCCGCCGCTCGGCTTGGCCTTCGTGCCGCGCCCGCCCGTCGCCCTGGGCATCGCCGCCTCGATCTCCCGCCGAAGGTCCTGCACCTTGCCGCAGTCGGCGAACCGGCCGGTGAGCCGGTACATCTCGCGCAGCCGGTCCCAGGTGCGGTGCGAGGAGGTCTGACCGATGGTCAGCAGAGCCATCCGGGCGTAGCGGTCGGCCTGTTCGGGGTCGTCCGCGATGAAGCAGGCCGACGCCAGCGACAGGTAGTCGAAGATCATCGACCGATCGTGGCCGCCGGTCCGCAGCTTGATCGCCTGCTTGGCGTGGATCTGCGCCTGGGCCGCCGCCGCCGGGTCGTGGTCGGCCAGCGTGCGGTAGGCGAGCGCGTGCATGCCGTGCAGGTCGGCCTCGTCGAAGTTCTGCATCCAGCTCGGCGGCGGTACGTCGCCGCGGTCGGAGGCGAACAGTTCCTCGGCCTCTCCGAGGGTCCGCCGCATCGCCTGGCCGCGGCCCATGGACGCCTGCGCCCACGCCTCGACGGTCTGCAGCATGGCCCGGGTCCTGGGCAGAGCGGTGTCGCCGGAGCCGGACTTGGCGAGCTTCATCAGGTCCAGCGCGTCGTCCGGCCGGCCCAGATGCACCATCTGGCGGGCCGCCCTGGACAGCGCCTCGCCGGCCCGCGGCCGGTCGCCGCCCTCCCGGGCGGCGTGCGCGGCGATCACGAAGTACTTCTGGGCGGTGGGTTCCAGGCCGACGTCGTGGGACATCCAGCCGGCCAGCACCGCGAGGTTGGCGGCCACCCCCCACAGTCTGCGCTGGAGGTGCGGCGGGTGCCGGAAGGAGAGCATGCCGCCCACCTCGTTGAGCTGGCCCACCACCGCCTTGCGTTGCAGCCCGCCGCCGCGGGACGCGTCCCAGGCCCGGAACACCTCGACCGAGTGTTCCAGGGACTCGATCTCCTGGGAGCCGATCGGCGCCGCCTCGTAGCGGTCGTAGGCGGCGGGGTCTGCGCGCAGTGGATCGTCGAAGACCGGTGCGTCGGCCGCCAGGGCCGGGTCGGTGTGCAGCCAGTCGTACATGGCCTTACTGAGTACGGAACCGGAGGCGAGCGCGGCGCTCGCGCCCACCAGACCGCGTCGGTTGAACATGAGGTCCATTCCCGTGAATTCGGTGAGGACCGCGGCGGTTCGTCCGGCCGACCAGTACAGCCCCTCCGCGGGCTGTCTCCTGCCTGTCTGCCGACGCCGGTCGAACCCGAGATCCTCGATGGTCACGACACGGCCGAGACGCTCGGTGAACAGCGCGGCCAACACCTTCGGCACGGGTTCGCGCGGCGACTCCCCGGTGGCGATCCACCGGCGCACCCGCGACGTGTCGGTCGCCAGCTGCGGGTGGCCCATGGCCGCCGCCTGCCGGTTGACCAGCCGTGCGAGTTCGCCCTTGGACCATCCGGTGAGTCCGAACAGGTCCGCGAGTCGGGTGTTGGCTTCGTTGCCCACGTCAAGCCCCCAGGTTCCTCGGCACTGTTGACACTATTCCCACTGGCAACGGCCTCGCGAGTATTCGCCAGGGTTCGCCAGGGTCCGCCAGATGGTCTGCCACCCGCGCCCGGGTGTCAGGTAGGAACGCGCCACCCCGGCCCGGCAGCAGCCGGTACCCGGCCGGTCCCTGGCGGGGCTGCGACGGGGAGGGAGATCCGGCGCGTGAAGGGGCCGGTTCCGTCGGTCCGGAGCCGCATTCCCCAGGGTGCGGCCTCGGCCGGCGGAGTCCGGTCCGGGCACGCGCCCGCCGCTTCCGCCGCGGTGGCGTCCCGAACCTGTCGGCGCGCGAAGGGATCTGCTTCTTCTCATGTATTCGGCATCCACCTCCCTGTCCGCCCCGCCCCGCCCCGCGTACCCCGCTGCCGCGGAGCCCGTTCTCCGTCCGCACCCGTCGTCCCCCGTCGGACGGAGCGCGCCGGGCGGCTCCCATCCGCTCAGCGGGAGACTCGACTTGACCGGCCCGCAGGGGACCCAGCTGCGCACCGCCGTCGCCGCCGTTCAGCGGATCTGCCCCGATTTCATCCCCGCGCAGTTGCTGCGCCGGGGCGGCCGGACCGCGTTGCTGATCGGTACCTCCGGGCGTGCGCCGGCGGTCGCCAAATGCCTGCTCGACCATTCACCGGCCTGGGCGGAACGTTTCCGCCACGAGATAGCGGCCTACCGCACCTTCGTCCGGCACCGTCCGCCGGTACGGGTGCCACGGCTGATCGCCGCCGACCCGGACAGTTGCGTGCTGGTGATGGAGCGGATGACAGGGCGTGTGGTGTCGCCGCAGCGGCACCCGGCGCGCGTGCCGACCAGGGGTGACGTACGCGCGGCGCTGTCTGCGTATACGCGGGTCAACATGTGGCGCCCGCCGGCCGGTACGTTCGAGGCGCCGATCGACTATCCGGCCCGGATCGGCCGCTACCACGAACTCGGCCTGCTCACCGACCGGGACCTGGGCGATCTGCAGAAGCTGCTGCACGGACTGGCTCACGCACAGGGGCAGTTCTGCCACGGGGACGCGATGCTCTCCAATGTGCTGCTGTCGCCGGCCGGGCCCTCGCTGGTGGACTGGGAGCACGCGGGCTGGTACCTGCCGGGGTACGACCTGGCGGTGCTGTGGTCGGTCCTGGCCGGCGACGCGGCGGCCCGGCGGCAGATCAGCCAGCAGGCGCAGTCGGCCGGGCCGGCGGCGCGCGACGCGTTCCTGGTCAACCTGATGCTGGTGCTGACCCGGGAGATCCGCACCTACGAGACGGCCGTGCAGCGCACCATGCGCGCTCCGGGCCCGGTGGCACCCGGCGCGGCCGAGGCGGGCGAGGAGCAGCGGCTGCTGCTGCGGCGACTGCACGACGACTGCGGCATGGCCCGCCGGGCGGTACGCGCCGCGGTCGGCACCCGCTGACGGGGTGAGCGGGCACCAGCCGTCACAACGGCCGTCGACCGGCTTTGATCAGTACGGTGTCACGCGCGTTCGGCAGCCGCCGTCGGGTCCGGGGCCGGCACCGAACGGGCCGGTGAACCGTCGGCCGCCGGGACCGTACGATTTCACACCTCGTCACACGCGCCCCACAGGTCTACGCCACTGACGCGGAGCAGGTCGGCGCCACGGGCCGCGGAAATTCCGCCGAAATGCGCGTTGACGTGCGAAGACACTGTCGTATACGGGTAGTTGACGGATGTTCCGGCAGCCGATACCTCTGTGATGCCGATCGACAGGTATCACTTCGAGGAGGCCGCTGTGCAAGGATCCGCTCCCCCGTCCGGCAGACGCCGCGGACGGCGCGTGCTGCGTACCGCGACGGCTGCCGTCGCCGCCGCGGTGCTGTTGCCGGTGTTCGGGACCGCGCAGGCGGCCGAGCCCGCCCCGGAGGCGGCGGAAACGCTTCAGCAGGCGTTCGCCGACGCGGCGGCGAACTATCAGGTGCCGCAGAGCGTGCTGCTCGGCGTGGCGTACATGGAGTCGCGCTGGGACACCCACCAGGGCCTGCCCAGCGTCACCGGCGGCTACGGACCGATGCATCTGACCGACGCGCGTACCGCGCTGACGGAGTTTCCGCAGGAGGGCGCGGGCGACGGCGGCGAAGACGGGCGCGGTGACGACACCCGGCCGCTGATCACCACGGCCACCGCCGAGGCGCCCGACCTCGCGGCGCTGCCCGCGAACCTCACCACGCTGGACCGGGCGGCGACACTGACCGGCCTGCCCGCCGAGGCGCTGCGCGAGGACGCGGCGACCAACGTGGCGGGTGGTGCGGCCCTGCTCGCCGACACGCAGGCGCAGCTCGCCGAGCCGCTGAGCTCCGACCCCGCGGACTGGTACGCGGCGGTCGCCCGCTACTCCGGCGCCGACGACGAGGCCACCGCCGTCGCCTTCGCCGACGACGTCTTCGCCGTCATCGAACAGGGCCAGGCGCGTACCAACGACACCGGCGAGCAGGTCACGCTGAGCGCCGAACCGTCGCTCGCACCCGCCCCCGGCCAGGCCGGCCTGATCGGGCTGAAGAAGCACAACGCGGACGGCACCGAGTGCCCGGCGGACCTGGGCTGCGAGTGGGTTCCTGCTCCGTACCGGGACCTCGGCGGCGGCGACTACGGCAACCACGACCTCGGCGACCGCCCGAACACCCAGACGATCGACACGATCGTCATCCACGACACCGAGGGCTACTGGAACACGGCGATGAGCCTGGTCCAGAACCCGGACTACCTGGCCTGGCACTACACCGTCAGGTCCGTCGACGGACACGTCGCCCAGCACGTGCAGACCAAGGACGTCGGCTGGCACGCCGGCAACTGGTACCTCAACGCCAAGTCCATCGGCATCGAGCACGAGGGCTTCCTGATCGACCCGGGCACCTGGTACACGGAGGCGATGTACCACTCGTCCGCGCGGCTGGTGCGCTACCTCGCGGCGAAGTACCACATCCCGCTGGACCGGCAGCACATCCTGGGCCACGACAACGTGCCGGGCCCGACCGCCTCCTACATCAGGGGCATGCACACCGACCCCGGGCCGTACTGGGACTGGGCCCACTACATGGCGCTGATGGGCGCGCCCCTGCACGCCAACGCCGGTCCGTGGGGCGGCGCGGTGACGATCCGGCCGGAGTACGAGGCCAACAAGCCGCTCTACACCGGCTGCGTCAAGGCGGGCGACACCTGCCCGGCGCGCGGCTCGGAGGCGATCCGGCTCCACACGGCACCGAGCACCACCGCACCGCTGGTCAAGGACGTGGGCCTGGGCGCCGGCCCGAGCACCACCGGCGTCAACGACGTGGGCGCGCGGGCCTCGACCGGCCAGCAGTTCGCGGTCGCCGAGCGGCAGGGCGACTGGACAGCCATCTGGTACCTCGGCCAGAAGGCGTGGTTCCACAACCCGGCCGAGCAGCCCACCGCCGTGAACACGGTGGCCCTGGTCGTCACCCCGAAGCCGGGCCTGGCCGGCGTCCCGGTCTACGGCCGCGCCTACCCGGAGGCCTCCGCCTACCCGCCCGGCGTGCCGGTGCAGGGCATCTTCGCGATGCCGTACCAGGTCCTCGCCGGTCAGCGGTACGTGACCCGGAACCTGGTGCACGGCGAGTACTACTACGCGGTCACCTTCGACGAGGCGAGCCACCGGGTGGTACGCGGCAAGCAGCTCTACTTCGAGATCCAGCTCGGGCACCGGGTGGAGTACGTGAAGGCCGACGATGTGACGGTGCAGGTGTCGGGGGCGCCGCCCGGGCACTCGCCAGAGGACTGAGCCCGCGCTGACATACGTGAGGGCGCCCCCGGATCACTCCGGAGGCGCCCTCACACAGGTCCGGACCGTCGCGGCTCAGCCGGCCTGGAACATCTCCGCGGGCAGCGGCTTCAGCAACTGGTAGAGGTCGTCGGTGATCGGCCGGTCCCAGGTGGCGATGGTGACCTGGACGCCGTCGCTGCGGTCGAACTGGGCGCAGGCGATCCGCGACTCGGAGATCTTGATCCGCCGGACGATCAGCAGGCTGTCGCCGTGCATCACCGGGGTGTCCTCGATCTCGGTGACCTCGGCGGGCTCGTCGTTGCCCAGCGCCGCCAGCAACTGGGCGACCTCGAACGGCACCTGCCCCGGGTCCAGCTCCCGCGCGGGCGAGCCGGGCGGCAGGTTCCCGATCAGCATCGCGGGTCCGCGCCCGCCGAACAGGTCGTACCGCAGATAGATGCCCTGGCAGGTGCCGTCGGGCCCGGGCAGCAGCCCGGCCCCCAGGTCTCCGGGCCAGTCCCCCGGGTCCATCGCGAGGACATCGAAGTCCGGACCGGTGGGCGTGGCGGCGCTACGGCGGCGGAGGAACGACATGTCGCCATCGTACGGGCAGCCCCAGCCAAGGGGGACCCGGGTGTCACGCCGTCCCGTGGCCGGGGCGTCGCCGGAGGGCCCGCACCCGCTTGCGGCGCACCGGACGGTGTGCCGGAATGGCCGTGCCGATCGGTCACTGGCAGGAGACGCGACCGGCACGGCACGGCTGCCGTACCCGTAGAGGCACCCTCCGAGCCGACCACGGCGCACACTGCCACGCGCCACCGGCCGCTCGCCAGACCTCCACGGCCCCGCCCCACGCCAAAGCCTCCGTGCGCCCCGCGTGCGCCCCCCTTACCGCCCGTATCCCGCGAGCGGCACCGAGCCGGGGCGCGCTGGTCCGGGGCACAGGGATGTACGGGTCAGCCGGGGGCTTCGGCCGCGCGCTCGCGGCGGCGGGCGCTGTGGCGGGCGACCCGCGCCCGGTTGCCGCAGGAGGGCCTGCACCATTCCCGCCGGGGGTGCTGCTTGACGAAATACCGGACGCACCGGGGGGCCGGGCAGGCCCTCAGCAGGTCACGCTCGGGCCGGCGAGAAAGCCGATGGCCGAGCGGGCGAGAGCCGCGGGCGAGCCGGGCCGGCGGGCGTGTGCGCCCCGGACACCGCCTCGCGTGCGGTGGGCGGCCCGTCCTGCGGCCAGTCGAGGCGCGGGGCGACCGGCACCCGCGGAGACCGCGTTCAGCCGGTCGAGCCGCTCCCGGGCGCTCGGCAGCCGGCCCGATTCCGCCGAGCGCGCCGCCCCCGGTGACACGGCCCGCGCGAAGAGCGCCCGTACGGCTGTCCGCACCTCCACGACGGCCGCGAGCGCCGCCGTGTCCGCGACGAACCCGCCCGCCTCACCGCCTTCTGGCCGCCCGGCTCGCCGGGCGTCACCCGGTGGGCGCACTCACCGGCGACCCGCTGCCGCCGCTGGGCCCCTGGCCGTGACGGCCGCCGTCCAGCGGGCGACGCACCGCCCCGGCAGGACACGGAAGCACGATGCGCCGCCCCGGTGGGACACGGAGGCGAACGGCCGCCGCCGGCCGGGGCCGCGTACGGCATCACACCGTACGCGCATCACGCCGTACGCCCGGGGCGGCGGTGACCGCCGACGGTCAGGTGAGGTCGAACTCGCCGTCCCGGGCGCCGAGGACGAAGGCGCGCCACTCGGCTGGGGTGAAGATCAGCGCCGGGCCGTCCGGGTTGCGCCCGTCCCGCATGGCGATGTAGCCCTCCACGAAGGCGATCTGCACATCGCCGGAGCCCTGGCTGCTGGACAGCCACTCCGCGTCCGTCAGGTCGACCTGCGGCTTCTTCCCGTTGGCCAACGGCTGTCCGATGGTGCTTTCGGCCACGTCCGCTCTCCTCCCACGTCGTCGTCCTTGCTCAGCCTATCCATCGCGACGGTGGGCCACACAAGATGCGCGAACCCGCCCGCCAACCCCCTCTTTCGGGGCATACTGCGGCCCCCTGTGATGACAACTCCCCACGGGCGCAGGCGTGTTGGACCACAGCGCGCGGGCTTGATCAGCCGGGTCATGAACGAACATGATCACGATCGCCGGGCCGGCGTCGGACGTGAACCCCCGCTCGCCCCCGGACTCGACCCCGCCCGTACCGCACTGGTGCTGATCGATCTGCGACCGCGGTCGGCTTCGCCCGTGGCCCGGCCGTCGGCGCCCCTCCGCTCGCCGCGACCCGCCGGTCCCGCCCCCTGCCGCCGGACGCCGAGCCGCAGGCCGTGATCACCGGCGTGCTGGAGGAGCTCCCGGCGCTGGCCACCCGCCCCGGCGCCCGGGTGTCGCGCCGCACCATGAGCTGGGCGATCTCGGCGCGGTGGGCGCGTCGCGGGACTGCGCCCGGTGGAGTGGGACGGGTGCCGCAGACCGTGCCGTCGCCGTCGGGCATTGCCCACAGAAGGACGCGGCTCGCGGCGACGGCGGGGGGCCGGCAGGGCCCGGTCGCGGTCGGCCGCCGTGGCCGGCGCGGGGTCAGAGCCGCTCCGGCGCCTTCTCCCGCTGTGCGGAAACCCGGCGGTACAACGCCTGCGCCTCCGCACTGCGGCCGAGCTGTTCCAGGCAGTGGGCCTGCTCGTTGCGGCTGGTGAGGGTGGCGCGGTGGGCCGGGCCGAGCACGCTCTCGCGGGCGTCGGCCACCTCCTGGTAGACGGTCAGCGCGTCGGCCCAGCGGCCGAGCCACCCCAGGCAGACCGCGATCTCCCGCTTGCTGACCAGTGTGTCGGGATGGGTGGCGCCGAGCACCCGGGCCCGTACCGCCGCGACGTCCCGGGCCTCGGCGAGCGCGCGGTCCCAGTGGCCGAGCCGGCCCAGGTCGACGCCGAGCGCGTGCCGGGCCCGCAGGGTCTCCGCGTCGGCGGAACCGGCCATGCGGGTGCGATCGGCGACCAGACCCTCGTAGAGCGCGAGCGCCTCCGCGCTGCGGCCGAGCCGGCCGAGGCAGATGCCGGTCTCGTACCGGGCGGCCAGCGTCTCCGCATGGTCGGGGCCCAGCACCCGGGCACGCGCCGTCGCGACCTCGCGGAACGTGTCCAGCGCGTCGGCCCAGCGCCCGGTACGGCCGAGGGTGTACCCGACCTCGAACCGGCTCACCAGTGTCGCGGGGTGGTCTGCGCCCAGCACCCGGGCACGCGCGCCGGCCACCTCCGCCGCCGTCGCGTGCGCCTCCTCCGTACGCCCGGACTGAGCGAGGTTGACGGCGAGGTTGTGCTTGCACTGGAGCGTGTCGGGATGGTCGGCGCCGATCGTGCGCTCCCGGGCGGCGAGCACCGCCGAATACACCTGGTGGGCCGCCGGATGGTGCCCGAGCCGGCCGAGCGCGTACGCCGCCTCGTGCCGCGCCGCGAGCGTGTCGGGGTGGTCGGGGCCGAGCACCCGGCGGCGTACGTCGGCCACGTACTCGTACACCCGCAGGGCCTCCTCGACGCGGCCGAGCCGGGTGAGGCAGTAGGCGGCCTCGTGGTGGCTGGCGAGCGTGTCGGGGTGGTCCGGGCCCAGGGTGTGGTCGCGGTCGGTGGCGACCGCGATGTGCAGGTCGTAGGCCTGCCGCCAGTCGCCGGTCCGGGCGAGGTCGATCGCTTCGGTGTGCCGGGCGGCGAGCGTGCCGGGTTCGGCGGCGACGGCCATCGTGCGGGTGGACCAGGCGCCGCTGAGTCCGGGGTACGGCGGCGCGGTGATGCGGTGGGCGCGGGTGGACCTGGCGGCGGTGCCCGTGGTCAGGCTCCTGGCCCAGGCGGGCACCCCGGCCCCGGACGCGGAAACCGTCCCCGGGGCGGTGACGCTCGCCGCGGCGCGCATCCCCTTGAGTCTGCCGCCGACGTCCGCCGCGTCCTGCGGCCGGTCCTCGGGGTCCTTGGCGAGCAGGTCGAGGATGAGGCGTTCGAGGTCGCCGGGGAGTTCGGGGCGCTTGGCGCGCGGCGGTTCCGGCGGGGTGTCGCGGTGGCCGACCAGGATCGACCAGGCGTCGCCGAGGTCGAACGGCGGGGCGCCGGTGGCGAGTTCGTACAGTACGCAGCCGAGCGAGTAGAGGTCGCTGCGGTGGTCGACCTCGGCGGAGCCGCCGATCTGCTCGGGCGACATGTAGTTCGGGGTGCCCATCGCCACGCCGGTGCCGGTGAGGCGGGAGGTGAAACCGATGTCGTGGCCGAGGCGTGCGATGCCGAAGTCGCAGATCTTCACGGCACCGTCGGTGAGCCGCATGATGTTGGCCGGTTTCAGGTCCCGGTGGACGATGCCCTGGGCGTGCGTGTACTCCAGCGCGGCAGCGACCTGTTCGGCGATGTCGGTGATGTCCGGGACGGGCAGCGGGTGGCGGCGGGCGTCGTCCAGCACCTGGAGCAGGTTGCGGCCTTCGAGCAGTTCCATCACCAGGTAGAGGACGCCGTCGTGCTCGCCGAAGTCGTGGACGACGGTGATGCCGCGGTGCTGGAGCGCGGCGGCGACCCTGGCCTCCCGGCGGAAACGTTCCTGAAGGATGCGGGTGAAGCCGGCGTCGCGGGACTGCCCGACCGGTTTGAGGCATTTGACCGCGACGCGCCGGCCCAGCGACTCGTCCAGGGCGCGCCACACCTCACCCATGCCGCCCCGGCCGATCAGCTCGTGCAACCGGTAGCGGCCATGGATCAGCGTGCCGTCGCCCCCGGCGCGGCCCGTACCACCGGTACTGGCCGGCCCGCCGGTGCCTCCCGGGGCCCCGGGGTTCCCGCCGCCCGGTCCCTGATGTCCGTCATGATGTCCAGCCGCCATCGTGCGCCGCCGCCCCCGTACCTCTCGGTGCTTCCCCGGTCCCAGTATGGCCGTGACCGGCGGCGCGCGGGACCGCACATCAGGGCATGTCGGGAAGCCGCGCGCGCAGCCGGTACGCGGACGGATGGGTGCCCGGTCCGAGCCGGCCGACCGCCTTGAGGATGTGCCCGGGCGGCAACTGCCAGCGCAGGGTGGACGGGACGGCCCGCAGCAGCAGCCCCGCGGCGCGCAGCCGCCGGGTGGTCGCCGCCTCCGACGGCGGCACGCGGCCGTACAACGCGTGCGCGTAAGGCGGCAGCGCCGCGAACGCCGTCCCGGCGACGGTCCGCCACAGCGTGAGCCGTACCGGCAGCAGCACCCTCGGCACCGGCGGGGCCTTGAGGAAGTCGATCACCTCGTACGCCTCGGGGGTCGCGGCGAGTTCCGGCCGGACCTTCTCGAAGTAGCGGGCCAGCTCCGTGGTGTCGGCGGGCACCTGCCCGGGGTCGAGGCCGACCAGCCGGGCGGCCTCGCGCTGCTCGTCGACGTAGGCGTCGGCCTGCGCGTCGGTGACCGGATAGCCGGAGCGGCGGGCGACGTGCAGATAGGAGTCGATCTCGGCGCAGTGCACCCACAGCAGCAACTCGGGGTCGTCGACGGCGAACCGCTCACCCGTGTCGGGGTCGGTCGCCGACAGCCTGCGGTGGAGGGCGCGTATCCGGGCGCCCGCGCGCTCGGCGGCGGGCGTGGTGCCGTAGGTGATCTCGCCGACGAAGGACGCGGTCCGCAGCAGCCTGCCCCAGGCGTCTCGCCGGAAGTCGGAGTTCTGTACGACACCGCGCACCGCGCGGGGGTGCAGTGCCTGGAGGTACAGCGCGCGTACCCCGCCGACCCACATGACCGGGTCGCCGTGCATCTGCCAGGTCACCGAGTCGGGCCCGAACAGCCCGGGGTCCGCGTCACGCATGGCATCCTCCTTCGTCAGCCCACGGTAACTGCTGCGGGGCCGGGCCGGAGGGCGGTCCAGGACGTGATCGGGGGCGCTCGCCGCGGCTCGGACCGCGGTTGCCGGGGGTGCGTTGTCAGTGGGGTCTGTCACTCTGTGTGGGAGAACGAGTTCGCTGAGTGAGAGAACTGCTGGGGAGGGGCGATGGGATTCGGGACCAATCGGTTGCGTGGGGCGCGCGGACCGGCGGAGCAGCCGGTCTCACAGAGCGAGGAGGAACTGTTCGGCGGTCCGCTGCGCTACGACGCCGGGTTCAGCCGGTACGAGTACGCGTATCTGGATCTGACGCTGCTGTCGATGGCCCGGTCCCTGCCCCAACTGGTCGGCGCGACGCTGCGGTTGGCGTGGCGGGCCGACCATCGGGCGCTGCTGGCGGTGGGTCTGGCCGAGGTGGGTCGCGGGGTCGGCCAGGCGGCCGGGCTGCTGGTCACCAACCGGGTATTGGGGGCCCTGTTCGCCTCCGGCGGCACCTCGCAGCGGCTGCGTGAGGCACTGCCCGCACTGATCGCGGCGGCCTCGGTGGCGGTCGTGCTCGCGGTACTCGCCGCGGTGTCCACGGCGGGCACCGGACGGCTGGAGCCGAAGGTCGAACGGCTGGCGACCGAACAGTACCTGGCGGGCGCGGCGCGGGTGGAGCTCTCCGCGATCGAGGACGCCGAGTTCCACAAGCTCCTGGACTCGGCGCGCTACGGCACGGCCTCCGCGCGGCGGATGACAGGCACCTGCGTGGCGGCGGTGAACGGCGTCATCGCCTTCGCCGCCTCGGCGAGCGTGCTGACCGTGCTCCATCCCGCGCTGCTGCCGCTGCTCGTGCTGATCGCCCTGCCGCGAAGCTGGGGCGCGCTGCGGGTCGCCCAGCGCCGCTACACCTCGATGATGAACTGGATCGAGCACGCCAGGGCCGGTCATCTGCTCGCCAATCTGCTGACCGAGCGCACCGCCGCGCCCGAGGTGCGGGTGCACGGGGTCGGGCCCTTCCTGCTCGGCCACTTCCGGCAGATGTCGGAGACCGCGGAGGCGGAGCAGACCCGGCTGGCGGACGAACGCGCGCTGACCGAACTGGTGGCCGCCGCGCTGTCCGGGGCTGCCACCCTGGCGACGTATGCCGCGCTGGCCGGGCTGATGCTCGGCGGCGGCATGCCGATAGCGGTCGCGGGCACCGCTGTGCTCGCCATCCGCACCGGCTCGGCGAGCCTGGCCGCGCTGGTCACCCACATCAACCGGGCGTACGAGGAGGCGCTGTTCGTCCGGGACCTGGAGCGGCTGGTCGAGCAGGCGGAGCAGCGGAGCATCCCGGCGGGCGGACTGGCCGTCCGCCCGCCCGAGCGGCACATCCGGTTCGAGAAGGTGACGTTCACCTATCCCGACCGGGACACGCCCGCCCTGGACGCGGTGACGCTGACCGTCCCCGCGGGCAAGGTGGTGGCGCTGGTCGGGGAGAACGGCTCCGGGAAGTCGACGCTGGTCAAGGTACTGGCCGGGCTGCACCTGCCGGATTCGGGGCGGGTGTGGTGGGACGAGGTGGACGCGGCGCTCGCCGACCGGGACCAGATCTTCGCCCAAGTGGCCATGGTGACCCAGGACTTCCAGCGGTGGCCTTTCACCGCCCAGTCCAATGTGGCCATCGGGCAGCCGGAAATCCCCGTACAGCGCGACCGGCTGGACCGGGCGGTGGCGTACGCGGGTGCGACCGACCTGGTGGAGTCGCTGCCGCGCGGGCTGCGGACGCTGCTGGCCCGCCAGTTCCGCGGCGGGCACGAGCTGTCCGGCGGGCAGTGGCAGCGGATCGGCATCGGCCGCGCCCGCTACCGGCAGGCGTCGGTCATCATCTGCGACGAGCCCACCAGTGCGCTCGACCCGAAAGCGGAGATCGAGACCTTCGACAAGATCCGCGGGCTGGCGGCGGACGGCCAGACCGTCCTCCTGGTCACCCACCGCCTGGCGGCGGTGCGGCACGCCGACCTCATCCACGTGCTGCACGAGGGACGCGTGGTGGAGTCGGGCAGCCACAGCGAACTGCTCGCCCTGCCCTCGGGGCGCTACCGCACACTGTTCCGCCTCCAGTCCGACCAGTACGCGGCCGATCCGGTGCCGGGCACGCGGTAAGGGGCTGTTCCGGGGCGTGGGGTGCAGGTGCCACGCAGCTCGGTTCCGGCGACGATGACGGAGGGGGTGCCGGGTGGCGGCCGTGCACGTCGCGGCCGGTACGGCGAGAGAAGGGCGGGCGTATGCGCGTAGCGGTGGCGGGCGGAACGGGTGTGGCGGGGCGGCAGGTGGTCGAGGCCCTGACCGTACGGGGCCATGAGCCGGTGGTCGTGGCGCGCTCCCGGGGCGTGGACCTGCTCACCGGCGAGGGCTTGGACGCGGCGCTCGCCTCGGTGGACGCGGTGATCGACGTCTCCAACACGGTCACCGCGAGCCGGCGGAAGGCGGAGGCGTTCTTCGAGACCGCCGGGCGGAACCTGATGACCGCCGAGGAGCGGGCGGGAGTCGGGCACCACGTCACGCTGTCCATCGTGGGCATCGACCGGGTCGGCCTCGGCTACTACCGGGGCAAGCTCCGCCAGGAGGCGGTGGTGCGGGCCGGCAGGGTGCCGTGGACGGTGCTGCGGGCCACGCAGTTCCTCGAGTTCCCCGATCAGGTGCTGGCGCTGATGCCGGGACCGGTCGCGGTGGTGCCTCGGATGCGGATCCAGCCGGTCGCGGTACGGGAGGTGGCCGCCGCGCTGGCCGAGCTGGCGGCGGGGCCGCCGCTGGGCATGGCGCCGGAACTGGCGGGGCCCCGCGAAGAGGAACTCGCCGACCTGGCCCGGCGGGTGCTGCGGGCCCGGGGCGAGCGCCGCCGGGTACTGGCGGTGCGGCTGCCGGGCGCGACCGGCCGGGCACTGGCGGGCGGCGCCCTGCTGCCCGCCGAGCCGGGGCCGCGCGCCACGCGCACCTTCGACGAGTGGCTGGCCGCCGAGACCTCCGCCCCGGACCGCCCGTGACACCTGTGGGGCGGTGGCGATCCTGCCGCCCCTCCTCCGGCGCCGGGGCCGCGCTCAGCTCCAGATCGCCTGGGCCAGCGCCGTACCGGTGAACGCGGCGCCGAGACCGGCTGTCACGCTGCCGACGACGTTGGCCAGGGCGTAGAACCGCGCCCCGCTCTCGGCAAGCCGGAGCGTCTCATAGGAGAAGGTGGAGTACGTCGTCAGAGCACCGCACAGCCCGGTGCCGATGAGCAGGTTCAGGTGGGAGGAGGCGGCGCCCGCGGTGACCGCCCCCGTGAGCAGGCCCAGGACCAGGCAGCCGATTACGTTGACGGTGAAGGTCCCCCAGGGGAAGACGCTGTCGTGCCTGGCCTGCACGGTGCGGTCGGTGAGGTAGCGCAGCGGCGCGCCGACCGCGGCGCCGGCGATCACCAGCAGCCAGTTCACCGCCGGCCCTCCCCGCACTCGTCCCGGCCGCTGTGGCGGATGACCTCGCAGGCGTCGAGGACGACCAGGCCCTCGGTGACGAGTTCGTCCAGTTCGGGAAGAAAGGCGCGGACCCGGTCCTCGGTGTCCACGATCACCACGGCCACCGGCAGCTCCTCGCTGAGCGAGAGCAGGCGGGTGGTGTGGATCAGCGAGGACGCGCCGAAGCCCTCGATACCGCGGAACACCGAGGCGCCGGCCAGACCCGCCCGGCGTGCCCGGTGCACGATCTCGGTGAACAGCGGCTTGTGGTGCCACCTGTCGTTCTCGCCGATGAGGACGGTGACGCGCAGCGCGGAGCCGTTGAGTCTCACTTCTGCCTCCGGGTGACGGCCCGCCGGGTCAGGGCCGCCGCCGCCCACACCGACGCGAGGGCGACGACAGGGGTGAGCCCGAGACAGGCGAGGGCGATCCGCGGGTGGCCGCCGTCGGTGAGCCGCCGTACGTCCGTGGCGTAGGTGGAGAACGTCGTGAATCCGCCGAGGACGCCGGTGCCGAAGAAGGGCCGTACGAGGCGGTGTGCGGCCCGGACGTCGGTGATGATCACCATGAGGATGCCGATGACCGCGCACCCGAGAGCGTTGACGGTCAGCGTGGTCCAGGGGAACGCGTCGGCGGCGGTGGGCCACAGCAGGCCGGCCCCGTACCGCCCGCAGGCCCCGATCGCGCCGCCCGCCGCGACGACGGCGACCACCGGCCCCTGACTCCGGCCCGCCCGGCGTCCGGCGCGCTGCCCGGGCATGCGCAGGCCGAGGCCGGGATCGACGGGTTCTCGGACGGGGGGCTCTGTCACGGGGATCTCCTACTCGCAGGGCGCGGAAGCAGCACGACGTGCGCGTCGCAAGCAGGGACCGTTGGCGGCGTACGCGCCGCGGTTCCGGTACGGCGGGCCCCACCGCCGCGCGACAGCCGGAGGCCGGCGCCGCGCTCAGCTTACCGGGCAGGGGGCGCGCGCTCCCGTCGGCCGGGAGAAGCCGCGGCACCGTTGCGCCCGCTCGCCCGCCGCCTGGAGCCTGGGGCCCGCGCCCCGGGCCCCCTGCACGGCCGGGGCCGCCCGCGTTCGAATCAGCACCGCCCCACTCCGAACCGGCGCGGAGAACGGGCCGCTGTCCGCCCCGTGTCAACGGCTGCGCCTGCCATGCCCCCGGATGGTCCGTTTCGACCTGCTTCGGGCCTGGTGTCCACGGCGGGTCGGTGCTCCACTGGGAGCACGAGCCGACAGCCGCGGTCATCGCCCGCGGCCCAGGGGGACATGATGAGGCGCACCATGACGCACAGAGCAAGAAGAACCAGAGCCGCCGGCGTTGTCGGAACCGCCGGACGCCGGCGCGTCCCGCTCTGCCTGGCCGCCGCGCTCGCGGCAGCCTCCGTACTGTCGGCGTGCGGAGGCGGCGGGAGTGCCGGCCCGTCCGGCACGTCGCCCACAGCCGGCGCACCGGGTACGCGTACCAGCGGCACGACCACGACCACCGGCGGCACCGCCCCCACCCCC
>NZ_DATDBG010000046.1:0-26114 GCF_036524955.1 Streptomyces sp.
GCGGGGCAGGGTGACCGAGGTCCGCGGGGCACGTCATCGGGGCCCGGGTGTCCGGGTCGATCGCCGGCCGGAAAGCGGGCCCGGTGGGTGGCGCGGGACCGCTGGCGCGTACATCGGCCGGCTCAGCGTGAGGGCGCGGCCCCGAGACCAGCCCCGCGGCGTATCCGACGGCTCACGGCAGGGTGAGGACTTCCGCGCCGCTCGTGGTGACCACCAGCGTGTGTTCGAACTGAGCGGTCCGCTTGCGGTCCTTGGTCACGACCGTCCAGCCGTCGTCCCAGATGTCGTACTCGTGCGTCCCCAGCGTCAGCATCGGCTCGATGGTGAACGTCATCCCCGGCCGCATCACGGTGGTAGCCCGCGGGTCGTCGTAGTGCGGGACGATCAGCCCGGAGTGGAACGAGGTGTTGATGCCGTGTCCGGTGAAGTCCCGCACCACCCCGTACCCGAAGCGTTTGGCGTACGACTCGATGACCCGCCCGATCACGTTGATCCGCCGCCCCGGCCGCACCGCCTTGATCGCCCGGTCCAGCGATTCCCGGGTCCGCTCCACCAGCAGCCGCGACTCCTCGTCCACCTCGCCGACGAAGTAGGTGGCATTGGTGTCCCCGTGCACCCCATGGACGTACGCCGTCACGTCCAGGTTGACGATGTCGCCGTCCCGCAGCACCGTCGAGTCCGGAATGCCGTGGCAGATCACCTCGTTCACCGACGTGCACAACGACTTCGGGAAGCCCCGGTAGCCCAGGTCCGACGGATACGCGCCCTGGTCGACCATGTACTCGTGCCCGATCCGGTCCAGCTCGTCCGTGGTCACCCCGGGCGCGATCGCCTTGGCGGCCACCTCCATCGCCTGTGCGGCGATCCTGGAGGCGATCCGCATCTTCTCCACGGTCTCCTCGTCCTGCACCTCGGGCCCGGTGTACGGCGCCGGGCCCGCCTTTCCCACGTACTCCGGCCGCGGGATGGAGGCCGGCACCTGCCGGGTGGGTGAGAGCTTGCCGGGAACGAGCGGTGACTGACCAGACATGCCGACGAGTGTATCGGCGCCCCACGGGGCAGGCTGGCCGCAGGGACCCCGCGGCCGCACCGATCCGGCGGGCGCCGCGAGCCCGCGTGACCACGGAGGACGACCATGGCGCTGTTCAGGGTGAGAAAGCCCGCCGGCAAACCGGGCGAGTGGTTCTACTGCCTCAAGCACCGCAAGGTCGAGGAGGGCCCGGAGTGCCCGGCGAAGGACCGCTTCGGCCCCTACGCCACCCGTGCGGAGGCCGAGCACGCGATGGACATCGTCGCGGAGCGCAACCGCGAGTGGGACGCGGTCGACGCCGAGGAGGACGAGGCACCGCGCCCCGAGAAGCCGGCCTGATCCGGGGGTCCCGGGTACGGGCCGCCACGCGGCCCCGGTCAGCCCCGGCCCCGCGCCCGTCTGAACCGCGCCGGCCCCTCCGGCAGGTCCACGATCGGATCGGGGGTAGTCGTACGCGGCCCGGCCCGGCCCCGTGGCGTCCACGGCTCGTGCACGGCCGGGCCGTCCGGTGGTCCGCTCGGGCGACGTCGTCGAGCAGGTGAGCCTGCGGGTCGGCGATCGGGGTGGCTGCCGTGGGGGCGGCGTCGGTCATGACGCCGTTCCTCGTGATCCCAGGCGTGGGGCGGCGGCCCTGCCCGGGCCGGCGGTTCGGGCGGCTGTCCGGCCGATGTTGCGGGCCATGCCGCCGAACACGACCGCGTGCCACGGCGAGATCGCCCACCAGTACGCGTGGCCCAGGAAGCCGCGCGGATGGAACAGGGCCCGCTGCCGGTAACGGCTGCGGCCCTCCTCGGCCGTCTCGCAGCGCATCTCCAGCCAGGCCAGACCCGGCAGCCGCATCTCGGCGCGCAGCCGCAGCAGCCGCCCGGGTTGGATCTCCTCCACGCGCCAGAAGTCCAGCGAGTCCCCCACCCGCAGCCGGGCGGCGTCGCGCCGCCCGCGGCGCAGTCCGACGCCGCCCACCAGCCGGTCCAGCCAGCCCCGCACCGCCCAGGCGAGCGGGAAGGAGTACCAGCCGTTGTCGCCGCCGATGCCCTCGATGACCCGCCACAGCGCGTCCGGCGGGGCGTTCACCGCCAGCTCGCGGTGGTCGGTGTAGAGGCTGCCGCCGGCCCAGTCGGGGTCGGTCGGCAGCGGGTCGCTCGGCGCCCCCGGTACCGAGGCCGACGACCAGCGGGTCGTCACCTCGGCGTCCCGGATCCGCCGCAGGGCCAGGTGGACCGCCTCGTCGAAGCCGACGGGGTGGCCCGGCGGGTCGGGCACGTAGCGCGTGATGTCGCGTTCGTGGCAGACGACCTCATGGCGCAGCGACTCGGCCAGCGGGCGGGCGATCGACGGCGGGACCGGCGTGACCAGACCGATCCACAGGCTCGACAGTCCCGGGGTCAGTACCGGTACGGGAAGGATCACACGGCGCGGCAGTCCGGCGACCGCCGCGTAGCGCCGCATCATCTCCCGGTACGTCAGCACCTCCGGGCCGCCGATGTCGAACGCCCGGTTGACGTCGGGGGGCATCCGGGCACTGCCGACCAGGACGCGCAGCACATCCCGTACCGCGATCGGCTGGATGCGGGTGCGGACCCAGCGCGGTGTGACCATGACCGGGAGGCGTTCGGTGAGATAGCGCAGCATCTCGAACGACGCCGAGCCGGAGCCGATGATCACCGCGGCGCGCAGCACAGTGGTGGGCACGCCGCTGCCCAGCAGGATGCGGCCGACCTCGGCGCGCGAGCGCAGGTGCGGCGACAGCTCCTGCTCGGGCACGCCCGCCGGGGTGAGCCCGCCCAGGTAGACGACCCGCCGCACCCCGGCGGACCTGGCCTGCTCGCCGAAGATCCGGGCGGCCGAGCGGTCGGCCTGCTCGAAGTCCCCGCCTGCGCCCAGCGCGTGCACCAGGTAGTACGCGACATCGACACCGTGCATCGCCGCGCCGACCGACTCGGCGTCCGTGACGTCGCCGCGCACCACCTCCACCCGGCCGGTCCAGGGATGGTCGCGGAGCCTGCCGGGGGAGCGGGCCAGGCAGCGCACCCGGTGGCCGGCGGCCAGCAACTCCGGCACGAGCCGCCCGCCCAGGTACCCCGTCGCGCCCGTGACCAGGCAGCTCAGGCCATCCCTACGGCCCCCGTCACGGTCCTCTCCACCCGACACGGTGCCTCCCGCTGTCGCTCGATCGCCTGCCGGCCCACCCCGCGCCCGGCCCCCTGCGCTCCCTCCACCCCTACCCCACGAGAGCCGCGGCGGACGCGGCGACCGACTTCTTCAGCCCGATCGGGGGGCCGCACCGGCACTTTCCCGGGGCGGGCGACCGTGCTACGCGGGTACGGAGGACGGCGCCTCGTCCGCGTCGACCCCGTCGTAGGCGAGCAGCGCCGGCAGGCCCGCCGCGAGGAGGCCCACCGCGGCGACGGGACGTGCCAGCCGCGCGGACGGCGCGGCCCGGCCCCGCGGCCGGGGGTCCGGTCGGGTTTGACGCATCCGCGCGCGAGCCGTTCGACGGGGCTGATCGTGCCGAGGTGCGAGAAGCTGATCGCGTCGGGGAACGGGTGGCTCGGTCCGTTCCGCGGTGGCGCCGCACCTCACCCGGTGTCGGCCGCGGGGCGGCACAACCCGGCGAACGGCCAGGACAGGAGGCCCACGTGCCGATCACCGATCCCATGCCGGTGCTGACCGGTACCGAGCACTCCGCCCACCTCGCGGAACTGACGAGGAACGGCGTGCGGGTGCTCATCGGCACCGTGGTGGACATGGCCGGCGTCACCCGGGCGAAGACGGTCCCGGTGCGTCGGGCCGACGCCTTCCACGCCACCGGAATGGGCGCGTCTCCGACCTGGAACGTCTTCTGCATCGACAACGCCATCGCTTTCACCGACCGGCTCGGCGTCGTCGGCGACCTGCGGCTGCGCGCCGACCTGACCGCGCTGCGCACCATCGGCGGCGGATACGCCTGGGCCCCGGCGGAGTTCTTCACCCAGCACGGACTGCCCTCGCCCGGCTGTGCCCGCGGCCGGCTGCGCAGCGTGCAGGCAGCAGCCGAGGCGGCGGGGCTGACCGCGCGGGTCGGACACGAGCTGGAGTTCACGCTCACCGACCGCGACGGGGCCTCGCTGCCGCGGGAGCGCTGGCAGGCGTACGGGCTGGGCGCGGTGCTCGACCGGGGCGGCCTCCTGGCGGACCTGGCCTCGACGCTGGAGGCCGCCGCGGTGCCGGTCGAGCAGCTGCACGCCGAATACGGCACCGGGCAGTTCGAGCTGTCCCTCGCCCCCGCCGCCCCGCTCGACGCGGCGGACCAGGTCACGCTCGCCCGGCTGCTGATCGGGCAGGTGGCGCGCGAGCACGGCATGCTGGTCTCGTTCTCGCCGCTGCCGTTCGACGGCGGCGCGGGCAACGGCGCCCATGTGCACCTGTCCCTCGCGCGCGACGGCGGACCCCTGCTGTCGGGCGGCAGCGGACCGTACGGTCTGACGGAGCAGGGCGCGGCCGCCGTCGCCGGGATCGTCGACGGGCTGCCGCGGATGCTCGGGGTCTTCGCGGGCTCGGTGCTGTCCGCGGCCCGGCTGCGGCCCGGGCTGTGGTCGGGCGCCTTCGCCTGCTGGGGCCTGGAGAACCGCGAGGCGGCGGTCCGGCTGCTCGCGGCGACCCCGGGCAACCCGCACGGCGCCAACGTCGAGCTCAAATGCGTCGACCCGTCCGCCAACGTCTATCTCGCGACGTGCGCGGTGCTCGCGCTGGCCCGTGACGGGATCGAGCGCAAGGCCCTTCTTCCCGCAGAGGTCCGTACCGACCCCGCGGCAGACCCGTCCGCCGTGCGGTTGCCGGCCACTCAGGAAGCGGCGCTGGACGCGCTCGAGGGCTCCGCGACCGCACGAGCCGTCCTGGGCGACGACATCGTGTCGGCCCTGCTCGCCGTCCGCCGGCACGAGCAGCGCGGCTACGGCGGGATGAGCCCCGCCGCGCTCGCCGAGCGCTTCCGTTTCGCGTGGTCCTCGTAACCCCCGGCCGTGGTGCGAGACCCGACGCCCTGCCCCGCAGGCTCCCGCCCCGTCGCGACGCCGGTCGGTCCCGGCCCACCGGTCCCGACCCGTACGTCGGGCGGCGGCCCGCTGGGGCGGGACGGCACCACCTGGCGCGCGGCTCACCGACCCCGTCCTGCTGCGCTTCGGCATCCACTGCGCGCTGGAACTCGCCCTGCCTCTCCAGGTCCATGTCGGCTTCGGTGACCGTGACCTGGACCTGCACCGCGTCAATCCGCTGCTGTTGCTCGGCCTGCTGCGCCGGCCCGAGGTGGCCCCGGTCCCGGTCATGCTGCTGCACTGCTACCCGTACCACCGCGAGGCCGGCTACCTCGCCCAGGTGTTCGGCAGCCGGGTGGGGTGGTTCGGGCCGCCCGGGTCGTACAGGGAGATACCGGAGAAGTACAGAGCACTGTCGGTCACAGACAGCCGTTCGCAGGGCCTGGCAGGATCGTGGGTATGACGAATTCTGAGGATGCCAAGACCGCGCCCGCGAAGGCGCCGGCGAAGGACCCGTGGGAGTTGCCGGACGTGTCCGGGCTGGTGGTGGGGGTGCTCGGCGGGACCGGGGACCAGGGGCGGGGGCTGGCGTACCGGCTGGCCCGGGCCGGGCAGAAGGTGATCATCGGGTCGCGGAACGCCGAGCGGGCGCGGACGGCCGCCGACGAGATCGGATTCGGGGTCGAGGGCGCCGACAACGGGGAGTGCTCGCGGCGCAGCGACATCGTGATCGTGGCCGTGCCGTGGGAGGGCCACGCCAAGACGCTGGAGTCGCTGCGCGAGGACCTCGCGGGGAAGCTCGTCGTGGACTGCGTCAACCCGCTCGGCTTCGACAAGCAGGGCGCGTACGCCCTCAAGCCCGAGGAGGGGAGCGCCGCGCAGCAGGCCGCCGCGCTGCTGCCCGATTCGCGGGTGACCGCAGCCTTCCACCACCTGTCGGCCGTGCTGCTCCAGGACTCGGAGATCGACGAGATCGACACCGACGTCATGGTGCTCGGGGAGGTCCGCGCCGATACCGACCTGGTCCAGGCGCTGGCGGGCCGCATCCCGGGGATGCGCGGGGTCTTCGCCGGACGGCTGCGCAACGCCCACCAGGTGGAGTCGCTGGTCGCCAACCTGATCTCGGTCAACCGCCGCTACAAGGCCCACGCGGGCCTGCGCGTCACCGACGTGTAGGGCGGGTGACCCGGTGCCGTACGGACGGAACCCCCGCGGAGCCGTCCGTACGAGCGTGTGCCGGGCATGGGGGAGAAGCGACTGCCGGGCCGGGCATGGGGAACAATGTGGCCGGACCACGACAGCCGACAGACGACAGACGGCGCTCACGTACGTACCGCACGCGGTGCACATACACGCGCGTCCCCCGAACAGGAGTCACCCCGCCCATGAGCCGCCTCGCCCGCTACGCCCTCGTCCTGTGCCTGCTGGCCGTCGCCGCGGCCGTGGTCTCCTTCGTGAACGGCAACTGGCTGGGCGTCGTGTGGGTGCTCCTCGCGGGCGTGACCAGCAACATGTGGTGGTACTACCGCCGCGGGACGCAGTCCTCCCGCTGATTCCCGCCGCTCAGCCCTGGTTGTTCCAGAACCGGAACAGCCGGTAGCCGGCGTCCGCCGCGCCGGCCGGCACCTGGAACCACCCCATCACCGTGTCGATGAAGTCGAAGAACGCCATGCCCACGGACGGAATCCACAGCAGCCCGAAGACGGCCAGCAGCCCGAACTGCGCCATCGGCTCCACCTGGCGGCGGATGCCGTACGACAGCCACGGCTCCACGATTCCGTAGCCGTCCAGCCCCGGGATCGGCAGCAGGTTCAGGATCGCGGCGGAGACCTGGAGCAGCGCCAGGAACGCCAGCGCGGCGAGGAACTCCAGCGGCCACTCGTCCGCCGCGCCCAGGGCGAACGGCAGCATCAGCACGGCGGCGAAGAGCACGTTCGTCAGCGGGCCGGCCGCCGAGATCAGGCTGTGCCGCCACCGGCCGCGGATCCGGCCGCGCTCGATGAAGACGGCGCCGCCGGGCAGGCCGATCCCACCCATGATCACGAAGAGCACCGGCAGTACGACCGAGAGCAGGGCGTGCGTGTACTTCAGCGGGTTCAGGGTCAGATACCCCTTGGCGCCGATGGAGATGTCACCGCTGTGCAGTGCGGTGCGGGCGTGCGCGTACTCGTGCAGGCAGAGCGAGACGACCCAGCCGGAGACGACGAAGAGGAAGACGGCGAAGCCGCGGTTGGCGGCGAACTGGTGCCACACCGCCCAGCCGGAGACCGCCATCACCGCGGCGATGCCGAGGAAGATCGGACTGACCCTGCGGTCGTCGCCGTGCCGGACGCGGCGGATGGGGGTGACGCTCATGAACGGGCTCCGGGGTCGGAATCGAGATCGGGCCGCCCGATCATGCCATCCGGGACGGTGAACGGCACAGGCCGCGCCAGGAGAACGCCCGGCGGGCGGTGCGGGTTCCTGATCAGTACGAGCGGTCGGTTCCGGGGCTGTGCGATGGTGCGGCTGCCTGTCTCCGGGCCCGTGCGAGCGGCCGTGCGGGCCGTGCGGCGGTGCCGCTGTGGGTGTCCGGGTCTGTGTGAGCGGCGGCTGTGCGGGCCGTGTGACTGTGCGTCGCCGTAGTCCGGTCCGTGTGAGCGGCCGTGCGGGCTCGTGTTCCGCTGGTGTCCGGGTCTGTGCGAGTGGTCGTCCCGGGCCGTGCGGCGGTGCGTCGCCGTAGTCCGGTCCGTGCGACCGGCCGCGCGGGCTTGTGTTCCGATGGTGTCCGAGCTTGTGCGATCGTGCTGCGGCCGGTGTCTGGACCCGTGCGAGTGGTCGTCCGGGCCGTGCGACGGTGCGTCGCCGTAGTCCCGTCCGTGCGAGCGGTCGCCCGGGCTCGGGGGACCGTGCTGTCGCCGGAACAGCGGCGCGTGCGACCGTGCCGCTGCCGCGATAGCGGCCCCTGTGGCCGTGCCGTCGCTGGCGTCCGGGCCGTGCGATCGTGCCGCGCGCCGGAGCCCAGCGCGTGCGTCGGCCGGTCGGCGGGCGTACGACGCCCCGGACCGTGCCGCCCGCCCCCCGACTCCCCGCCCGAGAACCCGGGCGCGCCCGCCCACGCCGCTCCGTAAGAATGGGCCCGTGCGATACGCGATCCTCGGTACCACTCAGGCCCTCCGCGACGACGGTACGCCCGTCGCGCTCGCGGGCGGGCGGCTGCGCGCGCTGCTGACGGCGCTCGCGCTGCGGCCCGGCCGGGTGATCGGCGCGGACAAACTCATCGACGACGTGTGGGACGGGAAGCCGCCCGCCGGGGCGACGGGCGCGCTCCAGGCGCTGGTCGCGCGGCTGCGGAAGGCGCTCGGGCACGACGCGGTCGGCTCGGTGGACGGCGGCTACCGACTGCGGGCGACGCCCGACGAGGTGGACCTCTACCGGTTCGAGCGGCTGGCCGAGGAGGGCGCGCGGGCGCTGGCCGACGGCGACCCGGTGAAGGCGTCCGGGCTGCTCGGCGACGCCCTCGCCCTGTGGCGCGGGCCCGCGCTGGCCGATCTGCCGGACCGCGGCACCGCCGCCGTACGCAGTGAGGCCCTGCGCCTGGACGTCCAGCGCCGCCGCCTCACCGCGGAACTCGCCCTCGGCCGGGCCGCCCACGTCCTCCCCGAACTCGCCGAACTCGCCGCCGCCCACCCCCTCGACGAACCCCTGCACGTCCTCCACCTCCGCGCCCTGCGGGCCACCGGCCGTACCGCCGACGCCCTGGCCGCGTACGAGGCGCTGCGCCGCGACCTCGCGGACCAACTCGGCACCGACCCGTCGCCGGAACTGCGCGCCCTGCACGCGGAACTGCTGAACCCGCAGCCCTGGCCGGACCCTTCCGGCGCGGGGGCGGGCTGGGGCGAGCCGGGGAACGCGGCCGGAGCCGCGGCGCCCGGCCGCGTGGGCCCCTCCGGGGGCATGGGCGCCATCCAGGACGGTCACCGCCCGCTACCCGGTGCGCCCACGGAGGATCGAGCAGCCGCGGGCGCGGGCGGGCCCGGTCCCGGGCCCGCCCGCCACCGGGCAGCCGCGCAGCCTGGTGTCGGTGGGTCCGGGGCCTACCTGGGGGTGGGTGAGCCCGGTGCGGGACCGGTGCCTGGGCCCGGCGCCCGCCGCCCCGCCGGGCCGGCCCGCGCCGCGAGCGCACCCGTGCCACGCGGTCCCGGCAACGCCCGCGCCCGGCTGACCAGTTTCGTCGGCCGGGAGGCCGATCTCGCCGCCGTGCGCGGGGACCTGGAGCGGGCCCGGCTGGTGACGATCACCGGGCCCGGCGGGACGGGGAAGACGCGGTTGTCGCAGGAGGCCGGCGACCTGGTGGCCGGGTGGTGGCCGGACGGCGTGTGGTACGCGGAACTCGCGCCGGTCAGCGATCCGCGCACGCTGCCCGAGGCGGTGATCAGCTCGCTCGGGCTGCGCGAGACACTGCTGCGCTCCGGGGGCGCCGCGGAGGCCGCGATCGCCGCGGAGAAGCCGAAGGACGCGGCGCGGCAGCTCGCCGACTACTGCGCGAGCCGCAACCTGCTGCTCGTCCTGGACAACTGCGAGCACGTGATCGACGCGGCGGCGACCCTCACCGAGCAATTGCTGGCCAACTGCCCAGGTGTGTCCGTACTGGCCACCAGCCGTGAACCACTGGGCGTACCGGGGGAGTTGGTACGTCCGCTGGACCCGCTGCCGGACCCGACCGCGCTGCGGCTGCTGGCCGACCGGGGCGCCGCCGCCAGACCCGGCTTCTCGGTGGAGGAGGACCCGGTGGCCTGCGCGGAGCTCTGCCGCCGCCTCGACGGGCTGCCGCTCGCCATCGAGCTGGCCGCCGCCCGCCTGCGCAGCCTCTCCCCGCGCCAGCTCACCGACCGCCTGGACGACCGCTTCCGCCTGCTCACCGGCGGCAGCCGTACGCTCCTGCCCCGCCAGCAGACCCTCCGCGCCGTCGTGGACTGGTCCTGGGACCTCCTCGACCCGGCCGAGCGCGTCCTCCTGCGCCGCCTCGCCGTCTTCCGCGGCGGCTGGACCCTGGAGGCCGTCGAGGCGATCTGCGTGGACGCCCCCGACGCCCCCCACGTGGCGTCCCCGGCCGGGCACCCGGTACCCGCCGAGGTCCCCGCACCCGCCGAGGTCCCCGCACCCGCCGTGGGCGGACAACCGCCCGCCGGCCGACGGCCCGATCACGCCCCGGCCCCGCACGCCCCCGCCGGCTCCGTACTGATCGACGCCCCCGACGCCGCCGCACTGCTCTCCTCCCTGGTCGACAAATCGCTCGTGCTCGCCGACCGCACCGAGGACGGCTCCCGCTACCGCATGCTGGAGACCATCGGCGAGTACGCCGCCGAGCGGCTGGACGAGTCCGGCGAGCGGGCGGCGGTGGAGCGGCGGCACATCACGTACTTCCGGGAGTTCGCGCGCACCGCCGATCCCAGGTTGCGCGGCGCGGGCCAACTCGTCTGGTTCGAGCGGCTGGAGCGCGAGCACGAGAATCTGCGGGCCGCGCTGCGCAGGGCGGTCGCCGCCGGGGACGAGCAGGAGGCGCTGACGCTGGTGCTGGCCTGCACATGGTTCTGGGAGGTGCGCAACTACCAGTCGGAGCGGCGGAGTTGGCCGGCCGCGGTGGCCGCGATGGGGCCCGACCCGTTCGCGGAACCGCCCGCGCTCCAGCCGGTCGAGCGCGGGCCGCTGGACGACCCGCCGCCGCTGGTGGGGGAGAGGCTGCTCGAAGCACGCCGGTGGGTGCGGGTGGTGGACCTGTCCACGGTGGAGGCCGAGACCGAGTGGTGGACGGACCCGCGGCTGGCCCGGGTCGGTCGCGCGCTGATCGACACCTACCCGCCGCACCTGCCGCAGTCCGCCCGGCCGCCGGGCATCCTGCGGCCGTACGGCGCGTTCTTCTCCGGCCAGTTCGACCGGCTGCACGAGGTGGTGGACGAGACCGTCCAGGCGTGCCGTACCCACGGCAGGACGTGGGAGCTGGCCTTCGCCCTCCAGTTGCGCGCCAAGATCAACAACGATGTGACCGAACGGCTTCAGGACTCGCTGCGGGACATCGAGGAGGGCCGCCGCCTGTTCGAACAGCTCGGCGACGACTGGGGCACCGCCGAAACCCTCTCCGCGGAGGCCGAGGCGGCGGCCAACGGCGGCGACTGGCGGCGCGCGGTGGTCTGCTGCCGCGAGGGCATCGCCCTGGCCCACAAGATCGGCTCGCATCAGCACGTCCCGGTGCTGACCGTCCGCCTTGGCGACGCCCTGATCAACGACGGCCAGGCCGAGGAGGGCGAGCGGCTGCTGCGCGAGGGCGTGAAGGAGGCCGAACTCTTCGGCGCGGCCAGCGACGGCGCCGCCTTCTTCGGCAAGGTGCTGCTCGTCGCGGTGCTCAGCCGCCGCGACGAGATCGCCGAGGCACTGGAACTGATCGACGGCACGATCCGCGAGAGCGAGAACTCCCCCGGTGGCAACGGCGTACCCGGCCTCGTCTCCGGCATGCTGTACGCGATGAAGGGCTACCTCGTCGGCAGGTCCGGCGACCCCGAGCGCGGGCTCGCCATGATCGCGACCGGCATCGGGGAACTGACCCGCCACCCGCTGGCCGATGTGATCACCCCGCGCCTCGGCATCCTGCTCGTCCCCCGCGCCGTCGACCTGCTCCGGATGCTCGCCGAGCCGGAACTCGGCGCCGCCGCGAACGGCAGGGGCGACGGTGACGGCCGCGCCCTGCGCCGGGCCCGCCACGCCGCCGTCCTGGCCGGCGCCCACGACCGGCTGCGCCCCTCGGTGATGCCGCCCGCCGACGCCCGCGACGCCGAACGCGCCAAGGCGCTGCTGCGGGACCTGCTCGGCGACGAGGAGTACGAGGCCGCGTACGCCGAGGGCGACGGCCTCACCACAGACGAGGCCGTCGCCCTGATGCGCGACGCGGACTGACCGGACCTGGACCGTACGGGGGCCGGCTGCGCGTACCCGTCCCCGTACTCCCCGCCGCGTCAGGTCTTCTTGCGGAACCGCGCCACCGCCAGCGGCGCGGTGACCGCGGTGATGCCGACCGACCAGGCCAGGGTGACCCACACCGAGTGCGCGACCGCACCGCCGTTGACCAGCGCGCGGGCCGCGTCCGCCAGGTTGGACAGTGGATTGACCTTGGTGAAGCCCTCCAGCCAGCCGGGCATCGTGGTCGGCTTGGCGAAGATCGAACTGCCGAACTGCAACGGCATCAGAACGAGCATGGCCACCCCCTGCACCGCCTGGGCCGTCTTCATCGTCAGGCCCAGCAGAATGAAGATCCACATCAGTGAGGCGCCGAAGACCAGGGAGAGCGCGACCGCGGCGAGCAGATGCGGCACGTCCGTGGCGATGCTCAGGCCGAGCGCGAAGCCCATGCCCAGCAGGATCGCCGTGGCGATCATCATCCGGCCGACCTCGACGACGATCTTCGCGATCAGGACCGAGGACCGGGCGATCGGCATCGTGCGGAACCGGTCCATGACCCCCTTCTTGAAGTCGTCATTGATCCCGGTGCCGACAGCCATCGCGATGTTCATGCCCATCATCGCCATCAGGCCCGGGATCACGTAGTTCACGTACTCCTGCTGGTGTCCCTTGCCGGAGACCGCGCCGCCGAAGACGTAGACGAACAGCAGCGTGAAGATCACCGGCATCAGGACCGCGTCGAACATCGACTCCGGGTCCTGCTTGATCTGGAGCATGTTGCGGCGGGCGAGGGCGCCGATGTGCCGGAGGTTGCTCCGCGGGCTGATCCGGCCGTCCGCGGCCGTGGCGGTTTTCGAGGGGGCGCTGATCGTCGCCGTGGCCGCGCTCACGCCGCGACCTCCACTTCGTGCTTCTTGTCGCCGGGGGTGCCGGGGGTGCCGTCGTGGGCGTTCGCGGCGTCCTGGGCGTCCTGAGCGTCCTGGGCGTCCTGGGCGTCCTGGGCGTCCTGGGATACGGGAACGGGGTCGCGGGTCGCCTTCTGGCCGGTGATGGCCAGGAACACCTCGTCCAGGCCGGGCAGATGCGTGCCGATGTGCGCGATGCCGAAGCCGCGGGCGCCCAGCAGGGCCACCACGGCCGTCAGTTGCCCGTCGCTGCGGATCGGCACGCTCACCAGGCCCTCCGCCGGGTCGGCCTGCGCGCCCGCCACCCCGCCGAGGCCCGCCTCGCTGACCGCGGCGGCCATCGCCGCGGCGTAGGCGGGCTCGGACGGCCGGATCTGCAGGGTGCGTCCGCCGATCCTGGCCTTCAGCTCGTCCACCCGGCCGCCAGCGATGACCCGGCCGCGGTCGATGACCGTCAGCTCGTGGGCCAGCTTCTCGGCCTCCTCCATGTACTGGGTGGTGAGCAGCACGGTCGCGCCGTCGGTGACCATCGACCGCACCTCCTCCCACACCTCGTTGCGGGTACGGGGGTCCAGGCCGGTGGTCGGCTCGTCCAGGTAGAGCACCGCGGGGCGGCCGATCATGCTCGCCGCCAGGTCGAGGCGGCGGCGCATACCGCCGGAGTACTGCATGGCCGGCCGTCTGGCGGCCTCGGTCAGCGAGAAACGCTCCAGCAGCTCGTCCGCCCGGGCCCTGGCGTCCTTGCGGGACAGGTCGAGCAGCCGCCCGATCATGTAGAGGTTCTCCCGGCCGGACAGCTTCTCGTCCACCGAGGCGTACTGCCCGGTCAGCCCGATCACCCGGCGCAACTGCCGGGGCTGCCGCAGTACGTCGTACCCCGCCACCCGGGCACTGCCGGCGTCCGGCTTCACCAGCGTGGACAGCACCCGCACGAGCGTGGTCTTCCCGGCCCCGTTCGGGCCGAGCACGCCGAGCACCGTGCCCTGGCGCACATCGAGGTCCACCCCGTCGAGGGCCTTGGTCCCGCCGTAGTGCTTGACCAGACCCCGCACCTCGACGGCGGCGGTCCCACCGCCGTCGGTCAGTCGCGTCGTCATGCTCACCACCATGCCGGGCACCACTGACACAGCACCGATACGCCGCCGATATCGATATATCGGCGGCGTATCGGCCGGGTCGGCGGTACGCCGGTCGCGGGGGCTGCTACTCGTGGATCTCGAACCGCCAGGCCTGGCGCACGTCGTTGACCTGCAGCGGTCGCAGGGCGGTGAGCGGCGGGAAGATCCGCAGCAGGCTGCTGTCCGCGGCCAGTTCGGTCCCGTCGACCGGTCCGCCGGGGACGACGACGTGGAAGGTGTTCGGCTCCGCGGACTGCTGAAGCCGCCACTCCCGGGGCTCGGCGTATCCACCGAGGATTTCGTTCATGTCGGGGTCGCCGTTGTAGCCGAGGTACGTCTGGCTGCGCAGGTTCTTGATGGTCACGTTGCCGTTGCTCGACCCCGTCACCTCCCACTCCTGCTCGCCCGGGTCGCCGGTCGGGTTCAGGATCACCACCTGGGCTCCGGGTCTGTCGGACCCGCCCAGCAGCGTCATGAGCTGCTCGTAGGGGTGGGTGATCGCGTAGACGCCGTTCGGTACGGGTGCCATGGCCGTCCTCGTTTCTGGTGCGGTACGGGGGCCGTGCCCCGTTATGGGTGAAAGCTCCCTTCGTGTCTCCCCGTGCCCTGCCTCCGCCGAACGTCGCCGGGTGTCACCCGATGGGTTGAAACACCTGGTCCTCCGGGGGCGACGCGGCGTACGCGCAGCCGGGTGGCGTTCCCCTCACGGTCCCGATCGCGCCGGGGTGGGTGAGCTGCCGGCCGCGGACGGCCTGAGTACCCGGCGGTCCGAGCCGGGCGGCGAGCACCACAGGCACCAGAGCCCCCTCGGATCTTGCCGCACAACACCAGACAGTATTCAGCCAATATCAGCAACAAAGCAGACATGAAATGGCCGATTGGCGGACATCGTTCGCTGCTGGAATACGGGTCAGCCAACGGGCCCCGGACATCCAGGGAAGGGATCAGCGAGCCCGGCCTCCTCGACCCGTACTGCGCCGCCCGTTCCGTTGTCGTGCGGTCAGCGCGTCCGCTCCCTGCTTCCGCGATGGCGGAACCCCGGTCACGACACTGTTCGGCGGAGAACCGGCCGCAGGCTGTCGTCACTCCCAGGAAGATGCTCATGAGAACTGTTCTCCTTGCCGAACCCCGCGCTTTCTGTGCCGGCGTCGACCGAGCCATCGCCGCCGTGGAGAAGGCCCTGGAGCTGTACGGCGCCCCGGTCTACGTCCGCAAACAGATCGTCCACAACCGGCACGTGGTCGAACGGCTCCAGCAGGCAGGTGCGGTGTTCGTCGAGGAGACCGAGGAGGTCCCGGAAGGCGCGGTCGTGGTGTTCTCCGCGCACGGCGTCGCACCGGAGGTCCACGATGCCGCCGCGGCCAGGGGGCTGCGCACTATCGACGCCACCTGCCCGCTGGTCAGGAAGGTCCACATGGAGGCCCGCAGGTTCGCGGCCGAGGGGTTCGACATCCTGCTGATCGGTGAGGAGGGGCACGAGGAGGTGGTCGGCACGGTCGGCGAGGCGCGCGGCCGGGTCCAGGTGGTCGGCCTGCACGACGACGTCTCACACCTGCGGGTCGCCGACCCGGCGAAAGTGGTCTGGCTGGCACAGACCACCCTGGCCGTGGACGAGGCGTTCGCCGTCGCGGCCCGGCTCCGGGACCGCTTCCCGCTGCTCCAGGACCCGCCGAGCGACGACATCTGCTACGCGGTGCAGAACCGCCAGGCCGCGATCCGGCAACTCGCCGCCGAGGCCGAACTCGTGCTGGTGATCGGCTCCCGCAACTCCCACAACTCCCGTTCCATGGTGGACGTCGCCCTCGCCGGCGGAGTCGCCGCCGCCCATCTCATCGACGACGAGCACGACATCGAGGACTCCTGGCTGGCCGGCGTCTCCACGGTCGGCGTGTCCGCCGGGGCCTCGGCTCCCGAGTACTGCGTCAGGAACGTCCACCGGCGGCTGCGCGAAGCCGGCTTCACCGGGGTGCGGACGGTCACGGCCGCGCGGGAGCACCAGCAGTTCGCCCTGCCACGGGAGCTGGAACTCCGCCCCGACCAGGTGCCCGCCTGACCGCCGTCCCGGCAGGAACCACACAACTGAACCCAGTGCCGCGTCGGTCGGGGATTGCCCGTCAGGGAGCGGTGCCCGGTCGGCGTGGAGGCGCCGGACCGGCCTCGTGGCAGACCTGCTCGGTCGGTGCGGCAAGGTGGCCGGGTGCCGTGCCGGGCGCCGCGACGGGGCCAACCCTGAGAACGCAGCCGACGCAGCCGACGCGGCACCAGGGCCGGTCTGACGCATGGTGCCGTCCGCCCGCGGGGCGGGGCTCGCGGTGTCCGGCGCGGTGCGTCGCACGGCGGAGGGCCGCCCTCGCGGTGGGCGCAGTGGGCGTAGCGGGCCTGATGGGACGGTCCCGACAACGCGGCGAGCGGGCGTGCCGGGCGCCGCGGGGCAGGCGGGATGTGTCAGACAGGCCTAGGCCGGCACGCTCACCAGCAGCCTTCCGTCCGTGGTCCATACGTCGAAGCGGTCGATCTCCTTCTCGCGCAGGCCGGCCGCTCCGTGGACGGTGAGGGGGATGGGCTGGGCGTCGGTGCCGTAACCGGCGTAGGGCACGGACCAGGTGGCGACGGTCTGGCGGCGGCCGTCGTGGCCGACCGCGACAAGGCTGCACGTGAGCGGGCCGTGGACCCCGGTGAGGCGGAGGTCGATGGCGCTGCCCCAGCCCCTGTCGGCGACGCCCACGACCGCGGAGGCGCCTGTGGCCGGGTTGGAGGCCGTGTGGCGGTCGGCGGCGATGGTGGGTGTGGCGACGGGGGAGCCGCCGCCGTCCTGGGCGGCCAGTACGGCGACGGTCGGGCCGCCGACCGCCAGCACCGCGGCAGCCGCCACCGCGGCCAGCCGGCGCCGTTTGCGGCGGCGCCGTTCACCGGTCACCTGGACGAGCAGCCGTTCCAGCATCGCGTCGCCGCTGGGCGGCTCCACGTAGCCGATGCCGTCCGCGCGCAGTTCGTCAAGGACCGGGAGTACGCCGCTGAGCTCGTCCAGGTCCCGGCCGCAGCTCTCGCACTCGGCCAGGTGCTCCTCGAACCGGGTCATCTCCGCGTCGTCCAGCGCCCCGAGCAGGTAGGCGCCCACGTCCACATGGGGTGTCATGAAGTGGTCACCCCTCTCTCCTCCAGCGCGTTCCGCAGGGCGCGCAGCGCGTAGAACACCCGGGATCGCACGGTGCCCGGCGGCAGCCCGAGTTCTTCGGCCGCCTCGGTGACGGTACGACCCCGGAAGTACGTTTCGACCAGGGCCTCGCGATGCGCGGCCGACAGGTCCTGGAGCGCGTCCGAAATCGTCATCAGCCGCAGCGAACGGTCCAACTCGTCCTGGGCCGGTAGTTGTTCCAGGATCGCGGCGGAGGTCTCCTGGGGCCGTGACTGACGGCCGCGGTGGCTGTCGATCACGATCCGCCGGGCCACCGTCACCAGCCACGGCCGCAGGCTGCGCGCGGCCGGATCGAGCCGGGACGCGCTCTTCCAGGCCCGCAGCAGCGTCTCCTGTACGACGTCCTCGGCGAGGTAGCGGTCACCGGCGACCAGCCGCAGCACGTAAGCGAAGAGGGCGCCGGCGTGCTCGCGGTAGAGCGCCCGCATCAGCTCCTCCTCCGGGACCGGTCCTGCCGGTCCCGGAGGTCCCTTCGGTGGTCCGTCCACGGCCGCATCCTGCCCTACCGGCCGCCGCCGGTCGAGTTCGGGGGCCGCGGGCCGGGACGTCACGACCCGCGGCCGCCGCCGGCCGCGGCGGACGAGCCGCGCGAAGTGCAGGTCATAGGGCTTCCCGTGGGTGTGGTGGCCGCCGCTTCTGCGGCGCTCGACCAACACATACGGAAACGGCGGCCGGATGTCTCAAGGCTGTCCCGGGCCCGGCGCGCCTCCCGCCCGGACCGGCGGGCGCGGTGCACCGCCGTACGGCCCCCGCGCGTTCGCGCGCCCCCTTTCCCCGGGGGCGCGCTTGCCCGCGCCGTCAGTGGAAGGTGTGCTCCTCCGCCGGGAACGCCCCGCCGGCCACCTCGCCCGCGAACGCCCTGGCCGCGTCACCGAGGGTCTGCCGCAGGTTCGCGTACTGCTTGGTGAACCGCGGCACCTTGCCGCCGGTCATCCCGGCCATGTCGGTCCACACCAGGACCTGCGCGTCGGTGTCGGGTCCCGCGCCGATGCCGATGGTGGGGACGGTCAGCGAGCGGGTGACCTCGGCGGCCACCTCGGCCGGGACGAGTTCCAGCACCACCGCGAAGGCACCCGCGTCCTGCGCCGCCTTGGCGTCCCTGACCAGCCGGTGGGCGGCCTCGTCGCCGCGTCCCTGCACCCGGTAGCCCAGGGTGTGCACGGACTGCGGGGTCAGGCCCAGGTGCGACATGACCGGGATGCCGGCCTGGACCAGGGTCTCGGTCTGGGCGAGCGAGCGCTCGCCGCCCTCCAGCTTGACCGCCCCGACCCCGGCCTCCTTGACCAGCCGGGTGGCGCTGCGCAGCGCCTGCACCGGGCCCTCCTGGTACGAGCCGAAGGTCAGGTCACCGACGACCAGCGCGCGGCGGGTGCCGCGTACGACGGCCGCCGACAGCATCGTCATGTGGTCCATGGTGACCGGGACGGTGGAGTCGAAGCCTAGGTGACAGTTGCCCATCGAGTCGCCGACCAGCAGCACCGGGATGCCCGCCTCGTCGAAGACGGACGCGGTCATCGCGTCGTACGCGGTGAGCATCGGCCACTTCTCGCCGCGCTCCTTGGCGGCGGCGAGGTCGCGGACCGTGATACGGCGGGTGCCGGTGCCTCCGTACAGCGCCCTGGGGTCCGCGCCGGCGGCAGGCTGCTGGGCAGCCGGAAGTTGCGTCATGGTGACGGCTCCTTCATGTCAATCTCGAGGCGCCCTCACGGCGTCCCCGGACCGTCTCCATGCTGGCATGCCGGGCAGCGTCCGGAAAGGGCCGGCCTTCTTTTGCCGCGGCCCCGGCCGAACGGTCCGTGGACACCCTTCCGGCGGGCATGCGCCCGCGCGGCTGACGGGCTGAGTATGAATGTCCTGTCACAGCTCACCTGAACGGCGCCGCCGCGCGGAACCGCCACCCCCCGCAGCCCGTCGATTCCCTTACCGATCCCATAGGGTCGGCTAGGGCCCGCCGTGTGGATCAGGCCGGATCAGGACAACCCGGCAGACGCGTGTGCCAGACCCGCGAGCCCGGCAAGATCCGCACGACAGGCCCTGAGCACCCGGCAAGGCAGCGAGGATCCCCCATGACCCAAGCGCAGAGCAGCACGGACGCGACCACCGACGGCGACGCCACGCCCGACCCCGCGCCTGCCTCCGGGGCCCGCGCCCGGTCCACCGCCGCATTCACCGCCCGGTTCCGGCGCTGGTGGCGGCCGGAGGGCATGTGGCGGCGCGGCATCGTGGTCGCCGCGCTCGCCCTCGTGCTGGCGCTGCTGCTCTTCTTCCACGCCGAGGTCCCCAACCGCATCGTCAACCTCGGCAGCCTGCTGGAGACCTTCCTGCCCTGGCTGGGCCTGGCGGTTCCGGTACTGCTGGCGCTCGCGGTGGTACGGCGCTCGGCGACCGCGCTGATCGCCCTGCTGCTGCCGACGGTGATCTGGCTCAACCTCTTCGGCGGACTGCTCACCGACAAGTCGGCGGCGGGCGGCGACCTCACGGTGCTCAGCCACAACGTCAACGCCGACAACCCCGACCCGGACGGCACCGTCCGGGACGTCGTCGCGGCCGGCGCCGACCTGGTCGCCCTGGAGGAGCTGCCGGAGAGCCGGGTGACGCGTTACGCGCGGGATCTCGCGGCGGTGTACCCGTACCACTCGGTGCAGGGCACGGTCGGGCTGTGGAGCAAGTACCCGCTCCACGGGGTGCGTCCGGTGGACATCAGGATGGGCTGGACCCGGGCAATGCGCGCCGTGGTCAGCACGCCGCACGGGGAGGTGGCGGTCTACGTGGCGCACCTGCCGTCGGTGCGGGTGAAGTTCAACGCCGGGTTCACCGCGGGACAGCGGGACCACGCCGCCGACGCGCTCGGGCAGGCCATCGCGGCCGAGCGGGTGGGCAGCGTGGTGCTGCTCGGCGACCTCAACGGCACCATGAACGACCGGGCGCTGGCGTCGGTCACCTCGCAGATGCGCTCCACCCAGGGCGCGGCGGGCAACGGCATGGGCTTCAGCTGGCCCGCGGACTTCCCGCTGGCCAGGATCGACCAGATCATGGTCAAGGGCATCGAGCCGACGTCGTCGTGGACCCTGCCGCGGACCGGCAGCGACCACCTGCCGGTCGCCGCCCGCCTCCAACTGCCGTAGATCGCGGGGGTGTCGCGAGCACCCGCGGTGTCACGACCCTCGCGGTGCCGCGGTCTTCGCGGTGTCACGACCCTCGCGGTGTCACGACCCCTCGCCCTCGCGCCACCGGTTGGTGATCGGCAGCCGGCGGTCCTTGCCGAAGCCCTTCGCGGAGATCTTGGTGCCCGGCGGGTACTGGCGGCGCTTGTACTCGGCGGTGTCGGTGAGCTTGAGGATGCGGGTCACCACCTCCGGTTCGTAGCCCGCCGCGACGATCTCCTCCCGGCCGAGATCGCGGTCCACGTACAGTTCCAGCACCCGGTCGAGGAGGTCGTAGTCCGGCAGCGAGTCGGTGTCGACCTGGCCGGGACGCAGCTCGGCGCTGGGCGGTTTGAGGATCGAGTTCTCCGGGATCGGCGGGGTCTCGCCCCTCTCCTCGGCCGCCGCGTTGCGCCAGCGGGCCAGCCGGAAGACCGTGCTCTTGTAGACGTCCTTGATCGGGCCGTACGCGCCGACCGAGTCGCCGTACAGCGTCGAATAGCCCACCGCCAGCTCGCTCTTGTTGCCCGGCGCGAGCACGATGTGGCCCTCCTGGTTGGAGACGCCCATCAGGGTCACCCCGCGCAGCCGCGACTGGAGGTTCTCCTCGGCCAGCCCGGACAGCCGCAGCCCGGCCATGTACGCGTCGAACATCGGGGCGATCGACACGGTACGGAAGTGCAGTCCGGTACGGCGGGCCAGCTCCGCCGCGTCGCTCCTGGAGTGGTCCGAGGAGTAGGCCGACGGCATCGATATGCCGTACACGTGGTCCGGGCCGACCGCGTCGCAGGCGATGGCCGCGACCAGGGCCGAGTCGATACCGCCGGACAGGCCGATCAGCACCGAGCGGAAGCCGTTCTTCTCCACATAGGCGCGCAGGCCCGTCACCAGCGCCCCGTAGATCTCCGCCTCGTCGCCCAGCCGCTCGGCCTCGCCGCCGGTGAACTGCGGCTCGTAACGCGCCACGGGCTCTTCCGAGAGGGTCACATGCTGGATCTCCAGGCCGTCGTCCACCTGCCCGGACGGCACCAGCCCGGCGGCGGCCGGCAGCTCCAGGTCGAGCAGCAGGCACTCCTCGGCGAACTGCGGGGAGCGTGCGATCACCTCACCGCGCTCGGAGACCACGATCGAGTCGCCGTCGAAGACCAGCTCGTCCTGGCCGCCGACCATGGCCAGATACGCCAGCGTGCAGCCCGCCTCCTGGGCGCGCTTGCGGACCAGTTCGAGCCGGGTGTCGTCCTTGTCCCGCTCGTACGGCGACGCGTTCACCGACAGCAGCAGGCCGGCGCCCGCGGTCCTCGCGGCGGGCACCCGGCCGCCGTCCTGCCAGAGGTCCTCGCAGATCGCCAGCGCGACGTCCACGCCGCGCACCCGGATCACCGGCATGGTGTAGCCGGGCACGAAGTACCGGAACTCGTCGAACACGCCGTAGTTCGGCAGGTGGTGCTTGGCGAAGCGCAGCGCGACCTCGCCGCGGTACAGCACCGCGGCGCAGTTCTGCGGGGCGCCGGCCGGCTGACCGTACCGGGGCTGCGCGTTCTCGCTGCGGCCGAGGTAGCCGACGACCACGGGCACGTCACCCAGGCCCTCGCCGGCCAGCCGCCGCGCGAGGTCCACGAGGGCGGTGCGGCTCGCCTTCACGAACGATGCGCGCAGCGCCAGGTCCTCCACGGGGTACCCGGTCAGCATCATCTCGGGGAACGCGACGAGGTGGGCGCCGTGCCCGGCGGCGTGCCGGGTCCAGCGCACCACGGACTCGCAGTTCCCTTGGATGTCTCCGACGGTCGAGTCGATCTGATTCAGTGCGAGGCGTAGTTGAGGCACGGTGTCAGTGTAATCGTCATTCCGACGCGATGGGGGGTGCGCCTCGTCACGTGGGTGTGCGGCTTCAGGGGCGCGGGGAACCGCGAGCTCAGCCACGCCGCCCGCGGCCCCGGCTCGGGCCGGGACCCGCCCGAGCTCCTCCCGGTCATGTCCGAAGGGCCGGCCGGTGGGGCCCGGTCGCGCGGTTCCCCGCGCCCCTACGGGGCGCTCCGCAGCCAGACCGCCGTGTCCTGGGGGAGCCGTCCTTCCGGAAGGGGGCCGGAGGCCAGGAGGAGGTCGCGGTGCGGGGGCAGCTCCGCCGGGGCGCCGCCCAGGTTCACGACGCACAGGAACGAAGACGTACGGCGGAAGGCGAGGACCTCCGGGGCGGAGGGGAGCCAGGTGAGCGGCCCGTCGCCGGGGCCCCGCGCGGCTCGGCGCAGCCGCAGCGCCGCGCGGTAGAGCGCGAGCATGGAGCCCGGGTCGGCGGCCTGGGCCTCGGCCGTACGGTCCGCCCAGTCCGCCGGCTGCGGCAGCCACGGCTCGGCGGAGCCCTCCGGGCTGAAGCCGAAGGGGGGCGCGGCTCCCGCCCACGGAAGCGGTACGCGGCAGCCGTCGCGTCCCGGGTCCGTACCGCCGGACCGCAGGTACATCGGGTCCTGGAGCCGTTCGGCCGGGATGTCCTCCACCTCCGGCAGCCCCAGCTCCTCCCCCTGGTAGAGGTAGACCGAACCGGGCAGCGCCAGCGTGAGCAGCGCCGCCGCCCGCGCCCTGCGGGTGCCGACCCCGGGGTCGGTCGGTATGCCGAAGGCCTTCGCCGCGAAGCCGAACCCGGTGTCCGCCCGGCCGTACCGCGTGACTGTACGCGTCACGTCGTGATTGCACAGCACCCACGTGGCGGGCGCGCCCACCGGTTGGTGCGCGGCCAGTGTCGTGTCGATGGACGTCCGCAGCCGCGCCGGCTCCCACGGGCAGGCCAGGAAGTCGAAGTTGAACGCGGTGTGCATCTCGTCGGGCCGCAGGTAGCGGGCGAGGCGCTCCGCGTCCGGCATCCACACCTCGCCGACCAGGATGCGCGCGCCGGGGTAGGAGTCGGCGATCCGCCGCCAGCCGCGGTAGATGTCGTGCAGGTCGTCGCGGTCCACATACGGGTGCGGGGCCGCCGGGTCGTCGCTGAGGTCGGGCAGCGCCGGGTCCTTGGTGACCAGCGCGGCGGAGTCGATCCGTACGCCGCCCGCGCCGCGGTCGAACCAGAACCGCAGCACGTCCTCGTGCTCGGCCCGCACGTCGGGATGGCTCCAGTTGAGGTCGGGCTGCTCGGAGTCGAAGAGGTTGAGGAACCAGTCGCCGGGCGTGCCGTCGGGGTCCGTGGTCCGGGTCCACGCGGGGCCGCCGAACTGGGACGGCCAGTTGTTGGGCGGCAGTTCGCCGTGCTCGCCGCGCCCGGGGCGGAACCAGAACCGTTCCCTGGCGGGGCTGCCGGGGCCGGCCGCCAGCGCCTCGCGGAACCACGGGTGGGCGGCCGAGACGTGGTTCGGCACGATGTCGACGATCGTCCTGATGCCCAGCGCCAGGGCCTCGGAGATCAGCTTCTCGGCCTCGGCGAGGGTGCCGAAGACCGGGTCGATGTCGCGGTAGTCGGCGACGTCGTAGCCGCCGTCGGCCATCGGGGAGGGGTACCAGGGGTTGAACCAGAGGGCGTCGACGCCCAGCTCGGCCAGGTACGGCAGCCGGGAGCGCACCCCGGCGAGGTCACCGGTTCCGTCGCCGTTGCTGTCGGCGAAGCTCCGCGGATAGACCTGGTAGATGACCGCGTCGCGCCACCAGTTTTGGTCGGATTTCTCGTCGGAGTTCTCCTCGGATTTCTCGTCGGCGCTTTCGTCGGCCTGGGAATGAGGGGCGTCTGCCACGTCAACGTCCTTTCGGGCAGGTGGGACCCCGCCGCCGGCTCCGGACGCGGGGATGCGGGCGGAAGAGCCGGCGGCGGAGTGCTGCGGGGATGCGGGCGGGAGAGCGTGCGGCGGAGTACCGCGGGGGTGGTGCGGTACGGAGCGCGCGGCGCCGGTGCCGGAGGCTCAGCCCTTGAGGCCGCCCGCGGTCAGACCGGACATGATGTTGCGCTGGAAGAGCAGGAAGATCAGCAGGGTGGGCACCGCGGAGATGGCGAGCGCGGCGATGAGCACGTTCTGCGGCACACCCTGCGAGAGCGAGTTGATGCCGATGTTGATCGGCTGCTTCTTCGGGTCGGGCTCCACCAGCATCGGCCAGAGGAAGTCCTTCCAGACGTTGACCACGGCGAAGATCGACACCACGCCGAGGATCGGGCGCGACATCGGCAGCACGATCGCCCACAGGGTGCGCAGCGGCCCGGCGCCGTCGATCGCCGCGGCGGCCAACAGGTCCTCGGGGATCGAGTCGAAGAACCGCTTGAGCAGAAAGATGTTGAAGCCGTTGGCGACCGTGGGCAGCCAGATCGCCCACGGGGTGCCGATGAGGTTGACGTGCAGCACCGGCAGGTCGAGCACCGTCATGTACTGCGGCACGATCAGCACCGCCGCCGGGATCATCAGCGTGGCCAGCATCGCGCCGAGGATCAGCTTGCCCAGCACCGGGCGCAGCTTGGAGAGGGCGTAAGCGGCGGCCACGTCGAAGACGAGCTGGAAGGCGAGCGCCCCGAACGCGTAGTACAGGGTGTTGAACAGCAGCCGGGCGATCTTGAGCTGGCTCCACGCGGTGGAGTAGTTGCCCGCCCTGGGGTGCTCGGGAATGAGCGACGGGGGATTGGCGACCACTTCCTGGGCGGATTTGAAACCGCCGGACGCCATCCAGGACAGCGGGCCGAGGAATACCAGGGTGAACAGGACGACGACGAGGGTCAGTACGGTCCAGTAGGCGATTTTCCCTGTGCGGCGGCTGAGCGTGGCCGACGATATCAGGGTCCGGTGCCGCTGCGAGGTGAACGCTGACATGATCCGTGCTCCCTTCTAGTCGGCGTTCCGGCTCAGCCGTGTGCAGACACCGGAGAACACCGCGAGCACCAGCAGCAGGAAGAGTCCCAGGGCCGCGGCGCTGCCGAAGTCGTTGTAGCGGAACGCGTACTGGTAGACCATGTACACGACCGTCATGGTGGAGTTCTCCGGGCCGTTTCCGCCGGTGAGCAGATAGACGTTGGTGAATTCCTGCATGGTGGCCACGATCTGGAGCAGCAGCATGAGCGAGAGCACCATACGGGTCTGCGGGATCGTGACGTGCCAGATCTTGCCCCACAGGCCCGCGCCGTCCAGGTCGGCTGCCTCGTACAGCTCACCGGGGATGTTCTGCAGGGCCGCCAGGTAGATCAGGGTGGCGCTGCCCATATTCATCCAGGTGGCCGCGACGACCACCGAGATCATGGCGGTGTGGGACGAGTCCAGCCACTGCGAGGTGGGCAGGTGGAGGGAGCTCAGAACGTGGTTGAACAGCCCGTACTCCGGGTTGTAGAAGTACTTGAAGAGCAGCACGCCGGCCACCGGCGGGAGCATCACCGGGAGATACACCAGAATGCGCAGATAAGCCTGCGCGTGCCGCAGTTCGTTGAGTACGACGGCCACCACGAACGGCACCGCGAAACCGATCACCAGGGCATACAGCGTGAACTGGGCGGTGTTCTTCCAGGCGGTCCAGAAATAGGGGTCGTGGTACACCCGGTCCAGGTTCCTGAAGCCGACCCAACTGGTCACACCGCGCTTGGTCTGCTGGAAGCTCATGATGAATTCGCGGACCATCGGGTACCACGAGAACACCAGAAAGCACAGCACGGCGCCGATCAGGAAACCGTGGGCCTGGAGGTTCTGCCGCACCGTGCGGCTCATGCCGGTGCGGGCCGCACCGCCCGGACGGTCGGACGGGCGCCCGGCGTGGCGCTTGGTCGTTTGCTCGGGGACGGTCGTCGCCGCCATGGGTGCTCCTCGACTGGTGGTCGGGTCCGGAGATC